>JAAYML010000117.1 GCA_012521395.1 Candidatus Epulonipiscium sp. | reverse complement strand
TCCATTTCAACGGCCTCACAGCCGTATTTTTTATTAATTTCTTTATATGCTTCAGGATTTTCCCTGTAGAAAACATCCGAAGAATGAATTCTTACTTCGCGGATTGGAATATTTAATTCCTCAGCATATTTTTTAAGCCTTTCATTTAACTCTGCACTTCCTTCAATAATATCTTTTTCATAACCTCCCTGTACTCTGGCATAAGTTGACTCTGTCCAGGCATCTTTGACCAGAATAACATCATATAATTTTAGATCTGCTGTATAGGCTCCACAGGAACCAATCCTGATGATATTTTCGACATCATAAAATTTAAAAAGCTCATAAGAATAAATCCCCATACTGGGCATACCCATACCACTCGCCATAACAGAGATTTTTCTTCCTTTATAATTTCCTGTAAAGCCTAAAACATTTCTTACATTATTAAATTGTTTTACATCCGTTAAAAAATTCTCTGCAATAAATCTGGCACGAAGAGGATCTCCCGGCATTAATACAGTTTTTGCAATTTCATTTTTGTCTTTTGCTTCAATATGTGGTGTTGGTATCATCTGATTTCCTCCCTTGTAATAATCTTTCTTATTTTTTACTCCTATCCATAGTATATCAAATTCTTTTTATTCCGTATAGCTTTATAAAAATAAAAGTATTCTTATTATATGTCTGTTAATATCTTATATTTCTACAAAAAAATATATAGATAATTTTTCATAAAGCAGTTGACAAATCTTTTTTTAAATGTATAATTAGTATTAAGTAATAATAATTATCAATTACATATACTTTTTATTACAAGTTAATAATAATTATAAAATATATAGGAGGTATGTATTATGTCATTAATAGGAAAAGAAGTAAAACCTTTTAAAGCTCAAGCTTTTCACAATGGAGAATTTATAGAAGTTACCGAACAGGATTTTAAAGGAAAATGGAGTGTAGTGTGCTTCTATCCGGCAGACTTCACCTTTGTTTGTCCAACAGAACTGGAAGATTTACAAGATAACTATGAAACTTTTAAATCCTTAGGTGTTGAAGTATATTCTGTTTCAACCGATACCCATTATACTCACAAAGCATGGCATGACAGCTCAGAAACCATCAAAAAAATTACTTTCCCAATGATTGGAGACCCCTCTCACATCCTTGCAAGAAACTTTGATGTATTAATTGAAGAAGAAGGTATTGCAGACCGCGGTACCTTTATCATCGACCCGGATGGCGTAATTCAGGCTATTGAAATCAATGCCGGCGGCATCGGTCGTGATGCAAAAACTTTAATCAGAAAGATTAAGGCAGCGCAATATGTAAGAAATAACCCAGGAGAAGTTTGTCCGGCTAAATGGGAAGAAGGGGCAAAAACCCTTAAACCAAGCCTTGACCTTGTAGGAAAAATTTAAGACATACCGAGGTGAAAGTTATGATTCTGGAGCCAGATATAAGAAATCAACTTGATCAATATCTTCAACTGATGGAAAATGACATTGTCATTAAAGTTAGTGCTGGCTCTGATACAAACTCTCAAGACATGCTTTCTTTAATCAATGAAATAGCTTCCTTATCCCCTAAAATAAAAGTTGAAAAAGCTGTCCTGCCCAAAACCCCGAGTTTTAGTATTAATAGAATGAATGAGGATACCGGCATTATATTTGCCGGTATTCCTTTAGGACACGAATTTTCTTCTTTGGTCCTTGCACTTTTGCAAGTAAGCGGAAGACCACCAAAAATTGAAGCAAAAGTCATTGACAGTATTAAAAATTTAAAAGGGGAATACCATTTTGAAAGCTATGTCAGTCTAAGCTGTCATAATTGTCCTGAGGTTGTACAGGCCCTTAACTTAATGAGTTTATTAAACCCAAATATCACCCATACAATGATAGATGGATCTATTTTTAAGGAAGAAGCCGAAAGTAAAGATATTATGGCCGTTCCTGCAGTTTTTCTGAATGGCGAATTTTTTAGCAGTGGACGTATGACCCTTGAAGAGATTCTCGCTAAAATCGGAACAAGTCCTGATGCTTCTGAATTAAAGAATAAAGAAGTCTTCGATGTACTTGTTGTCGGAGGCGGTCCGGCTGGTGCCAGTGCAGCCATCTATTCCGCCCGTAAAGGCCTCCGCACTGGTATTGTTGCAAAACGTTTCGGCGGCCAGGTCCTGGATACCATGGCCATTGAAAACTTTATCAGTGTAAAATATACAGAAGGTCCAAAACTGGCTGCAGACCTTGAAGAACATGTGAAAAATTATGATATTGATATCATGAAGCCTTATCAGGTAAAATCCCTTCGAAAGAATAAATTTGTTGAAATAGAATTAGAAAATGGTGCCCTTTTAAAAAGTAAAACCGTTATTATTGCAACGGGAGCCCGTCCAAGAACCCTTGGTGTTCCCGGAGAAGCAGAATTTAGAAACAAAGGGGTCGCTTATTGCCCCCACTGCGATGGCCCTTTGTTTGAAGGAAAAAATGTTGCTGTTATTGGCGGCGGTAACGCTGGTGTTGAAGCAGCCATAGATCTTGCTGGTATTGTCAATCATGTTACCCTGCTCGAATTTTTACCGGAACTTAAAGCTGATGCCGTTTTGCAGGAACATCTTTACAAACTCCCTAATGTAACTGTGCTTAAAAATGTTCAGACACAAGAAATCACTGGCACTGAAAAAGTCAATGGTATCACTTATTTGGAAAAAGATACTGGTGCCGTTAAACATATACCCCTCGATGGCGTCTTTGTCCAGATTGGTCTTATCCCCAATACAGACTGGCTGGAAGGAACACTGACTCTCAATCATTTAAAAGAAATTGTAGTTGATAAATACGGCGCTACCAATATCCCCGGCGTATTTGCCGCAGGAGATTGTACCGACAGTCCTTATAAGCAAATTGTGATTTCTATGGGTTCAGGAGCTACTGCTGCATTGAGTGCCTTCGACTACCTAATCAGAAATTAAATATCAAAAGGACCTTGCAATTATTGCAGGTCCTTTTTAATTTTCCTCATTAGCTGGCACTTCTATTCTTACAATAATATTCTCATTGCCACAAGTGATATAGCCTATCTTTAATTTTTGTCCATTTCGGTTAATGATACCCCCATGACTTCCTGCACGATGATATCCTAAACCTACACTATAATACTCATAATCAAATTTAACATGATTGATTTCAAAACTTTCGTGATGACCCCGGCCTTCATAAGGCATTGGTACATAATTTTCGACGTAGCCTTCAACTATTTTATAATTGCCTTCCTTATAAGGAATAACAATGGTCTTATATTCCTGAATAAAATTATTCACATACAATAAACAAAACATGAAAACAAAAACTGCACAGATCCTGGAAAATATTTTAATGATACGAATACTAAATTCTGTATTATATTGTTCTTTATTATTTATTATATTGCAATATACATAAATCTTAGGAAAGAAAAGAAGAAATATAAACATTATAAAAGGAAAAAACCAGGCGAAATCAATGTCCTGTGTCACTTCATATACCAATTTATAATCCATTGAAATCAGCCACCATCAGCATGAAGATTAATTTTATAGTTGTATAAACGCTTTATCAAACTAATTTATAATGAATTTTCTGAACTAATCTAGCTTATTAGAAAATTCAAGTCAAGGTAATAGAAAGCTTGATTTTTGACATTCCTATATCCGTTTTATTAAATTTGAACTGTTTCTCCAATTCCATTAGGAGACTATATTCTAAATATTTATTCTAATAATTTTCTTTAAATGTCTAAACTCAGTCTAACAAGAAACACTCTTCAAACTCGTTTTAATTTTTTATTGTTTTAACAAATCTACCATAATTACCATATTCAAATTTCCCTTCTGCCCCTATTTCAAAATTGGCCTTTGCTATCCCTAAATCAACCAGATTAAAATCTGATGTATCCTTAACATAAGCATATACTTCTCCTTTTTTATAAACAAATCTTACAGGATGACGGTTTATGGCAGATGGAGCTAGCTGAGCTGCTTTTACGCCTTTCATAAACCAAGACGGAACTTCCATATCTGCCTCATAAAGTTCTTCTAATTTGATACTTTTCCGATGAGTCATGTGATATATGGCTTTTTCCCTTAGACCAGGCTTTTCATTGACAGGACCCATTGTAATAACACAAATAAGGGATTCATCTGCTCCAATTTGACAAGGGCAGTTCTTTTTGTCATAACTGGCTCCTACAAAACAAGTTCCCAGTCCCAAAGCTGTTGCTTCCAGGATAAGTAACTCCCCAAAATACCCAGCCTTTTCTTTTATATGCGGATCTGCTGTTTTTCCCACCAGAGCAATTAAAGTTCTTACACCATAAAACATCCCGTAGCTTTTCCTCAGGCCATTAAAAGCCTGGCTGCCATCTTCAATCAATTGGATAGAAAGTCCTGAAAGCTTATTATAATGCCTGATTGCCTCCCGGATTCTTTCTAATTTGTCCGCTTCAATTTTCTGATTCAGATAGGCCCTTCTGGAAACCCTTTTTTCAATGGCTTTAAGATAGTTTATCCGATTCCCTTTATCATATAATAAATCCATTCTATCTGCCCTTTCCGTAATTTTTTCTATACTAATGGACTGCATTGATAAGTGCGTTTTCTATGGCTTTTTTAATGACAACGGATGAATTTGTTGCACCAGATACTGTATCTACCTCTAAGCTTTGAGCTGCTTTAATATCTTCAACAATTTTTTCTGCTTTTTGCCCTCTTCCATTTTTATGTTCCAGCAATTTAATGTCGGTAACCTGACCATTTTTTACGGTGACTTCAACTTTTGCATATATAAAGTCAACATCATAATCCCCTACATAAACCCCATCAGGAATTTCCCTGAAATCAAGAGGGCTGATCCTGGTACTGGCTATTTTTTCTTTGTAGTTATTAAGATCATTTAAATAATTTAATAAAATAAGAAAGCCCACAAATATCACAACAACAATTAATAGTATTATTTTCTTTTTCTTCATAAGATCCTGGCAACGTATTTGCTGCAAATACATGCCTAACTCCTTTCTAAACAAAATAATTTATTCTTTTTTTATTGAATGATAAAGCAATTCAAAACTGTATTGTAAGAAGTCCTCTGAGGAAACCCCCATGCCTTTTTGAAGATATTTATTCTTTTCTTTTGACATCCGGATAATGCCATAAATACTTGCCCAAAAGATAAAAGAAGCCAGTGGCAATTGGATATCTCTTCTAAGCAAATCTTCTTTGACGCCCTCCTGGAAAATTTTTAATATTTCCTGATTGATTTCTTCTCCAACCTCATATATTTCATAATAAACCTTTGGTGTTTCTTCTAATTCTAAATCTACATTGATTTCTGAAAAAACACATTCAAAATAAAAAGGATGCTCCTTTTGAAAGTCTACTAAAGCATAACATAAGGCAAAATACTGGGATTTAAAATCCTTATGTTCCATAAGGCAGTTCCTTACATAATCAAGAAAGGCTTTCATTCCCAATAAGGTGATTGCGCCAATGATTTCATCTTTATTTTTAAAGTAAACATATAGAGTTGCCTTACTATATCCTGCTTCTCTGGCAATATCGTCCATTGAAGTATTCTCTATCCCATTTTTCAAAAATAACTTTTCCGATGCCCGTATGATATTGTCCCTGTGAAACTTTGCCAGGACTTCTTTTTTACTTTCTTTCATAATTCTCCTTCTTCTTTTCATGTTTTTTCTGTCATCTTATCTTTTTATTCTCTTGTTTCTTAATTTTCAAAAATTAAACTAAGAGTATATTATTTATACTTATAGTTTAGTATAAACTTTTATCCAGCAAATGTCAATCTATAATGATTTTATTCAAGATTTTTTAACAATTAATAATTGAATAATTCATTATGAACCTCTGGAACTAATAAAAAGTCCCTGATCCCTTTTTATAAGAAAAATTAAAGGACTGTCGGCTAACGGTTATTTAACCATTAGTACACAGCCCTTTGCTTTTCCATTAGACATCTTTAAGCCAGTTCAACCCTTATTTCATGGATCTTATCCTTATCCAAAGCCTCAATAACTTCTCTTTTGATTAAATAGTCTGATTTTGGCTTGATCAGCTTTTGTTCACCCTGATTAATCCATACTCTTTTAATTTGATATTTACCAGCTTCTAATCCATTTGTATTGACATATGTAATTTTTAAAATTCTATCTGCAAATTTTGTCACAACTGCTGCTTCGTTTAAATGATTAAATTGCTCCCTTCTTAGTTGTGGCTTAAGTCTTAAATTGCCCAAATCTCCTGTTACACCATAAATTTGTGTTAAGACCGTCAGCAATAACCAGCTTGCAGAACCTGTAAGATAATGATACATACCCCGGCCCTTTTCATTGATATATTCAGGAATACCAGGATAAATCCTGCTTTCTTCAAAGTTTTTGCACTGATTATAGATAAG
The DNA here is from genome assembly GCA_012521395.1 of Candidatus Epulonipiscium sp. Taxonomy (GTDB): domain Bacteria; phylum Bacillota; class Clostridia; order Lachnospirales; family Defluviitaleaceae; genus JAAYML01. The sequence goes on along the minus strand of JAAYML010000117.1, from coordinate 35,770 downwards.
TTGAATGACTTCATAAGCTTCTTTGGAAAAGCCTCTTTTGTACAAAGCATTAGAATACATCACTGCCATATGGCTAAACATCGCTCCGTTTTCTTTATGTCCGAAAGCAAAGCCAAAAGCTCTTCCTAAATCTTTTTTGAGTTCTTTAAAGTTTGTATTTAATCTGTAGCCACCAATCTTAGGATTCTTCAGGTACCTGTCACAAGCTTTAACAACTTCTTTGACCTGTTCCCCGGTTGCGATATCTCCCATAAGGGTAAAAACCTGTCCTGTTAAAGTCATCCTCACTCCTTCAGGAAAATCTCCTTCAACCCTTCTTCCGTGGTTATCGTAATAACCATTAAACCACTGATAACCTTCTTCATTTGTTATAAATTCTTTATTTCTGATATGCTCTTTGATCCAATTGGCTTTTTCTTTCAAATCCCTCGCCAAAGCTGTCAAATCCACTTTTACTTTTTCTCCGGAAATCGTATGCTTACAAGCATCAAAATACCTTTTTAACAGTTCCTTCTTTTCTTCAACAGAATCATAATTTACAGGCTTTATCATCGTATCCAGTAAGACAAGCATTTCCTGAGCCAGTTCTATTGTATTAATTTTTTTCTTTTCCTTTAGTATTAAAATCATGTCACTGATTTCAGCCAGATTGTTTCCATATAAGGCAGTAAAGGCAACGCTTTCACCATTTTGGGCTGCCATGTCAAAGGCATCATTCCAGTCGGCTCCCTCTAAACGGATATTATTGTGTTCCCCCACATTATAAAAAGGTGTTAAATGTTGGAGCATAATATGTTCTAAAATCGTTCCTTTATATATTTCTCCTTTATGCGTTTTTAAAAGGTTGCCCTGGGACTTGTCCCATAATTCATCGATTTCCGTAGATCTTGCCGCCTGGGAATCTTTAAAATAAGTTTGTTCTTCTAATAAAAAATCCAAGTCCCCGCTGTAATCGATATAAAGCTTTGTTGTAATCCAGGGCCAGGCACCATGATCCATCCATATTCTGCAGATGTTGTTTCTGTCAGCAATGAATTCTCCGGGCTTTGTTCCAATAATGGTAGCATTGCTGCCATCGATACGGACTCCTCCATAGTTATTGATTAACAAATGACGGACTTCTTCAGGTTCCATCATTAAAAGTGCCAGGCAATCCTGCCAAAGGTCTCTCCAGCCCCTTCCCCCTCTTCCATAATCATGGTGGGGTAAAAAAGAACAGCCATATATTCTTCGTAAAATGGGTTGCAAGGTCACCCATCTTAGCCACAAATCAAATTCCCTGTCAGCAGAATAAAACTGCAACACGTCAAGTTTCTGCTTCCAATAATCCATATTTTGATTTAAATAATAATAAAAGTTTTCTTTACTGCAGTATTTACGGACTATCTCTTCTCCCCTGCCTCTGTCTTCCTCAATATAAAGAGCAAGGATATAGCTTTTTTCCTCCCCTGGTTCAAGGATTTCCTCTTTAAAACGAAGGGCTCCAATGGCTTCATAACCTTCTATGATATTGCCTTGATAAACAAAAGAGTCCTTGTTCTTTACAATAACCTCAGGCCACTCTAAAGAACCCCCTTCACCAATAAAATCCTCTACTAAAGGAAAACTGCCCAAAGGCTTATTCCCTTCTTCATCCCGTGCAACCACCCCATAAGTCACTTTATTTTCTTTATGCCCTCTTTCATCAAAGGACAAAGCAGGCTGCACTTCTATGCCACTTTCTATGGTATATATCCTGTGAAGCAATGAAGTCACATGACGATGGTCTCTTAAATTATCTGCCGATCTGCCAAAAACAGGGATTGAACTGGTAGGCGTAATGAGCATTTTACCCTTTCCAGTATTCTTAATGGTTACTGCCATTAGTTCAACTTTATCATTTGTTGCAGGCACAAAGTTTATAATTTCAGACTGAATCCCGATTTTTTTATTTTCGCGGATGACTTTATGCCACAAAAAACCCGCCTCTAATTTAACTTCTTCTGCTTCTTCATCAAAAGTATCCATGATTTGACCAGGAGAATGCCCTGCTGCCGACCAGGGTCCTACCCCTTCGATATAAAGCCAAAAATTTCTCCCTGACCTGCTGTTATGCAAATCCTCTGAAGAAACCGGAAGCATGAAAAATTCATTTTGTCCTGCTTTAATATCTCCATTTAATAAGGGAGTAATCGAAGACATCATACCTGCATCATTAACCAATGGAAAATACAAATAACTGTTTTTATGAGGGGCTAATAAAGAAAAGCTGCCGTTATCATCTATAAAGTGCCACGCCGTTTTTTTGCTTGTATCCATCCCTATCTTCCTCCTAAAAAATACTATATAATTCAAGTTTAACTGTAATTCCTGTTTTATCGCAGTTTATGATTTTGATGTCATAGTTTTTATCCGCTTGACTTGATTTTCCAATATCTAATATTTCTTCTTTTAGTAATTCTTCTTCTTTCTTACCAAGCAAATTTCTTTGTAAATCTTTTAGGTTATTTCTAATTGTTACAACAACGGAATTACTTTTCGGTTCTATTGCTATTTTTATATGGCTGACTAAATCTTTTTTTTCAATATAATAGTGAATCATCCTATTAACTATTGATTGAATTAAAAACCTGGGACACATTACTGTTAACATAATATGGCTGCTATCAATTTCAAAAGTTAAGTTTTCATTATAACGGACTGCCTGAATTGTTAAATACTCATTTGTAAAATCTATCTCGTCTTTAAGCAGAACCGTTGCTTGATTATCATTGATCACAAAGCGGAACATGTTTGCTAAAGCAAGCGTTACTTTACATATTTCACTTGCACCAATGGATAATGCTAAACAGTTTATTGTTTCAAGAGAGTTAAACAAAAAATGATAGTCCATTATTTTATCATCAAAATAAAAGTCTGTTTTTTTGATTTGATTCATATTCTTTTTTCCCATTTAACCTATCCTGTCATTTATAATATTTTTGTTGAATTGATATAAATTTAATGCTTTTCGCATAAGGTGTCTGATTATAAAAAAATATAGAATTCTAACTATTTTTTATCGGGATATATAAATACACTTTTGTATATTTACCTTCTATGCTTTCAATTTTAATTATCTCGTTTATATCTTCTACTTTATAATAAATACTTAGTCTTTGAATAATACTTCTTAATCCAAATCCAGATGTTTTATTCACTTCCTCCGCACCTAGTATTTTAATAATTATTTTTTCTGGTATTCCCACTCCATCATCTTCTACCGCAATAAAGATTAAGTTTTTATCTTCTATTTTTTTAATGATACATTTAATATTTAAAGCCTTTTCAAAATCCCTGATACCATGATTAATAGAGTTTTCTACCAAAGGCTGAAGAGTTAATTTAGGAATTGTACAATCTAACACAGCATCATCAATTTCATAACTAACTTCAAATAATTTGTTCATCCGGATATTCATAATATCCACATAATTTTTTAGTAATTCCAATTCATCCCTAATAGTAATTATATCTTTACCACTACTTAAACAAAGTCTATAATATGCCGCCAAGGTCCGTAAAATATAAAATGCTTCTTCTTTTTTCCCAATACTTATATAGGCACTGACTGCATTAAGGGTATTATATAGAAAATGAGGTTTGATTTGGCTTACCAATAAATCAAATTCCAGTTTCCTTTGTATTTCATGCTCTTTATTTAATTTTTCTAAAAGTAAATTAATCTGATCCATCATCATATTTAAGGCTGCGCTGAGTTGATTAATCTCATCATTACTATTAGTTATTTTAAATCGTGTTGTTAAATCACCGTCTCTAATCTTATTGATAGAACTTGATATGGATTCTAACGGTTTTAAAATAACTGAATTAATGATCCTGCTTCCTATAATGGATAGAATAGCATAAAGTAAAATTAAAAATATAAAAATTAATTCTATAGATTGAAAATTATTATCATATACAAATGCACAGGATAAATCCCAGTCAATAGATTCTAAAGGAACTTTGATGAAATAATGTGTTTGCTTTTCAATTTGTTTTTTATAATATTCATCCACTGTATAAGGAATAAGCGACAAAGTTTTTTTCACTTCTTCTGCTCTGCCATCATAAGGAAATATAATAGACTGCTTTTTATTATCTTCTATCATATACGAATACATATCATTACTGGAAAATTTCTTATATATATCTTCCAGAACATTATTTCTAACCGTTATAACAACATATCCAATCGTCTGATAGTCCTCAATGCTATTAATGGCCCTGGATACTGTCATATAATTATTATCGTCTTGAATAAACATATTTTTTTGGATATTCCACTTAGATCTTCCTTTCAGGGATACCAATTCTTCAGTATCAAGAGAAGCTAAAAAATCATCGGGGAAACGAGCTTCTTTTTGATCCCGGTCTACATAATATATATAATTATTTTTATCAATAATATAAATTGAAGCAATATCAACATCTCTATTAATAGTATTATTTAAGTATTCATTGATTTCTCGTTCTGAAATATAGTAGTACTCTTTTCTTCCTTCTTTTAAAGCTTTTTGAACACTGGGATTAAGTGCAATATCTGCGGATATCATATCTACTCTGTAAATGACACTTTCAATGGTTGTTTTTATTAAAAACACCTGCTGCTGGTCGGTTTTAAACATTTTTCTTTCTACTTGCCTTGCATTTATTCTAATATACATAACAAAACTTACAGACACCAATACAAGCATCATTGTCATGTACCCAATATTTAATTTTGACCGGATTCCCATTTTATGAAAAAAATTATATTTCAACATACTCCCCCTCTTATCTTTTTTATCTACAGTTCTTTTTATATTCTGCCGGGGTGAAGCCTGTATACTTTTTAAATAATTTACTGAAGTAACCCTTTTCCTTATAACCTAATAAATCACTTATTTCATATATCTTATAGTTGTCTTCTTTTAATAATACTTTTGCCCTGTCCATTTTTGCCTTAGTAAGATAATCTAAAAAGTTTTCTCCTGTTTCTTGCTTAAATAATGAGCAAAAATAATTTTTACTTATATGAAGATATTCAGAAATTGAAGCTAAAGTAATTTTTTCATCAATGTGTTCCAAAACATATTCACAAGCCATATTGACTATCGTACTATTACTGTTTAATCCATATTTTTGTATAACATGGATTAACTCTGTCACATTATTAATAAAATGTACTTTTATTTCTTCAATATCCTTATATTTTAAAAAGCCTAAATCTTTTACTTCCGTTAAATTATAAATCTCTTTAATATAACGATATTTATCCTGAACAGCCTGATAAATATTGGTTGCCAATTGAGTAAAACAAAGACTAATTTTATATAAATCATAATTATTATTTTTTATTATCTGATCTAACAGTTCTTCTAAAAATTTAGCAGATTTACTGTCTCCAAAAAGAATATAAGAGATAAGAATCTTTTCCTCTTCTAAAGGATAAATAAATTTGTTTTGTTCATGGGAATCTAACTGCAATATATGAATAATTTTATTTCCACCTAAAACATACTTATGTTTAAGACTTTCTTTCGCATTAAAATAACTTAAGTAAGTTAATTCGACTTTTTCATATACTTTACCTATTCCTATTGTAATTCTAAGGCTCAAGTCATTATTGATTTTATGTAAAACTTTATCCAAAACTTTGGATATGATTGCATCTAGCTGTTCTTTATCCGAAATGTCTTTTGCCTGAATGATTATATTAATACTTCCTAATCCACCCATACTAATAATACTGGTTATATGATTTTCCTTTTCCAATTCTTGCTTTATAATGGTTTGAACCTTATCAGCAATTTCTTCATACATCCCATTTAAAAGCCAATCTTCTCCCTGCTCCTCAAAATCATCAAGTTCTATGATTGCCACCTGTACAAAATGATTGGTTAATGGAATATCATATTCCTCTATTAATGTATAAAGCTTATCCAGATTTTTTCCGTGTATAATATCACTAATCACCTTTTCTCTTAAAAATGACCTGGTCAATTCTAATTTTTCGTTTAGATATTGTGTATGCTCTTCTTTCTTTTTTTCATCGGTTAACCTTTTATGTACTTTTTTTAATACTTCCTCAATATTGACTGGATCCATAGGTTTTAAAAGATAGTCCATTGCACCAAGGGATAAGCCTTTTTGTGCATAGGCAAATTCAGCATAACCACTCAACAAGATAACTTTCACAGGATTATCTTTTTCTCTTAAGGCTTTTAACAGCTCAATGCCATCCATTTGGGGCATTTTAATATCTGTAATGATCAAATCGATTGCTTCATTTTCAAGTTTGTTTAAGGCTTCTATTCCATTTTTTGCTTCTGCAACAATTTGAAAGCCTAAGCTTTCCCAATCAACGACATGTCTTAATCCTGTTCTTATAATTGGCTCGTCGTCAATGACCATAACCTTAAACATATATATCCTCCCAAAATATAAGAAATAATAATGATTATTCATATAAATCAGTATGAATAAAAGAAATTGATTACTTATAACTTCATTGTACTTAATCATAAATTGTTTAAATAAATAGAATAAAAGTTTAAAGTTAAAAATTTTGTATATATATTTAAAAGAGGGTCTTAATTTTGTACCCTTATACAAAATTAAGTATCCCTCTTTATTATACTGTTATTTGTATATCAATTAAAATATTTGCTTTAATTTTTATAATACAAAAGAATTTATTTCATCTAAGTCTTTTATTCTTTTTTGGTTGCATATTTCTCCTTTTGATATACCCTTACATAATCTACGACCATTTGTTGTGGAAAAACTGTCGTTTCATCCGGATTACCAGGCCATCCGCCTCCGACAGATATATTTAAAATCAAAAAGAAATCCTGGTTAAAAGGAGCAGGGTAATGATAAGCATTTGTTTTATCTGCCGCTTTAGAATACCATTCACTTTCTTTGTGATATAAATTGCCATCAATATACCATCGGATTTCACCGGGCTCCCATTCTATACTATAAACGTGGAAATCTTCTGCAAAACTTTCTCCTTCTGGCAAGGTATAAATTCCCTGTGATTGTTTATGTGGCAAGCCAAAATGCATTGTTCCATAGACCTTGTTAGGCGTATCCCCTAGTAATTCCATTATGTCTATTTCGCCACATACTGGCCATCTTCCATAATAAAACTCATCCTCAGGCATCATCCAAATCGCCGGCCATATGCCTTTTCCTTCAGGCATTTTTGCTCTGATTTCAAATTTCCCATAAGTCCATTTTTTCTTTCCTTGAGTTATTAATTTGGATGAAGTGTAATGATAGGTTTTTCCATCCGGTTCGGTAAAATCTTCTTTTCTTGCCTCAATAATAAGTTTTCCGTCTTTTATATATGCATTTTTATTTGTATAGGATTGTATTTCACCATTATATCGGCCATTATCCGGACGATCAAAACTCCAATTGCTCATATTGATTTCCAAACCTTCAAATTCATCGCTCCAAACCAGTTTCCACTCTTCTTCTTTTACTCTGGCTGTTTCACAACCATTAATATTCGCTTGATTTTTAATTTCTTTAAAACTCATTTTTTAACCTCCGGTTAATTGTTTAATTGTTCTTATCTAAAAAACAATTTAAATCCCCATCAGCCTGATTCTTTATTTATCATAGCCCAAATATCAACAACCCACTCTCATGTTATATAAAAATTCAAAAAGAATAAATATGACAAAATTATCTTTTATGGTAAAATATTATCATTTATTCGCATAAAATAATAGTTCAACAAGATGTTCTTTCCCGTCATTTAAATCCGGAACTATATTCCCCCCTATTTCTTTAGAATCCAATAATATTTTATAATGACCCTCCTTTAATCTGAAGAAGCCTTGAGGTTTAGAAATCTTAAACCTATATATTGCCTTACCTGTATTTAAAGTAAAGCTTACTTTCTCCTGCTTGTTTTTTAGTATGGGATTAAGCTCTATTCCATTCACTTTTTGCTCTATTCCCAATGCAGACATAAGGGTCAGAGTTAGCCAGGTAGATGTACCACTAAGAATTGGTCCTATATTTTCACCTGTTTCACTATTGTTATACTGCGTGCAAAATCTTGGATTACCGCAAGTTTCAAAAGGATGCTCCATGGTTTTATAAGGTAAAACTAAATCGACAGTCCAGTATGCCAGACAACTCAGTTTTTCTGCAAGCACAGGATCACTAACTTCTTTCGCAGCTTTAAACATTGCAGCAGTTGCCATCATACAGGCATGTTTAAATACACCTCCATTTTCTCTGTCTCCCGGGAAATACTCCCCTGTAGCTGTACCCTTAGCCACCTTTCCTAAATCAGTCGGACTCATTAATCTTAATCCATGAGGCGTTTTAAGTACTGATTCAACAATTTCTAACATCGTTGCTATTTGTTCTTCCGTTGCCGTATTACTTAATATAGACCAGCTAAATGAATTTAAAAAATAACTTCCATCAATATTGGGATCTGCTGATAAACCATCTCCTTTTGCCCCCAAATATGAAAACTCACCATTTGTAAATCGGTTAAACAATACCCTGGCAAAGAAATTTTCTCTCCATGCATATTTCTGTAAATTATCATATAATTGATTGGACAAGGCAATTAATTTGTCTGTATACGCTTTATCTCCTTTTTCCCTTGTTAAATCAATCATTTGATCAAGTGCCGTTTTTAATAGAAAACCATTCATTACACTTTCAGAATACTTATTATCAAAAGCGATGTTTGTATCTCCATCCTTAACCAGTTTTTCTTTATAAATTTTTTCTTTTGTAATTCCGTCCATGTAATCAGGATCTAGTTTTAAACAATCATTCCAATCTGCAAAATCCAATAAAGGTATTTTATGTTTACCCACTGAAATTTCAGCAGAGTATTTTAAAATGGCTTTTATTGTATCGTAAATTGTTCTCTTTTTAACAGGGTCTGTGCCAGCTATCTCACATTCTTCTTCTAATAAATTAATATCTGCTGTCAAATTAATATAGCGATATACTGCTTGTATTAGCCACAATCCATCATCAGACCACTTGCCTGCTTCTTTCCCAACCCAAAAGAAATTGTGATAAGTATAGCCAAATTCAAAAACTTTATTGCACCATTCCTTAATTAAAGCTTTAACAAAATCTTTTGCACCCATGCTGATAAAGTAATGCATAGAAGTGAAAATGTCCTGGATTTCTCGAAAACCAATTTCCCTGTAACCTTTTTGTGTTTGTCCAAAAGAACGGGATACAAAAGTCTGATATAAAACCTGAAAAGGTAAATTATTGTTTACATAAATATTAAAATTTTTATCTTCTGTATCTACTTGAAAATAACGTTTATAAGAATCATAAAACGCTTTTTGCTTATTTAATGCTTCTAAAACTTTGCCTTCCTGACTGTATTTATCCAATAAATTTTTTATTTCTTCCTTGAAAATACTGTCACCAAAAGCAGGATTAAGCTTTCTTGATACTAACCCAGTAAAATTATCCAGTACACAAACCTCTTCTTTATCCAGGTTAAGCTTAGCCCCTACAGCAAAAAAACCTGGTCCTTTCCTGCTCAGTTTATTCGTTAACTTAATCACACCCTGGGGCTTTTCTAAAGAACCATTGCCTACAAACTCCTTGTAACTTGTGCAAAATTCAGCTGGATATTCAATCTTTCCCTTATGATGAATGATGGTGCAATGAAAACGATAATCTTCTTTTGTATATTCCGGGTAATAATCCGGTGCAATTGCAAGTAGTTTACCTTCCTCATTCATGACGGTTTTAAACTGCATAATGATATTGCTATAAAGAACATCTTCCATCAATGCGTGCGGAACAGCTGAGCCAAACATTCCTGTATAAATAATTTTTAAATTTCTGGGTTTTTGTGTTAAGTTTTCGATTTTTATCTGTTGGACTTCCACTGCCATAGGTATCTTATCTTCTTGAGGAAGTATAAAAATCAGCCTTTCAATCTTTAGACCACAGCAGGTCGTATAACATATTTTTGTATGATTTTGAGAATGCGTACATTTTGCAGATAAAATGTTTTTATCGCTTGGATTTGCTGAATAAAAAATCTGCTGTCCATCTTCAACAATATAAAATTGTCTGTTAGCAGGAAATCCGTTTTCTTCCTGAAGCATGTCCCATCGGGTTGCTAAAACTTGTGTAGCAGAATGTGCCCTGAAACTTCCCCTGCCTAAACCATCTACTACACTTTTAGGAGTGGTTTGAAGCGGATGATTATAGCCCATTCTGTTTCCCAGCAATAAATTCACATAAAAATGTGGTCCCGGTGAAGGTGCTTTTAAATCAAAAACATGCTCTCCCATCTCATTAATAATGCCAACACCATCTTTAATACTAGAAATAAGTTCTAATATTTTTGACTTGATATTTTGCGGGATATAAATCTCCGTAATCTTTTCCTTTGTTTTAACAAATAATATTAAATCCTTCTGATAGGCATCCAGCAAAAAAAGAACGGAGCCTTCCAGTTTTTCTAATTGTTCTATATAATTCGTTATTTCTTTAATTGTGTAAATTTCTGTCATGATTGGCATTTTAACTGGCAGATTTGTTATTCCTATTGCCTTTTTATAACTGCTATCCATAAAAAGGGCATCTGTTATATAATCATCTTGTAAAATATCTCCAAATTCTCGTTTAAGGAGGGCTTCTGCATTGAGTATGACATCTCTTGCCCTTAGTTCTAACATATCATCCACTCCTTCTAAAAATATTTAGTATTATTTCTTACTATTATTTTAAAACATTTTTTACTCTGTCCATAGACCATATAATTATGATTTTTTAGTATAAAATTATAATAATAAGTCATCCCATTACTGGATGGCTTTATCCTTAATCCGTATTTTGATATTGTTTCATTTCTTCTGCCTGAATACTAACAAATTCTTCTGGTGTAATTCTTCCTTCCAATAAATCTTGCAAATAAGCCAGGTGTACTTCTCTGACTTTTTGAGGCAAAATTTGATCATATGCAGCATGATATCCCGCCTCAGGATATATTTCTAAAAATTGATAAATTGTCTTTTCTTTATCAATTCTTACATCCTTCCAGACTGGCAGCCCCATACCTATTTGAGTTAATTCTCTGCTTAACTTGGGCATAATATCCAGATATAATTTTATTGCCTCTTCTTTATTTTCACTTTCAGCATTTATCATGAAGGAGTCAACATATCCCCCTATTCCTTCGTCTGTTCCATTTTCTTCTGTGATAACTGGAAAAGGAATGATCTTCACTTTACCTTTTAATTTGGAATATTCCTCATCGTCTAAAGTACTTGACAGCCAACTACCATTTAAATGCATTGGAACAAATCCTTCCAAAAAAAGTGAATCTGCTTCATAACTTAATAAACGATAATAATCCTCAGAAAAAGCTCCTAAATCTTTTAATTCTTTTAATTTATACGCTGCACTGATCATAGAAGGATCATCAAAAGCTTCTTGTCCTGCTGCTATTTTTTGAATTTTTTCCAGGCCAGCTTCCCTTTCTGCTAAAGCCATATAGTAAAATGAAATTGCCCAGGGTTCTCTCCCAGGTAATGCCATGGGTGTTAAACAATGCTTTCTGAATTCTTTTACTGCTTCAGTTAATTCAGAATAAGTTTCTGGAATTTTGATATTATATCTGTCAAACATTTCTGTGTTACAATATAGCCCCATTATCCAGCCAAATAACGGCAATCCATAAATTTTATCTTCATAAGTTAAGGCATCAAAAGTGTTACTTAGGGCATTTTCTTTCATTTCTTGTACATAAGGTGTTAAATCAACCGCTTTTCCTGACTTAACTATTGGTTCAGCAAATCCATATCCCCAAACAAAAAATATATCAGGACCTTCATTAACAGCTAATGCCGAAGGTAATTTAGATTTATAAGTTTCAGTTGTAGTTGTTGTTATGGTAATCTGGACTTCAGGATGACGCTTCATATAATCATCTACCAGATTTTGCAAAGCCTTTCCGGCGAGAATGTCATTATTGCCCCATATCGTCCATATTTCTAAATGTATGGGGTTTTCGTCAGTTTCCGATATTAGCATCTCATCTTTTTTTCTATTTGTATTGCAAGATGTCATTAAAACACAAATGAACAAAATGATATTAACCATTATCCTTAAAGTTTTTTGACTTTGAGTACAGATTTTTATCCCCCTCTGATAAAATATTTATAATAACGTTTAACGAAACTTTTGTTCAATACTATTTTAGTTGACTTAATTGCGTTTTTCAATATAACGGAGAATCCCCCTCCCCATTAAAATCAGCTTTTGTTTTACCAAAACCATAAGTTGTCCATCTAGTCCATTTATAAACTGAAAACAGATATTTTTTCTTCTACTATTGCTGATAAAGCTCTTAATTCTTCAGCCATCTCAACCAGATGCTTATTAAGCTCTACTTCCTCACTGGATGCTGCTGCTAAATTTTGCGTACTTGCAAAATGTTCTCTGGAACTGTTATTTAATCTTTCCATTAAAACAACAATCTCTTTTCTGGACTTTTCAATATTGGATATTAAATCTTTTACGCCATCAATTTCCTCTACAACATAGTCCATCGAATGGTCAATTAACTCAAATTTTTCTGATGTATCTTTAACAGCTATATTATGCTCTTGTGTGAATTTTTCAGTACTGATAACTACCTTTCTTACATTTTCAATACTCATACTCATATGATTTAGTTTTTCATCAATATACTGAACCGATGAACTTGTCTGTTCTGCTAATTTTTTTACTTCCTCCGCTACAACACTAAATCCTTTTCCGTATAAACCTGCACGCGCTGCTTCTACTGCTGCATTAAGTGCCAGCAGGTCAATTTGTTCTGCTATATATTTTATTGTTGTTGTAATCACCGATATTTCTTTTGACTCATTGATTAAACCCTCTACTACCGCCGAAACATTTTCAATCATCTCTTTCAAATTTTCTGCCTTATCCTTCAAAGTTCCAACAGATTCTTTACCCTGTTCACTGGAAACTTTTACTTCATATATTTTTTGATTCATATGATTGAAACTTTCAATGATATCTTCTATCTCATCAGATAAGCTAAATGCCACATGACTACATGTTTCTATTCCTTTTACCTGTGAATGTATTTCTTCCTGAATATCATTAATCGTCTGCGAAAATTCTTCAATTGTAGCATAATTTTCTTCACTTGTTGCTGATAATTCCTGAGATAATTTATAAGTTTCCCCTGACATTTTTTTAATTTCTAATATTAAATATTTCAGTCTTTCTGCCATATCCCTGAAACATCGTGCTAAAATCCCTATTTCGTCATTTCTGCCTACTTTATACTTTATGTTTAATTGACCTTCTTTTACCTTTTCAATTTGTTTAATAAGAAGCCCCATTGGTTTCGTAATATCTCTTGTAATTAACACTGCAGCAAAAAAAGATATAATTAAACAAAAAATGCCGATTAAAAGCAGTTCAAATCCCATAGAAGTTACTGGAGCTGTTATATTTTTTACAGGTGTTAAACCAACAACAACCCAATCTAAATTTTTGCACTTACTAAAAGTAACCAACATTTCTTCTCCGTCAATTTCTTCAATAAACCAGGAAGTATCTTCCTGAAAAACTTTATCCAGGTATCTGTCTTTTAAAATCATTCCATTATTGTTTAAATTTTTAGGATCCATCACTATATTTTTATCCTGACCTATAACAAAGAAATATCCGTCATAATCCATTTTAATATCTTTAACCAAATCGTATAAATATTGTTCTTTTACGTTTGCCATTAAAGTCCCCACACTTTTAAGTGATGTACTAACATACATATTTTTAAATACCGTCAATATCCGCTTAGAAATTCCACCTGTAGCATCATTATCAGTTTCGTATGTATCAATCCATAATGAATTTCTTTCACTCTCTTTAAACCTTGTAACTGCATACGAAGAAATCAAATCATACTTTGGATCCATTACTCTTACTCCGGAAGAAAAAATATCATTATTCTTTGTAATAATATAAATGTCTGCAATCTCAACCCTTGCATTAATAGCATCGTTCATTAAATGCTGAATTTGATTTTTAGTCCTTATCTTTTGATTATCATCTAATTTACTATAATTTTCTACTAAGCTCCCTATTTGTTCATTTCTTGATAAAGCAGTCATATTCCTGTCAATTTCCATAAAAGCAATATCAATACTTTTGCTTGTTTGTTTCATAAGTTCTATCAAATTATTCCTGTTTTGTTCAATTAAAGAAGAAGACATTTTACTATAAGATAAAATTCCTATTATAGACAAAGGAACTATAATTAAAATGGCAAAGGACAGATTAAGTTTTGTTCCAATTTTTAAATTCTTATAGAACATCTGCCAAATCACCCTTTTCAATATAAATCGGATAGCTATCCTGCTAAGATGCCTGCTGCTTAAATAGTAAAAAACCTAGCCTTTTACCGCTCCAGCTGTTATTCCACTTATAAATTTCTTTTGTAAAGTAAAGAATATGATTAGTATTGGTATCGTAGATACAACTCCGGCAGCCATCAACAGATCATATCTGTTTTGATAATTTCCAACATATAATCGAATCCCAACCGGTATTGTTGCAACATCAGGCGTTGTTGCTAAAACCCAGGCAAATAAAAGCTCATCCCAGGCCATTAAGAAAATATATATCCCTGTGGCAATAATTCCTGTACTGGACAAAGGTAATATTATCCTCATAAATGCTCCAAATGGACTACAGCCATCTATTTGTGCAGCTTCTTCTAATTCTTTTGGAATGCTTGCAAAAAAACCTCTCAATATCCAAATACTAAATGGAATAAAAAAAGCTGAATAGGTAATAATTATTCCATGATAAGTGTTAACAATACTAATGCCCAGACTTCTTTGTATTTTTATGAACATCATGTAAAGAGGAAGCAAAAACATAATTCCAGGAATCATTTGAGTGGATAATACTGCTGTTCCAAATAAACCTGAACCCGGAAACTTAAATCTTGCAATGGAATAGCCTGCAAAAGTTGCTATGATAAGAGCAATAATCGTTGTTATACTACACACAATCAAACTATTCTTGAAGTACTTAAAGAAATCAATATTATTCCACATTTCAATATAATTCTCCCAGTGCGTTATGTCTGTAATTTTCCCCGCTGCAAGATTATTTTGTGTCATTAAAGAACTAATAAACATCCATACAATTGGGAATATAGTAAATATAACAATTATAAAGAGTAATATATTGGCAGCTATATGCTGAATTTTTTTCTTCCGTTTCAAGTTTTTCATGTAATTATTCTTCATTCTTCCACCACCAAATCTTCTCTAAATACTCTATACCAAATTCCAACAATACTTAATACAATAATCATTACTACAATGGTTGCAGCAGCACCTGTACCCATTTGCCATATGCCAAAAGAATTACGGTTAATATTGGTCATTAATAAATCACCCCATTTACCTGGAAATCCTGCACCATGACCAAACATCATTGCAACAATATTAAAAGAATAAATATGAGTAATCATTCCGTGAAGCAAATTAACAGCAATAATTGGCCTGAGTAAAGGTAATGTGATATGTCTGAACTTTTGAACAGATGAGGCACCGTCAATTTCTGCTGCTTCATAATAATCTTCCGGGATATTTTGAAGGCCTGCTAATAGCATAATCATAATAAAAGGGGTACTCCTCCAGACCGTAGGAATGATAATTGCCCATAAAGTATTCGGCCCACTCAGCCAGAAAGGTTTATCAGGCAATATATGTAACCAATCCACTAAAATTCTATTGATGATCCCTGTATCCTGCTGCCACATAAAACCCCATAACATTCCTACCACATAAGATGGTACGACCCACGGCGTTAATAATAAAGTCCTGGCCAGTCCTCTGAATTTAAACTTTCTATTGACCAGCAATGCCGATATCATACCAATCACTAATACAAGTATATTTACTGATAAGGCATAAATAATGGTATTTCTTAATGCATCCATAAAACCAGACCGCAATGTGCTGGACTTATCAAATAATACTGTATAGTAGTTTTGCAATCCTACAAAAGGTGCTTTCAAAAACTGATTCAAAGTAAATTGATTTAATTTTAGAAAAGACATATAGATACCTTGTACCATAGGAATAAAATGAATAATTAACATGGCAATAAATGCAGGTAAAACTAATGCGTATGCAAATCTGTTTTTTCTGATTTCAAATATTAACCTGCTTGTTTTCTTGTTTTTTTTTGATACCACTTTCTCTCTGGATATCTCAACCTTCATACATATCTCCCTCTTTGATTATTAAAAATCAGTGCAGAGAATCTTCTCTGCACTATTATTCACTTTATTTAATTCGCTTGATATACTGCAGTAGCATCTGCCGCTGCTGCATCTAATTCTATCTTTGTTCTTTCAGGATCATAAGGTCCGTTTACTCCCATCACATTATCCCAAACATTACTTAAACCTTTTTGAAGTAAGCTTTCGGATGGAGCCCATCCAGGAATAGAAGGATATGCTCTTCCATATTTCGCCTGTTCCTTAAATACGGACAGCATTGGGTCCTGATCAATATATGGATCTTCATAAGCTTCTTTTGTTGCCGGAAGATTTCCATGTCTCTTGGAATATTCAATTTGTGCTTCTTTAGAAGTTAAAAACTGAATCAATTTTACTGCTTCATCCATATGTTTAGTCGTTTTATAAACAGCCAGAGTACTTCCTCCAAAGAAGACATGTCTTCCTTTGGGTCCTTCAGGAATCATTGCTACACCAACTTTGTCAACGATGGAATTTTCCGGATCTTTTACTGCATTATCTTTTATGGTTTTTGCAAAATAACCTCCAGAAAAAATCGTTGCAAATTCTCCTGCATTGAACAAAGCTTCTATCTCTGCTGAATTCTTTTCTAAGCTTGGCATAGACATTAAACCTTCAATAGCAAGTTCTGTATAGAATTTAACACCCTCAAAGGCTTCTGGTGAATTAATCGTGGAAGTTTTTAAATCATCACTTACAAAATCTCCTCCTGCTCCCCAAATCCACCAGGAAAAATTATGAACTACATTCCAGTCGTTCTTACCAGGCATACCTAAAGCTACCATTTTCTTTCCGTCTACTTCTACCCCGTTTAATTTTTTCAGTGCTTCCTTAAAACTATCCCAGGTAGCAAAATCTGTTTCAGGATTTACCCCTGCTATTTCACAAGCATCTTTCCTGTAATAAAGTGCTCTGGAATCAACAAACCATGGCACTGCAAACCTTTGATCGCTTCCTTCAATAACTGTGGTTGGCAGTGTTGCTGGTAAGAAAGCTTCTGCTCCGCCAAACTCATCATAATAAGGCGTTAAATCCGCCAAAGCATCCATAGAAGCCACAGCCGCTACCCAAGTTGTACCCAACTGAGTAACATCCGGAGCTTCTCCACTTGTCGCTGCAGTCGTAACCTTTGTCCAGGCAGAACCCCAGTCAATTACTGTAGGTACTACAGTAATATTTGGATTTTCTTCTAAAAACGGTTGAATAACATCCATGAAATCCTTTTCAGGTTCACCACTGTTGGGCATAATCCAAACATTCAATGTAACTGGCTCTTTGCTTTCTTTTTCTTCCGTCTCTTTTGAAACAGTTGGCGTGCTATCATTATCCTTCCCTGATTGAGATTTTGAACATCCTGCCACAGCAAAAATCATCAAACAAGCTAAAAGCAAAGATATTACTCTTTTTTTCATAAATATCCCCCTTTATCTATTCTGCATTTTTAGCTGTTCAGCAATATAATAAATTATCTCATCTGTAAAAAAAATATGGTAAAATTACGATTATATTGTAATAAATTCACATAATTTATTTTTATTATATTTTCTCCCAGGTAAAATCGACGATTGAACAGAAAAATAAAAACCGCTTTTTAGCTAATTAGCTTAAAAGCAGTTTTTATGATAAATATTTCTTAAATGAATCTTTATTTATTGATTATTTAGTGGTTTTTTAATTGCTTTGATTTTGGATTTTGTATCTTTTGATATAGACTCTTCCAGGGAGGCAGTCCGCCTGTCTTGTAAATCTATATATCTATCAATATGACTCTTACGGGTACTAGTTACTTCTTCTTTTAATTCTCTGGCAGACAGCAGGGTACTTCCACTGCCCCTTACAATAATCTGCTGTAAATAGTCCGATGTCGCCACAATAATATTGTAATCCTTATTGTGCTCATAAGAAAATTTTTCTATATATTCATCTGCCGTCTGGGCTTCTTTTGTAAAGACAACATGAATATTATGATAATCCATGATTTTTTCCCTGTAACCATTAACTTTATAAGCATCAAAAACAACAATAATTTCATATTTTTTAATGGCTTTATAATTACTTAAGATATCTAAAAGCTTAATTCTGGCACTGTCCATATTCTCTTGCGCCAGTTTTTTCAACTCCGGCCAGGTATGAATAACATTGTAACCATCCACAAGCAAATAGGTTGGCTTTGCTTTTTCTTTTTTTGTTGGTCTATTCCCAGAACTTAAAGATTCATAATAGCGCTCTACAGAGGACTTTGTCTTTTTCCACTTGTTCCCTTTTCCCTGATTGGATACGGTTTTTCCTAAGATTTCATCTATTTCTTCCAAACTAATGACTTCCGTTGCAGATGGAATTTTATTTTCCGGTATTTTTTCTTCAATTTCCTTTTTAGCTTTCAGATAGCTCTCCACATGCATATAGTCCTTAACCTTATCCCAACTAACATAAAAACCTGCCCCATGAGAACAAAAGATAGAACCTGTGGGATTTTTCGGATCTGCTTCGGAATTGTAATTAATTCTTTCAATAACTTCTTCTGCATTATGACAGGACTCATAACCTTTAAAAGTACAGAATAATTTACCAAAGCCTTTTGTATAAGCAGTCAGTTCCTTTTGATAATTTCTCATGTTAGCAACGGGCGCAGTTCCTTTTAAGATCGTCATTTCCTCACCCGTTTTATATATCTCACAAGTCCCATGCATTTTTTCAATATCCGTCATAGCCCGTCCGACCATATTGGTAGGCAATTCTATCTGAAAACTATAGTAAGGCTCAAGAAGTATAGATTGTGCTTCCTTTAAACCCTGACGCACAGCACGGTAGGTGGCCTGTCTGAAGTCCCCGCCCTCTGTATGCTTATTATGGGCACGACCAGCCACTAAAGTAATTTTCATATCTGTAATCGAAGAACCTGTCAGTACCCCTTTATGGTCCTTTTCTTCCAAATGGGTTAAAATCAGCCGCTGCCAATTCCTTGCAAGAAGATCTTCACTACAATTACTGCCAAATTGCAAGCCGCTTCCCGGCTCTCCCGGTTCAAGTAAAAGATGCACTTCTGCATAATGACCAAGCGGCTCAAAATGCCCAACCCCTTCAACGGTATTTGCAATCGTTTCTTTATAAACAATCTGTCCGTCATCAAAAGAAATATCAAGGTTAAAACGCTTCTTTATAATGCTTTGCAAAACTTCAATCTGGACTTCCCCCATGACCTGTGCCTGGATTTCCTCTAAAGTCTCATCCCAGGTAATATGAAGTTCAGGATTTTCTTCTTCTATTTCTCTTAGTTTGGGCAGAACTTCTCTGGGAGAGTAGCCATGAGGCAAATTAATCCTGTATGATAATAAAGGTTCTAAGACTGCTTTACTGAAATCTTTTTCAAGACCCAGACCTTCACCTGGTCTCGTTTTACTCAGGCCAGTTACGGCACAAACTGTCCCGGCAGCTACTTCTCCTATAGCTTCGTAATTCTTACCGGAATAAATACGGATTTGAGTAATTTTTTCTTCCCAGTCACTGCCTTTAATTAAATCCCGGACTTTTAACCTGCCCCCTGTAATTTTCATGTGGGTTAAACGGTTACCTTGTTCATCCCTGCTTATTTTAAATACTTTAGCTGCAAAGTCTTCCGGATAAAAAGGTATAAGGGAATAGTCAATCATTTTCTCCAAAAAATATTCAACACCTTCTAACCTCAGGGCAGACCCAAAAAAACAGGGAAAGACTTTACGGGCTTTTATTTTTTCCTTAATCAAATCCTTTTCAATATGACCTGTACTAAGATAAGCTTCTAACAGTTCCTCACTGCAGACAGCCAGTTCCTCAAAAAAGCCCTCTCCATAGTCTTTTTCAAAAGATATGCATCTGTCACTTAACTGGCTTTTTAAAGCTTTTATTAATTCTTCTCTGTCTGCTGCTTCCTGATCCATTTTGTTCACAAAAATAAAAATGGGGATATTATAAATTTTCAAAAGGCGCCAAAGGGTTAGGGTATGGCTTTTTACCCCTTCCGGACCACTGATTAACAAGATAGCATAATCTAAAACCTGTAGGGTCCGCTCCATTTCCATTGAAAAATCCACATGTCCCGGAGTATCCAAAAGAGTAATCTGGGTGGAAGCCATTTCAAAAACAGCCTGTTTTGAAAAAATAGTAATTCCCCTGCTTTTTTCAATTTCATCTGTATCCAGATATGTATCCTGTTTATCGACTCTTCCCATTTTCCCTATTTTTCCGCTTATATAGAGCATACTTTCTGATAAGGTGGTTTTACCAGCATCAACATTGGCTAAGATACCCATTACTAATTTTCTTTCCATAGGTTCCAAATCCTTCATTAATCTATTTTATTTGTAAATTGTCAAATATGGCTACAATTCTTAATATCCTGCAATAGTATGATAACAATAAAGATAGTTTTTTTCAATTTTAAAATAATATACAAACCCTAAAGCTTAAAATTTAAAGATTTAATTTATGTTAAAGCTCGTTTTTCTATAACTTAAAGTTTCTTTATTAATCCTTGTTCAATAAAAAATCAGCCGGCAATTTTCTAACCTTGCCGGCTCATCCGATATCTTATTTATTAATTTCCCAGTAGCAGCGTTTAGGAGAAACAATCTTACCTTCTTCTTTAAGTTTTTTCATAATCTTATCGACTTCTTTTCTATCTACACCAGTCTCCTGAGCAACTGTTCCTGCATTAACAGGTTTGTCTGCTTTCCTGAAATATTCTAATACAACTTCATAATTATCCATCATTACCATCCTCCTTTGTGTAATAAATAATAATAATTATTTAAAAATAATTATATCATAATAATACATATTTGTATATATAGGTAATGTAAAATGATTATTATTTAATTTATATAATTATGTACTAGTACTTCAATTATATTTTATTTTTCTCAATTTTTTCAATTAAATTTTTATTAAAACTCTATTGACTAATTAGTATATTTATAGTATTGTAAAAATGTCTAGTATTATAATGTATAAGTTATAACTCATACTTTATACTTTAAATATAAATGATGGCAAAGACAAGTCTTTGCCCATATTTTTTTAACTCATACATCATTTCATCAAAAAATATTAATTCTATATGCGCTAGCCAAGATTAAGAAATTGTTATTTTTTATTATATATATATTACACTAAATTTTATATAAAGACAATAATCGACAAAACTTCTTATATCCTGATTATTGTGCAAAATATCAAGCTGTTCCTGATTCATCACATACGCCTTTAATCCATTGAAACAAATGATTTATAAACACTGGAACTGCAATAACTATGCCTAACGTTGTACCAACAAAAAAAAATTATACTCCATGCAATGACAAGAGCTGTTATAAAAGAAGCCACTTGTATCGGAATAAACACCCAAAAGGTAATGTATCAATAATTTCTCAGATTTTCTCTAAAATAATCATAACAAGCCGATAAATCAGAGGAATACCTATTTCATTTTAATTTCTATTCTTTACAAAGGTCTCCATGGCATCATTTCTACCTTTTTGCAATTTTCTTTTACAGGTAAATTCCAAACGTAAAGATAAACATCGATTTTTTCTCCTGTATCCAAATAAGCGCTCTCTTTTTGCCTTATGTACATATGACCTTCAGCTTCCAGAATATCTAACTGCCGTAACAGCTTTTCATCAACTTGATAGACTTCCCCAAGAATACTTTCACCCTTGTCAGGAACTATCCCTGGAAAGTAAGAAACATGATACATGCTATAGCCTTCTACTTTTGCCATCCCTAAAAATTTGACATTACTTCTGCCTTCTAAGTAATGCTTGTAATTGCTAAATCCTTTCATCAAAGTACCATAAACAAAAACATTGTATTTTTGCATTTTCATACCTCCTTAATTCTTTTTTCTCACTTTATTTTAAATCTTCAAGAACTTCGGCATTGGACATTAAATGTCCAATGTACAATTTAAAAAACTCCATGTCCTGAAAGCTTTCAGATCATGGAGTTTTTTAATAGGTATAATCTAATTTTTCAATCCAGTCAATTTTAATCAATATATATTCATTGTTTTGATAAACTCCTATTTTATTGGGATCTAATATTTCCATATAACCTATGGCGACTTCCTTTAAGCCTGTATCCGGGTTTTTATAGTGAATAACGGCCTTCTTCTGGCTTTTTTCTAAAAAAACCAATTCTTCTCTTATATTATTGCTGAACATTTTTCTTTCTTCCCGAAATTCAGGTTTTACTTCTTTAAAACTTATTCTTTCTCCCTGTCTGTCTATGGAGTTTTGAATGATATCTTTTGCATATTCGGTTAATTGACTGTATACCCAATCTGCAATGTGGTTTAAAATACTTTCATATTCGCTTCCTCTTGCAAGCTTTTTTAAACCTGCAGTCATGGCATAAACCTGCGTCATATTAAGAGGTAAAAAGATTGGATGAGCCGTAGAACTATAATATAGTTCCTGACTCCTGGTATTTGCCCCTCCTTTTTGGGATAGCCTGTATTCTACTTTTAATTTAACTTTTTGGCCAAGAAGCTGAAGACCATCGATCTGCAATTCATCAATATCCCGGTCAATACTTTTACGGGTCACACAATAATAATCGGCTAATTCGTCTTTGGTCATAGGAGTTTCCTGAAGTTTTTTTATAATATCAAGCTGTCTTTCTATTTTATTTTCTAAAATCCTGCCCTGATAAAAGAGGTTCTGGATTTTCAACCTGGAATTGCATTTTTTCTCAATGAAATTGTAAAAAGCTTTAATATATTGATAGGCTTTTCTTTTCGTATATTCATTTTCTTCCATATCATTTTTGCTTTGATTTAACTGCGCACTGTCAACATCTAAAACCGTATCAATACTGTCAGCAAGAATGATCCATTCTGTTTCGTTTTCTCTGATTTTTTTTAATTCTAAAGGCCAAAGCTTATGCTTTTCTGCCTCCTTTTTTACTATAGGCATATAACAATCCATAAGAAAAGCCTGGCAGCTATCTTTTTCTTCTTCATTCTTAAGCGTCGCCAGGTATTTTTCTACAGCTTCTTCAAAAGTCATCGTAATCCCCCCTGACTTTTATTTATAAATGGTTACGCAGGAAAATTTCTTTTTAAAAACAGGATAATTTTTGCGATGAAAAGCATCCAGTTCTTTCAAACCAAGTTCATCTCTAACCTGCCTGGGAATACATACATGAAACTGCAGATTATCTGCAGGCGCCTGCCCATTGCCTAAAAGCCTGGAATCAGTTTTATAAACTTTTAGTTTCAGTTCTTTTTCTTCATATCGAACATAAATCCAATCTCCTATATCAACAGATAATAAATTTCTTAAACTTTTTGGCATGCCTATAACATAAGTGCCCATACTGTCCAGATAGCTTGAACTGTCATATACTTCTGCTTCATAAGATACTTTATCATTATCATTTCTTTTTAAAGAAGCAATATGTTCCAGCAAGTACTTGTTAATGTATTCTTCAGGAAAGTTCATGTTTTTCATGGCTTCATAAACAATCTCTTTATAGGATTCGGATGGCTCTATTTCATGCTCCAGTTTATTCTTAACAAAATAAGTATATGCTTTAATTTTTTCACCATTTAATTCAATTTCAATAAGATCTCTGTAATAAGCCCCTCCTGAAACCCCTTCTCTTCGGTCAATGACTTTTATTAATGCTTTTTCAGGAACCTGGTATACCACTCCTAAAACATAATCCCCCAAAGAAGGAATCATATCCAGTACACCCCCGCCTCTTGTAAAAGCATATCTTGTAAAAGCCAGTCGGAAACCTTCTAATTTACCAACACCCAATATTTTATAAGATTTTTCTAAGTGTGCCTTTTTTAAGTCCCTTATGAAATCTTTTTCATTCATACAACTTCCATAAGCAAAATAATTGACGACTGCCATTTCGATTCCTCCTTACCTATATTCCTTGTTTAATCCTCTATTGATTCGGCCTCTGCCATAAGGTTCTCTTTTAATAAATACCCCATAATCAGGTGGTTGCTTGGTAGGATTTAAATATTCTTCTGCTACGGGATAATCAACAAAAACTTTCGTATCGACTATGATAGAATCCAAAGAAGTCAGGTAAACTCCGTCCCGGGCATCATAAACCTGAACCTCCATGCGATAATCCAGTTCCGGTATAATCACAAAACCCACCAGATACTCCTTTGTGCCCTGTTGACTTTCTAAACGAACATATCTGGTTAAATCATCTACTTTTAACACTTCATAAACCGGTCCACAAAAAAGTCTGTCTATAATCAAATCCCAATGAATATACTTATTAGGATTTATCCCTAAATAAGCCCTGTAATCCCTGATCTGGGGGGCTATAACACCTTGTATGGCGTATAAATCAAGGGCTGAAAGACATCTTATGGCATTTTCTGCATACAAGGCCAATTGCCACTGTCCCCAGTCTTCCTGATATTCAAACCTGAGACAATAAGCTTTTTCAACTCCACTGTAATACCTCACATAGATATATTGGGTCATGGAATCAATTTCTTCTGAATTTAGTATTTTAAAGCCATACTCTTCTTCTGCCATGATAAAAAATGCATTCCAGGGCACTTCATTTAAATGAATATACATGAAAACCACTCCTTTTACTTCGTTTGATTAAAGTATAAAACAGGAGTGGTCTCAAACCTGGACATCTGATGTCTAAGCTGGCTTTATCCTTTCTATATAATATTGGGAACAATTCCATTCTTAATTTGACTGCGGTAATAAAGATTGACGCCAAAGTAAAAGAGGGCATTTGCCGGCCGTGAAAGGAAGGTCTTCGTCAGCAGGGTCCTTTTTACGATGTTTTTTATACTGTAAACTTCATTATACAAATCCCAGTAGGCTTTTGTAAGTTCTTCCGGCGTCATGTTTTTTGGAATATGGACGGCTTCACAACCATTATAAGAATAGATATCTGTATTATAGATTCGCTTTGCCTTTTGCATCTCTTCAAAATATTTAGTCCCCGGAATGGGGGTTAAGATATAAAAACGCGGAACAGCAATGTGATTATCTGAAATAAACTTAGCCGTATTTTTTATGCTTTCTAAAGTGTCGCCATCAGCACCCACCACCATTTCAGTAGAAATATCAATGCCATGCTGACGGATAATTTTTATCTGCCGGGCATAATTTTCAGGCTTTGCCCAGGCCTTATTCATACTCCTCAGGCTTTCTTTGCTGATACTTTCCAGACCAAAACTTAATACATAACAGCCGCTTTCAGCAATAGCTTTTAAGAGTTCCTCATCCGACGCAATATCAATAGAACACTGCGTCATCCATTTCATTTTCAATTTTTTTATTTCCGCACATAGATTCAGGGCATATTCTCTGTTTGAAAAAATATTGTCATCTAATAATAAAAACTGTTTAAAACCCAGCTCTTTGACTCTTTTAATATCTCTTATAACTTCAGGAATTTCTCTTTTTAAATATTGACCGCGGTATAAACAGTAAACCGAACAAAAGCTGCAGGCTTTCGGGCAGCCACGTCCCGCCTGGACGGGCAGGAAGTTTCCTATTTTTTTATTTAATAATAACTCATATTTGGGTAAAGGCGTTTTTAATGCTTTAAGCTTTCTTTGATATAATTTCTTCAGCTTGCCTTCTTCATAGTCCTTTAATAGTTCAGGCCAGCTTTCTTCTGCATCCCCGATAACCAGGGCATCACAGTACTTTTGCGCTTCCTCCGGCATTAAACTGACCATATAGCCGCCCAAAACAACAGTTTTACCCAGTTCTTTAAACTTTTTTGCAATATCAATGCTTCGTATAACGGCATGGCCCATACTGCTTATGCCAATTAAATCGGCATCAGTATCAAAAGGAACCTCTTCTATAGTTTCATAACAAAGTTCCAGTTCATACTCTTTGGGTGTCAGGGCCGCCAGTAAGGGAAGTGCTAAACCTACAAAATATAACCTGCTTTTTTTAATAAGATTGCCCTTCTGATCGTAAGGGGTAGGCTGAATGAGTAATATTTTCTTCTTCATTGCTGGCTCCTTCTTTGAATATGCTCATAATGTGCAATATGAATGTCTTCAATTCTTACCAGAAGCCCTTCTTTTGTATTATAAACCTTATTAACCAGGCCATAATGGGTTAACCTTAACATACAAAAGCCAGGCATAAAAGCAGAAGTCCTGCCTACTTCAGGAGGATAAATAATCTGCTCTGCTATTCCTTCAAAGCCCACCATTGAATAGGCTTTAATGTCTTTAACTTCTTTCCCTCTTGAATACTTTGGTCCAACCACCCAGGTATATAAAAGTCCTGCCAGTTCATCGACTTCGTAAACTTTAAGGACATGGGTAACCGGACAGCCTGCTCCCACAGGTCTGGCAATTACAATATCACCAGCCTGAATATTTAATTTTTCGATTAAGTCCACACGAAAGGGATGTATAATTTTTCTTGCCGAAGGTTCATCAGCAATAGCTTTTAAGACAAAATCATAAACATTATTGTGGATATCCAGATGATCTTCTTCCACAATCGTTTCCTTATAAACATTATTGTTATTAT
This sequence comes from Candidatus Epulonipiscium sp., assembly GCA_012521395.1. GTDB lineage: Bacteria > Bacillota > Clostridia > Lachnospirales > Defluviitaleaceae > JAAYML01. The sequence goes on along the minus strand of JAAYML010000117.1, from coordinate 8,899 downwards.
AAAAGGGGCAGTCGTTTAACCGCCTTTTTCCATTTTCTATGCTCAGTCTGAAATCCTTACAAGTTCTCTCACCGCATAAACCGCAATTTCTATCTTCCTTTTCCCAGGTCAAATTTAATCCCCCCGATACATGTAATCCGCTGCATTGCTGTCGATTTGTCTTACTACGCCATAATGATTTTTCCAGCCAATTTTTTTGCTGCCTATACAAATGGTACAAGTCCCTAAAGGTGGATTACCCTTTAACTCTAAGTTGCCTAAATGAATCTCTTCAGACTCATCAATTAAATTACATAAATATTCTATGGCAATTCCCTGAAGGGCATTGGTTTCTATTACTTTTAAGTCATTAAAGGAATTCTTTAACTTCTTAATGTAAACTTCCCGTTCTGCCTGACAGACCAAATCATTCATGGTTAAAACCGCAACATCAGCAAAGCAAATAAGCTGTTTCATTTTATCAACAGAATGGATCCCTGAAAGCATGCTTAAAACCACTAAACCTAAACCCTGATTTAAATAAGGGGAACATCTTAAACATAAACCTGCACTTTCTATTATGAGTAAGTCTGCCTTTAAATCTTCAGCCCATCTAATGGCATCCGTAAGTATCATCACTACTGCATGGTCCGGACATAAATCTCCTGCATAGACGGTTCTTGCATGAATATTGTACTTTTCTTTAATCAGCTCTTCCTCATGGGCATAGACCACATCCATTTTTAAATAGGCCATCTTATATTTTCCCTGTCTTTTTTCAATAATTCTCTGGATGACGGTGGTTTTTCCCGTAGATGGTGGTCCCCCGACTAATAGCAATTTCATAATCTCATCCCCTGTATTATTTAAAAATCTATACCATTTCGCAGTTTATCCTGAATTTCTTTTATGGTTTTATCTGCCTTAAGAACCAGAGCCAAAACTTCTTTATCTTTTTTGCTATACTCAGTGATTTTTTCAATGGCGCCGTTTTTCATTAGGATTCTTTTCTCGGTTTGTAAGACAATACTTGGGTCATGAGTAGCAAAAATAACAAGTTTATTTTCTTTTTTAACATGTTTTAAGATTTCTGTCTTGTTGATGCCTGCATTTTCTATCTCATCTACTAAAATAATTGGAGAAGCCCCAATTAAAATGGCATCAGCAAACAATAAAGCTCTAGTCTGTCCTCCAGATAATTCCGTTACCTTAGCTTTTTCAGAAATGGACTCTCCTGTAAATTTATTCGCCAGATCAATGACTTCACCAATAAGGTCTTTGTTTTTTATCTTTCTTGAATCTGCATGAATCTTAAGGAATTCCCATACCAGTAAGTCAGAAACACATTTTGTATTTTGTGTAATCATGGCTATCTTTTTCTTTTCAGGATTAAAACGCTCTTCATAACCCGGAACCTTGTCATCAATGGTTATCATTCTTTTGGAAGCACTGTCTCTTTGAGACAATTGTTCGATATCAGAAATTAGCAAAGTTTTACCGCTGCCTGTATGGCCAACAATGGAAATGACTTCTCCAAGTTTAAAAGTAATTTTATCATAGGGTTCTTTTTTCCCGCTTTTATCAAATCCTGCGTAAATACTAATCTCTCTTTCCATTTCGCTCTCCTTAAAACAGCTATTATCCTTTTACTTTAACCTTATTCCGGCAACTTCTTAGGATTAAAGATATTCTTTATGTAAACTTTAAGTATTTGGTCAAAGCCAAACATTAAACCAATATTTCGTTTAACCGGGAAAGTCGTAAAACAATATTTAATAGTGCACCAGTTAAAGTTAGCTGGTATACCAAGTTTTAAGACTTCAAAATAATATCTTCTGAGTGACATTTTAGAAGGATAAATAATCACATCCCCAAAACTCCATTTTTCATAATCATCTCTTGGATAAATAAGCCTGTCTTTATATTGCTTATAAAGAGGTGTCAAAAAATGAGGAACTAAGGGCGTAAAAGAAATCAATTCAGGTTTTAAAAATTTAAGGTATTTCTTAAAAGTTTTAAAGTCTTCTTTTGAAAAGTCTGGATGCAAAATAAAGGTTCCCCAGGTGGCTATGCCGTTTTTCTTTAAAATTCGAACAGCTTTATAGTTATCGTCTAAGTTTGCACTCTTGTTATATTCTTTTAAAAAGGCATCGGTAAAGCTTTCAAGCCCAACGATAACTGCCTTTACACCATTTTCAGATAAGCGCTTAAAAAGATATTCTTTTTCTAAAATGCTGTTAACGCTGCCATAACAAATATAAGTCTTTTTAATTTTTCTTTCTTCAAGTAAATCTAAAAAGCGGATGAGTCTTTTTTCATTGATCAAAAAGTCACTGTCACATATCATCACATAGTCTTCTTTTAATTCTTCTATTTCTGCTACAACGTCCTCAATAGGTCTTTCCTTTAAACCAGGTCCTTCAAGCTTTCTTCTGATACAAAAGCTGCAGTGATTCCTGCAGCCATAAGAAGTCTGAATGGTCGCATAAGGCTGATATCCGGCATATTTGTATTTGTGCCTGTATTTTTTTGCTGCATCCCTGTCGGGCTTTACATATTCATTTTCACAAGAGGAAATAGTTGACTGGAACTGGCGCTTCTTACTGAAAACACCCATTATTTCTTCATCCGTATCCTTTTCGATTTGTTCCATAAGAGCTTTCATATTTTCTCTGGTCGTTGTTTTGACAACATAATCTACATACCGGCTAAAGTAGGCTTCCGGGGTAATGGTGACCTGTATCCCGCCTACAATGACTGTAATCTTATGGTTAATTTTTTTCGTTTTTTCAGCCAGATATAACACATTGCTAATGTCACTGCATTGAGAAGTAAAGCCCACAACGTCCGGCTTAAAGCTTTTTATGTATTTTCTGAGATTTCTTTTGGATTCGGCTAAAAAATCAACCAAAAGGACTTCATGCCCTTGCTCTTTTAATATAGCTGAAACACATTCCAGTCCAAGGGGTTCCCCAAACATCAGCTTTTTTATAGTGGTTACGGTTTTATTAAGATGTGGTCTTATTAATAATACTTTCACTGCCTCATCACTTGCCTCCAATTAATTTTTTAAAATACTGCAGATTAATCTTAAAGGCGCCTATACTTAACTTTATGGTATCATGCAGACCGTATTTTCTTATCATATACCAGACACTTTTAGGATTAAGGGTAATTTTATAATAAAGTAAGATGGTATAATAATAATATTTCCTTATGGATATATGACTGGGTTTTACAACTAAATGGGCCAGGTCCCATTTTTCATATTCATCTTCTTTTATTATAAAATTCCCTTTATACTGCTCATATAATTCCGTTCCCTTTAAGGGCGTTAAAGGCTGAAGATTAACAAAAACCAACCCTAATTTTTTAATCCATTTGGCCAGAGCCATAAAGTCTTCTTTTTCCCAGTCCAGGCCTAAAATCAGGGTTCCATAGCATTCCACATCATATTTTTGCAGGATTTTAACGGCTCTTTCATTAGTTTCTACCTGGGTTTTTTTATTATAGTCTAAAAGTTCATTGCTACGGCAGGATTCTAAGCCCACAATGACTGCCCGCAAACCCAGGGCTTTAAATCTTTTTATGACATCTTCATTACTGGCAACAAAATCTGCCCTGCCATAAATTAAATATCTTTTTTCAATTTTATTTTTTTCCAGCAAATCACAAAATCTTAAGATTCTTTCCCTGTCAACTAAAAAATCATCATCCACAATATAGATTTCTTTTTCCTTAATGGACTTTAATTCTTCTATGATATTTTCTAAGTCCCTTGTAAAGTAATGTCCATCTGTAACTTTTCTGCAAAAACAAAATTTACACTGATAGGGACAGCCAAAAGAGCTTTTTATCAAACTACAATTTCTGTGAAACATATAATAATACTTGGACCTATATTTTTTAACCTTTTCTCTGTCCGGAAACAAATAATTAAACTGCTTTTCTTTTTCTGCCTTTTCATTTTTTTGATGATATATACCTTCAATTACAGAAACATCTTCATTTTTTTCTAATTTGTTTAAGATTTCAATAAAAGTCCTTATACCATTAGCCCGAACAATATAATCAATATCCTCTGATAAGAAATCTTCCGGATTAACTTCTGCATGAACACCGCCTACGACAATTTTGATTTCAGGATTACAGGCTTTTATTTGCTTTGCATATGTTTTAATAACATTGATATGGGTATTATAACCTGTCATCCCAACCAGAACCGGCTGGTATTTTTTTATAAAGTAAGTGACTTTCCTTTTTTCTAAAATCATATCTACAATAACTGCCTGATGACCAAAGGCTTCAATATTTGATGAAAGATACTCTAATTCTAAAGGCTCACAAATCATCACATTTTGAAGACCAATCGTTTCTTTATGGGGCTTAGGTCTTATTAATAATACTTTCATAGTTGCACCTCTAAATGAAATAAGGCAATGGTAGGCATATAAAACCTTTCCCTTATAATCTTTATTTTCTTAACTTTCAACCGGGCTGCTTGAAATAGTTTTTTCATTTCTTTTATGGAAAGGTATCTTGCTTTACTTGTTGTGGCTTTTAAAAAGAAATTAATAATCAAATCCTTCAGATTATTTGTTGAAGAATTGACAATAATCACTTGCCCATGAGGATTGCATAAAGCAGCAATCTTCTTTAGAGTTTCTTCTTTATTGGGGAAATAGGGAAAAGAATGGCTGCAAATAATCAGGTCATACTTTTCCTGACACGTAAAATTTTCTACAGGACAAACTCTGAATTCTATATTTTTTTCCTTGTTATTTGACTTTGCAATTTCTATCATATTTTTTGCCACATCAATTCCCAGATAATAAAGCTCTTTATATTGACTGCTTATTTCACCAATTAACTGGCCTGTCCCACAACCAATATCTAATATTTTAAGATTGGGGTTTTCTTCTAGCATAGGTAAGGCAATCTTTAAAATTTCCCTTCTGGTTGGCCCTAAAGAATACTTCTGAACCCAAAGCCTGTTATATTTATGTGCTAATTTCTCCCATACCTCGTATCGCATCATTTTTCCCCCATTATCCTTTTAATACCTCAAGCCAGTAATTAAAAGAGGCCCCAATAGCTGCTTTAATATATTTAAAAGATAAAATTCTATTTCTCAAAATTAATAGAGCAAGCTTAACATATAATTTATAAAATTCCTTGTAAAAAGTTAATTTACTCATCTTTGCAGGCTCAATAATCAAATGAATAAAGTCCCATTTCCTATAGTCATCGGTTATAATTCTGTCTTTATATTTTTCAAATTGCTGGGTTCCCGGCATAGGTGTCAGCACGGAAATGGTAGCAAGATATAATTCATGTTGTCTGATAAAGTTATAGAGCTTCTTAAAATAACTTTTATCTGCATCAATATCTATCATCAGTAAAGCAATACAGCTGATCTTCGCTTCTTTTAAAACCTCCAGGGCTCTCTGTATGATATGGACATTGGTCTTTTTATTATATTTATTAAGAATTTCATCATCAATAACTTCTAAACCCACTGCACACATGGTTACACCAATTTCTGCAAGTCTTTTCATGTATTCCGGATTCTGGGCAATAAAATCCGCCCGGTAATATAATGAAAACTTTTTTTGGAGCTTTTCTTTTTTAGCCAGTTCAATGAAACGGTCTAATTTTTCTTTGTCTACATAAAAAGTGTCATCTACAATCCAAATATTTTCACAGTTAATACTTTTTATTTCTTCAAGCAGATTTTCAGGTTCCCTGCAAAGATATCGTCCGCCATTTAATAGGGTAGAAAAACAATAGTTACATTTATGAGGACAACTGTAGCTACCTTTTACAATAGCACAGGGTTTCATGGTCACATATTTATATTTTTTTATATTTTTGTAAAAATGACTCCTGTCCGGAAAAGGCAAGCTTTCAATATCAAAAATTTCCTTCTCGTTTTTATGCCAGTCACCATCCTTATAATAATAAATCCCTTTTATCTTTTTAAAATCTGTCTTATTATTGCTTTTTATAATTTCTTCAAAAGGCTTAAAGCCGCCACTATAGCAAATAATATCTATCCCCTCAAATTGAAAGTCTTCTGGCATCACTTCTGCATGAGGACCACCTACCATGGTCATAATGGAAGGATTAAATTTTTTAATACATGCAACATATTTTTTTATAGAATGGATATGTACAAAACTGGCCGTCATTGCTACTATATCCGGTTTAAAATGATTTAACATATATTTTAAGGATTTATCTTTTATACTCAAGTCACAGATTTGAGCATCTATATGATTTCTTTTACAGATAGCAGCCATATATTCCAGCTCCAGAGGCTCTGTCGTAATTAATGATAATTTTGTAAATACGTTTTTAAATTCTGGTTTTACTAATAATACCCTCATTTTTTATCCTTCCTTAAATACCCGGTATTGGGGAAAATCATATTTGTATTCTAAGAAGTCTTTTCCGATATTCACTAAAAAATTAATGATGGGATTGGAATGATGGGCATAAAAATATCTTTTTTCTAATAATGCCCCCAATTTCATCTTTGTTTCTTCTGAGGTCTGACCAAAATCAATGATTTTGCACTGCCTGTCAATGGCATACTCAATAATTTTATAGAGCATATAATAATATAAATCTGCTGTGTTATAGCGATAATCCATACCGCAAAACATAAAGATTAATTTATCTTCTACTTTTTTTAAAAGAACAAAGCCAATCGCTTTTTTGTCTTTTAAAAAGACTATTTTGGTACCATCAAAAACTTTAAAAAAATTACTTTCTAACTTTTCTAATTTATAATCCGACTTGTTGTAGGTGTTTAAATATAAGTCATAGACGTCAATCGTTTCATCATTAATCTTTATTTCTAAATCTTCGCAGTTTTTGATGGCTTTATTAATTCTTCTCCGGTAAGAACTTCTTAATGCAGTCAAGTATTCTGTCACAGAATGAAAACGATTATAAAAAACACAAGTCGGTAAGGTTTGCCCTACGGTGATACCCTCTGATCCTGTGGGATTTGAAACATTTAAAACCAACTTTGCTCCTTTAAGGCTTTTGATATAATCCAGCATCATTTTTTCATTATTAGTCACATAGCCTGCATTGCTCAAAGAACAGGGGTAACCAATTACTTTAAGTTTCATATTGAACTTTAATTTTCCAAAGGTAAAAATGTTCATTTTATTCTTATATAATACAAAAAACGCATAATCTTTTCCCTGCTCAAGATAATAATATTCCTGTTCAAATTTATTTTCTTTTTTTAATAAACGGAGCAAGTCTTTCTCAAAGGGATACGGCAATTTTATATTTAACTTAATTTTATTAAAATCATCGCTGTGATAAATCTTTAAATGTTTAAATTGCTTTTTCATAAACCACATACCTTTTATATTCTTCATCACAGATGGCTTTACAAACACTGTTTGAAGCATAATTTTCTTCCAGAACCCATGAAGTTTCTAGACTTTTAATTTTATATCTGTCAAGGCATAACTTGATTTGATTTAATAAACCTAAGGGCAAGCCTATTTTTCTATAATCTTCTAATAGGGCAATTTCCATGACTTTAGCTTTTTTTATTTTTTTATTAAATAACTTATTTTTAAAGTAATGCTTCGTACCAAAAGCGTCTCCTTTTTTTACCAATTCGTTGTAATCCTGATACCATAAAGTGAATCCTACAGGCTCTTTTCCATCAAAAACAAAAATCAAGGAATCATTTTTCATAAATAAGAATAACTCTTTAAGCATTTCTTTATCTTCTTCATAACCACGTTTATAATAATACCTGTGATTCATAAAACATTGATTATTTAAGTCAGTATAGATCTTTGAATAATAATCAAAATTCTTCTTATCAAAATACTCAAACCTGTATTTTTTATTAAGTCTGTCTATAATCCCTTCATAGACTTTTAACCTGTCATCAATACGATCTATCTTATATGTCTTTAAATGCACTTCTTCAAAGTTCATTTTTTTAAAGTAGTCGTTATAATACTTTGGATTCGCACTGGCGGAAAAAGAATTCTTTTCATCATAGTGGGAATTTAACAGACCTAAACCATAATTTAGATGACCATTTAAGCCTACAACTAACTTTTTGCAATGATACCTTTTACCAACTTCAACAGCCTTATCCACTAAAAGTTCTACTGCCTTTTCCTGATTGGCTTTGCTTTCAAAAAAACACAGTTGAATATATTCAGCTAATTCCTGCGCATGAATAATAAGACCTTGACATAATACCTTCCCATCATCTTCTACATTCACAACATATATTTTTTTATTATTAGAAAAACAAGTTTTATTGGCAAACAACATTTTTAGCATAAACATATGATTGTCTACAAAAACCGGATTGGACTGATATATCTTTTTTCTAAAATCTAAAAACTTTTTCTGGCCTTTCTTACTTTTTACTTCAATAACTCTCATTTTACAATCCTCTCTACAGACTAATTCTTTTTTGAAATATTTCTCTTAAACGCAATAAATGACAAAAAAGACAAGTTCCTAATATGGAAATTGTACCAATAAAGTGTCAAAAATACAATATCAAACAGCTTTTTAAATAAACTTTTATTTAATTTTAAAACAATTAATTATTTTTACTCTCCTAATCTTTGGTCCTTGCATTAAATCTGCTTTAAAAAAACAAATAATAATTATAATAACATTTTAATATAATATAATAACCAAGTTTTTTTATCTTTTTAATGCTGTTTCCCTTGTAATGATGGCTTTTCTTTATAAAATACAATCTTTAACAGTTTAAATAATTAAATTAAGTAATGTCAATAGTCAGTGAAAATGTCACCTAAAAAAGTATAATTTTATTCTATGAAAATGTCACTTTAGAGACATGATTTTACTTTTTAAAGAAACGAGTTAAGGTTAAAACAAGACAAAACCATGG
>JAAYML010000011.1 GCA_012521395.1 Candidatus Epulonipiscium sp. | reverse complement strand
CCTATTGATGAAAAATCTTTAGACAGAAGAGACTTCATTGTTAAATTAGTTTCCGGTTTATCATTAAATGTATATAGAGTTGATTATTCTGATTCAGATGATGAATATAAATTAACTTTATATGTACGTGAAAAATTAGACCAAAATGCTAAATTTGACGGAACTGGCTTAAGATTAACCTTGGCAGAAACTGTATCCACAAAGAATATTTATGGTTCTGCCCTGTCAATGGCTTCAGCTCTTGCGATAGAAGACAAATATAATCCTGAAGCAACTGTAGCAAGTGCTGTATATGGAAACAAAACTGAAATTGTATTTGAAGTTGGCGAAGCTGTACAATTTGGATTTGGCAGTGGCTTAGCTCTGGTAACTTCTGAAAGCGTTGAAGATGGTGTTACAACTGTAACACTTGAAAGAGGAAGCGCTGCTAACGACTTGTTAATCAGCCGATTCACAGTTAAGAAAGATGGTAAGAAGTTAAACATCGAAAAGATCCAAATTGTTGACGGTAGCAAAATTGTATTTGTAATTAACGATGGTAACGAAGATTGGGATGGAGATAAGTTAGAAATAACTTATAACGGATTAGATAATCCTGCATACTCCATTACCGATGCAAGCGGCAACATTCTTGTGAACTTTGATGATGTAGAAGTATCCATCGAAAACATTAACTAATAACTGCAAAAAGACTAGGGAATTTTCCCTAGTCTTTTTCTGTCTTTAAAAGTCTTTTCTCAGGAACGCTTTGTTTATTTAATTGGCATAGTCCGGCATCAAAGCAGGATTATAAAAAGCTGTTTTTAATTGATTGTGTTGAGCCATTAATTTTTGTAATTCCAATTCTGCATTATGGATTGCCAGTTCCCCTTGTTTTAATTTCAAAGGAATAATCATTCCCAGCTTATATTGTTGTATTAATATACGGTAAGATTCCTTTGCCTTTTCTATATTGAGCTTTTGTGCTTCAATTTGTTTCTCAAGCTGTAGGATTTGATTATACCTGGATTCAAGAGATTTTTCAAGATTCTTGATCGTTGCCTCTTCAGAGAGTTCTGCCTGCTTATATTCATTGTCCTTCATTGAATAACTCTCTCCATTTGGAGTCCAGGTTGTACTGTGGGATTTTCTTTCTAAGTCTTTTAACTCCTTGGCCTTTTTACTGTACCATACATAAAAATCTTTGGAAATCATATCACTGATATGACCTTTTAAGCTAATGTCTTCAAGGGGCTTATATCCGATATTTTTATTCAATATATAACGCATATTTGTTGGTTGTCCGATGAGATTATTAAGTTCAGTATATTTAGAGTCCAGAGAAAGCTTTAAAGTCTCTAATTGCTTTTCCAATTGTTCTTGTTCCATTTCTGCCTGAGAAAGATTGTATCGGCTTTCTAATCCGAGTTCATATCTTTTTCTTATTATATCAAGGTTTTCCCTGGATAACTCGACAGATGCCTGTGTAATGGCTAATTGTTCTTCAAGTTCAACAATTTCATAATAAGCTTTTTCTGCCATAAACTGCACAGATTCTTTTATCAATTCTTTTTGCTTCTTTGCTGCTTCAGCTCCCATGTCCGCAGTACTTCTTCTCAGTAAAGAAACAACGGCATCTTCCTCAATTGCTACATAACCTCCAAGACCATCAGAAACCATAGGCGTTCTTGATGCAATGACAGCTGCTTCTTCGGCCCGCTCAGCAGCTAAATTCTGCAGGCGAAGTGAAATATTTCCCCCGACAGCCATTCTCTTAACATCCTCTAAACTTAATTCCCTGGCATTTTTATACTCAATGGCTTCTATCTTAAGCTTTGGGATATTATTTTCTACAAGATTATTATCCATTGGAACGCTTTCATCTCGCATTTTTTCGTCTGACAGTTTTTCGCCTGAAGGGTCTTCTTCTGCCGGATTTATATTCTCTTTTGTTGTTATATATATCGCTGCTTCATCTTTATTCCATTCTACCTGGGCATCCAGTGCTTCAGCAATCCATCTTAAAGGTACAAAAGTCACGCCGTCTTTAATTTCGGGAGCAAGGCTTAGCTCAATTTTTTCTCCATTCTTATAAGCATCTTTTGTTCCTACTTTAAGTTCAATATAGTTTTCATCTTTTTGGACTTTGATAATTTTTTTATTTGCATCCCATTCCACTTCTGCACCCAGGATTTCAAAAAGTTCCCGCATTCCTATCAGACTAGTGCCTGATTTTACAATGGGCTGGTTTTTAAGGAGATATCTCTCACCATTCCACAGGAGCGATACGCCACTGGTATCAGCCCGAAGACTTGAAGGCATTAAAAAAGTAATGATAAGTCCCGTAATAAGCCAGTTCTTATGTCTTCTCACCTAATCCCCCCTAATCATTTTAATTATCTTTTGTTGCTTTTTATATATACGATATACATGAATTAAAGTATGATAAATTTTACCATGTTTTTATTTTGCTAGAATAAAAACAGACCTCAGTTGAGGTCTGTTTTTATTAAAATAATATCTTAATCTTAGTTAAATGTTGCTGTCTTAGTTGTGTTATCCCATTGTACAGGTACGCCTAAGCCTTTAGCAATCCATCCCATTGGAACGAAGATTCTGCCGTCTTTAGCTTCAGCTACTGTATCCATGGTAATTTCAGCACCATTAACTTTCATAACGTTGCTTCCAAGTACTAGTTGAACGATACGGTTACCATTCATAATAGTAACTGTCTTGTTGGAGAACAGAACGTCATCTGGGTTAACTCCTAAGCCTTGAGCAACGTATCTTACAGGAACCATGATACGTCCGTCTTTAGCATATGGAGCTACGTCTGCTTGTAATGTTACTCCATCAACTGTGTAATTTACAGAATCAAGAGTAAATGTAGCAGTGTATTTAGCGTTCTTGCTTTGTTCGATGTCTTCAGTGTTTGGAGTAATAAGGTCTACATATAAGTCTTTGTACCAGCTGCCCCATCCGTTCCACTTGTCACCAAGTGTTCTAACAGCCATATCGAAGGTTCCTTCAGGAATTGTACGGTCAACTAAAAGTTTTGCACCTTCAAGAGTAATTGTGGAAGCTTGTTTACGTGAAGCTTTCTTAACTTCAACTACAAGTACACGTCCGCTTGTTTTTGCAAATTCATATTCGTAT
>JAAYML010000116.1 GCA_012521395.1 Candidatus Epulonipiscium sp. | reverse complement strand
TATCTGACTCATCCAAATGATTTTTTCAGGCAGCCAATGAACTTATTTTTTTATAGGAATCTCCTCTCTCTTTCAAAGTCTCAGAACATATAAAAAAGGCAATGCCAACGCGTTTATAACACATCAGCCATTGCCTGTCTTTTACCTGACAATTCATTAACAATTACTCACGCAATTATAACGCCCCTCAGTATACAGAAAATTCATTTATTTTTAAACACAAAATATTTTTTAAATTAATTTTTCATTCTAAAACGACATATTGATAAAAAAATTATATATTATAAAGAAACCATTGACAATAAAAAGATTCAATAGAAAAAAAACTGTTTTTCTGACGAATTCGTCAAGAAAAAACAGTTTCGCTCTCTTTCTTTTTTACAAATATAAAATCGTAATGCAAGGAGGATGCATATCTCTGATATCCCAATCAACACTCACAGTACCCCATTCAAAAAAGTCATCATCAATCCGCTCACCGGTCATATTCGTTAAAAAATTTCTGCATCTGTCAACTGCTTTTTCGTATTCCTTTAACCCCGAAAGTCTTTCTGGTTCTAAACTAAGATTTATTTGAATCATTGAAATACTGTCTGCTAAAAAAAACAAAGCCAATAAAACATTTTTTTCCCCATGCGCCTCAGGGATTTCTAAGACTAAAATATCTGAGTCTTCATCCTCTGTGCTTTCTGGCCACATCAGTTCCAATAAAGAAGAATCTTTAATTTCTTCTATCGTCATTTCTTTTTCTATTATCTGCCCCCCTGGTAAGATAATATTTCCTGTTTCCCTGTCAATCGTCATACTCCCAAACTCCTTTTAAAACTATTTATATTAATAAATATATTTATTACTTTCTAAATCATACATTAATAAAGGTATCACGCCGCTTATATTTACGCTTCCATCAATAAAATAATGACTCATTCCATCCCAGTATACGCCATGAAAATTCTTGTCAGCTTTTAAAGAATAAGTTCCTATATGTCCGGCTATAATGTCTTTATAAAAATAGCCAAAACTTGCAGGATATTTTCCTGTAAATATTTCTTCTGTTGTGGTAATCTTCCACCATTTACCAGCTTCCTCATCGACACCCGCATGAACAAAAATCTGTTTTTCAGTTTCATAATAATAGGGTAAATTTTTAAGCCAATGAATTAAATCTTTATGCTTAAATTTGATATCTTCTTTTATTAAATTTGCTGTTTTAAATACTAATTCATCCAAACAGTCAACTAATTTTAAAAACTCGATTTTATTTTTGGTTTCTTCAGATATGAAAGTATTGATTGTTTTAAAATCCTTATCTTCTGCTAACCAATTTATATTCCAGATGTCAAAATATCCTGCTTCTAAAAAATTCAAAAACATAATCTCATGATTTCCCTTGACAGCTACCACTTGATCCGGATACTGTTCCATCAAGTCTTTTATCCGGTATAAAACTTTACAGCTGTCTGAACCATGATCAATATAATCTCCGCAAAAAACTAAAATATTACCTTTATCCTTAAGATTAATTTTTTCTAGATTCTGCTCCATAATATCATAATAACCATGAATATCACTCATGGCATAAATATATGGCATTTTCCCACCTATCTCTATGAATATTAGTAAATGTTTTTTTGATTCTTTAATGTCTAAGACCAAAACGCTTATTTAAGCGGATGGTTTCAATAAGTGCACAATATTTATCTGCAAAAGATATAATCAAAGCTTCTTTACTTTTTGGTATTTTTGAAATTTTTAACGGCCACATATGACTGCGTATTGCTTCCTGTGCTTTTTCTGATATTTCAAAATGTTTAATTGCATTTTCACAAGCAATATCAGGATAATTCAAAGCATGATTTCCCTGGTAAGATTCTTTATCATGCCAGTCATAGAGGTATAAATCATGAAATAAAGCTGCTTCTATTAGCTCTTTTTCATCTGCATTAAGATGCAGCTTTTCATTGATGAGATAACTAATCCATGCTACATTTTCACAATGCTCCAATGTTGTCGTATTGCCATGTTGTATGTAATTATCCATTTGCTTTATTATATCAGATTTATAATAATCCTTAATAAGTTCGATAAACTGCTTTTCACGAACTTGTTTTGCAATCTTATTCTTTCGCTCTGAAAACTTAAACACGGCAATACGCTGTATCACATTGTGTAAATAAGAATTGGGAAAACTATATACTCGATCAACAATATTGGTCATATGATTTTGGAAGGCTTCATCAATTGAAGCAACATATTTCTGGAAATCAGTCAGGGATGATATCGTTAAGGTTGCATCTGCAGAAATAATTGAAATCAATATAAGTGAAAGTATATCCAGCAATAAACCTGGTAAAAGAGCAATTCCCTTATCAATTAAGGGTATCAGGAATTTCATAATCAGTATTGCACCAAGGCCAAAACCAATAGAGGTAGGTACACTTGTCCGGCCATTAATATTTAGTGGTACATCCGTATAATCCCACCAACGTGCTCCAAAAAGTTTTTCAAGGGCCCATGAGGTCGGATACTCCAAAATCATACTAACAATAAAACCAAGGATAAATATCAGCGCCCAATTCATATTAGGTAAGTGACCAGCCTTAATCAGGTCAAATAAGCTTAACCCTAACAGACCTCCAAAACCATAAATCGGACAAATTGGTCCATAGAGAAAGCCGCGGTTAGCCCATTTCCGGTCAAGTATTGTGCAATAAATACTTTCCCAGACCCAACCAAGAAAACTAAAAATGAAAAAGGCGACTATGTAACGATTCAAGGTTACCACTCCCTTTCATTTTTCCATGTCAAAATGGCAGAAGTTTTTAATGTTTTTTTCCAGGCTTAATCAGGGAAGTTTCTTTGAAATGTTATAAAAAAATATACACAATCAATTAAATTTATAAAAACGTCATTTTTCAATTGCCTATTTAAATAAATTTAATAACTTTAAAGAAAGGAATAACTGATTAACTATTATAACTAATATATTATATTGTATGAATCGTTTTTTAAATAATTATTTACCAATTCATTATACTCTTTTAATTTAGTCAATTCAATTCAGTTTATTGAAAATCAATTATTAAAAATTTTTATTCTGACCAAACTTGTGATTAAAAAATAATCCGCAACTAAAACTTTTGATAAATGCTTTTTGGAGCAAAAAACGCACTTAAATGAGTCAAAAAAAATTATAAAAGAAACAGGACTTCTACAACTGTTAATTTTTGCGCTAATGCAAAAAAACAAAAAGTCGAAGTCCTGGATTGAAATAGCTTTTTTATACTTTTTTAGAAAGTCTTTATTTTATCCTTTATTTTATATATTTCGTCTAAAATCGGGACAAGTATTGCTGCAATAAATCCGCCCGAAAAACCATTATTATAAAGATTTAACCCAGCATTTAAAAACGATAAATTGGCAGCAAATATCATATGAAAAGCCCCTGCAATTACTCCAGCCAAAGGTCCATAGCAGCCACTTACAGGAGCAAGTGTCGTACCAAAGAGAGCTGCTAAAAGAGCTGCAGTAGAATTAACGTCATGAATACTAAAATAACTGGCCAAAAAAACTCCAAACAAAATCGGTAATACATTTTTAAGATGTTTGCCTGAGGCACCAAAACCCACAATGGTTAAAATACCTCCTATCGTTGGTCCGTTTAAATCTCCGCCTACAAACAGGACATAAGCTGTAAAAACGATTCCCAAAAGAGCCATATTAATATAGACAAGTCCCCGGCCATAATCTTTGATAAAATCACTGCCTCCATGTCCAGACTCTTTTAAAAGTAAACCATAACCTCTAAAAGACCATTGATTGGCAACAAGACCTGCAATTAACATTATTCCAAATAATAAAAAGAGAAAAAAAGACAACTCTTTATTATTTCCTCTAGAAATCAAAGAAACTGTCTCGACTTTATACCCCAGTCCTCGGAACAAGGCTGTACACATCGTTGCTGTAATTCCAGCTGTAAACCCGATATTATAAAGACTAAAACCCTTATGAAAATTCTTGTAATGTTGAGCCAAGACCGGTAAAATAAAGCCCGAAATAAATCCAGCCGATATTCCAAAAAATACAGCCTGGAAAGTTGGCAGGGAAAAGTTAAAGGTAACTTCACTGACCACAGGACCTAAAGCTGTACCAAATAAAGCCACAGGAATCAGTTGATTAAAAGGTGTTTTACTAACTTTTGCATAGGCCAGAACGCCGATAATAATAGGAGTAGAATTGTAAAGGTTTTTACCAAATAAAGAAAAGCCCGCAAGGGTAAAAATAGATGCCACTAATAGACCGTTAATTGCTTGTTTGCTTAATTTAATCATTATTATTGCCTGAACTACCATGATTGCAGCATTAAACAAGGCTGCACCAATATTAGCAATTTTAAAATAATCCGTAACCAGATTGTCTGGAGAAGTCAAAATAACAATATTGCCTTTTATAATTTCACTGGGAGAGTTAAATAAAAAAGCTGCTGTAATCAAAATACTGGCAAACATAATAAAATAAGTATAAAGCCTTTTTTCTTGATGGCTTTCATCTTCATTTATATTTATTGTCTTTTCTAACATATAGCTCCTTTCCTTATCAAAAAAATTTTTACTATACAAGTTTTAAGTAATTAATTCTTTCGTTCATTACTTGTATTAATAATAAAGTAAAATTTGATCATATTCCCCAATAAAAAGTCATTTTTTATTGTAATTGCCCCCTATGTTTTTCCCTCTCAATAATAATAGTACTGTGATTGAATAACTTATGTCAACAATTTAATGTCGAAAATTTTATATTCTTGACAATCACTTTCAATTTTTAATTGCTCGCAGGGTTTTAAAGAAAAATAAAAAAGTGTGCAACATACTGCAAATTTCATATGCTTACACACTTTTATCAAAGAAATATTATTCTAATTCGAAAGCTCCTGTATATAATTGATAATATTGACCCTTTTTAGCCAGTAACTCTTCATGTGTACCTCTTTCAATGATACGTCCATGGTCTAAGACTAAAATTACATCTGAATTTTTAACAGTAGATAAACGATGGGCAATTACAAATACCGTTCGTCCTTTCATCAAAGCATCCATTCCTCGCTGAACAATAGCTTCTGTCCTCGTATCAATGGAAGAAGTTGCTTCGTCCAGAATCATAACAGGCGGGTCAGCAACAGCTGCCCTGGCTATGGAAATTAACTGACGCTGTCCCTGAGATAAATTGGCACCATTTTCAGTCAGCATGGTATGATAGCCATTAGGCAAGCGACTGATAAAATCATCTGCTCCTACCAGTTTTGCTGCTTCAATACATTCTTCATCACTGGCATCTAATTTACCATAACGGATATTATCCATGACTGTACCCGTAAAAAGGTTGGTATCTTGTAATACCATACCAATGGCGCGACGCAGATCTGATTTTTTAATTTTATTAATATTTATGCCATCATAACGGATTTTCCCGTCTGCAATATCATAAAAACGGTTTAAAAGATTAGTAATGGTCGTTTTTCCAGCGCCAGTTGCACCAACAAAAGCAACTTTTTGTCCTGGTTTTGCATAAAGACTTATATCATGTAAAACTGTCTTCCCTGGTTCATATTCAAAATCAACATCGAATAATCTTACATCCCCCGTTAATTTAGTATAAGTGACCGTACCATCACTGCTGTGAGGATGTTTCCAGGCCCATATTCCAGTTCTCTCTGTTGTTTCAATTAACTGTCCATTTTCTTCCCTGACATTGACTAAAGTAACATATCCGTTGTCCTGTTCTGTTTCCTGGTCTATCAAGTCATAAATCCTCTGTGCTCCGGCAATCCCCATAACGACAGCATTGATTTGATGCGATACCTGGTTAATATTTCCTACAAATTGTTTGGTCATATTTAAGAATGGAACCACAATACTGATCCCTATTGTAAGCCCGGAAATACTTAAATTGGGTACATTGAAAATCAAAAGGATACCGCCCGTAATTGCAACAATTACATATAAAACATTGCCGATATTGTTTAAAACCGGTCCTAAAATATTGGCATATTGATTGGCTGCTCTGGCATCATGAAATAAAGCTTCATTAATCTTATCAAAGTCCGCTTTGGTTTCATCTTCATGACAAAAGACTTTAATTACCTTTTGTCCAATCATCATTTCTTCTACAAAACCTTCTAACCGGCCTAAAGCTTTCTGATGCTTAATAAAGTATCTGGCTGAGCCGCCTCCCACCTTTTTAGTTACAAAATACATCACCACAACACCTAAAATAACCACAAGTGTTAACCAGATGCAGTAGTAAACCATTATGCCAAAAACTGTAGCAACAGTAATCATGGATATCAAAAGCTGTGGAAAACTTTGAGATATCATCTGCCGTAAAGTATCAATATCATTGGTATAATGACTCATGATATCTCCATGATTATGAGTATCTACATACTTAATTGGCAAGGTTTGCATCCTGTTAAACATTTTTACTCGGAATTTTTTCAGAGTTCCCTGAGTAATAACAGCCATTAACTGATTGTATATGATACCACTGGTCAGGGATAAAACATAAAATACAACTAATACAGCAACAAGTTTTAATATTTTATCTCCTACCACATTCCAGTCACCGTTTTGCCAATTTTGCTCCACAAGAGCAATTACTTTCTGCATAAATACAGCAGGTATTGAACTGATAATGGCATTAAATATAATACCTATAATAGTAATGGGAAACATGACTGGATAAAAGGCAAATATGTCTTTAATTAAGCGGAATATAATAGATTTCTTATTTTGTTTACTATTTGTCTGCACTTTGAGCACCCGCCTTATTTTGTGAATAATAAATTTCCCTGTAAATTTCATTTTCAGCCAATAATTGTTTGTGGTTTCCAATCCCTTTAATTGAACCTTTATCCATAACAATGATTCTATCCGCATCTTCAACAGAAGCTGTTCTTTGTGCAATAATGATTTTAGTCGTCTCTGGCATATATTCCCGGAGTGCCTTTCGGATCTTTGCATCCGTTTTGGTGTCTACAGCGCTTGTGGAATCATCAAGAATTAATATCTTTGGCTTTTTAAGCAGAGCCCTTGCAATACAAAGCCTTTGCTTCTGACCACCAGATAAATTGGCTCCTCCTTGCTCAACATATGTGTCATAGCCTTTAGGAAACTGAGTAATAAATTCATCGGCACAAGCCAGTTTGCATACTTCAATTAATTCTTCATCACTGGCATCTTTATTTCCCCAGCGAAGATTCTCTTTGATGGTTCCAGAAAATAAAATATTTTTCTGCAAAACAACCGCAACTTGATTTCTTAAATGATCTAAATCATATTTTCTTACATCAATACCACCCACTTTTACTACACCTTCTGTAGCATCATACAAGCGTGGAATTAGCTGGATAAGGGATGTTTTTGCTGAACCTGTTCCTCCGATAATTCCAATGGTTTCCCCAGATTTTATTTCTAAATTAATATTTTCTAAAACCATTTTTTTAGCCTTTTGAGAATACTTAAAACTTACATTTTCAAAAGTAATTGAACCATCTTTAACAGTATAGACAGGGTTTTCAGGATTTGTCAGTGTGCTTTTTTCATTTAAGACTTCCACAATGCGTTTAGCAGATTCCCCAGCCAAAGTAATCATAACAAATACCATAGACAGCATCATCAAACTGCTTAAAATCATGAAATTGTAAGTTAAAATAGCAGAAAACTGTCCAATATCAAAATCCAAACCTCTGCTGCTGATAATCGTATAAGAGCCAAAAGATAAAACAAAAACCATTACTAGATACATACAAAATTGCATTAAAGGTCCATTGAGAGCTAATATCCGTTCTGCTCTTGTAAAGTCAGCACAAACATCCTCTGCTGCAGCCTCAAATTTTTTCTGCTCATAGTCTTCACGGACAAAAGATTTAACCACACGCATGCCTTTAATGTTTTCCTGAATAGACTTATTCAAAGCATCATATTTCTTAAATACTTTTTTAAATAATGGAAAAGTTTTATAGATGACTAAAGCCAGCCCAATCGCTAATATGGGAACAACGACAAGAAAAATCCAGGCCATACGCCCACCCATAACAAAAGCCATTACAAAGGCAAAAGTCAACATCAAAGGAGACCGTACTGCCACCCTGATTAACATCATATAAGCATTCTGAACATTGGTAACATCTGTTGTCATACGGGTAATTAAGGATGAAGTCATAAACTTATCAATGTTTTCAAAAGAAAAATCCTGAATGCTATAGAACATATCCTTTCTTAAATTCTTGGCAAAGCCACAGGCTGCAGTAGCACTGGTAGAACCTGCAATTCCACCAAAGGTTAATGACAAAAATGCCATAATAACAAGTAAAATACCATATTTAATAATCGTGTTTAAATCTGACCCTGCTTTAATTTGATTGACCATATTTGCAGTAATAAATGGAATAATACATTCAATTACTACCTCTAAGCTAATTAAAATTGGAGTAATAATGGATAATTTTTTATACTCTCTTATACTTTTTGCCAGCTGTCTAATAATATAAATCAGTCCCTTCCATAAAAAACGAGTATTGTCTATCAAATTTATATGATAAACATTACTCGTTTCTCATTTTTATATTTAGTGTTAATAAAATAGCTTCAAAAGCTTCTATCTTTAATAATAGTATGACTAAAAGATTTTATCATAATATCAAATTTCAAAGAATTTGTCAAATTAAAATAGAAGCTTTTAATTATATATCTCCTTGCTTTCTTTTCATTTTAATCCAAATATTAACCTCATGTTTCGACAAAAAATTTGTTATCTTTAACACGCAATAGTAAATATTAAGAAAGCAAGAGAATGCTCCCTTGCTTTCAATCTTACTTTAAAATTCTGTCTGGTTTCAAAAAGATTCAAAATTATTTCACTATATATTGAGGAAGTTTTCCTCCTTCCGGAAGCCATTCTCTTTCATTCCAATTCTTATCCATTCCGATATAACCTACTGTTATTATACTTCCTGATCTTAATCCCAAATCTGACAATGCTACCCTATATTCAATACAATCAGCCGTCTTTATAATTCTTATTTGTTTGAGATGCTTCCATTTCCAATCATTACCTTTTCCAGTATATTTATATAGTTCATCATTTTCAAGTGTATATTCACAGCCTGAGTTTTTCCAGTTGTAATATTTATAACCTGTGGATTCTTTACCGTCCGTATTAATCATTAACTCAACATTTGGATATTTTGTTAAATTACTTCCTGTCACACAGATATATAGATATGTATCGTCATTATACAGTTTTATTTCATGGGCAACACCCGAACTACTGCTAATAACAAGACTAATCAGCGCCCAATCAGAAGCATCACCATCAACGATAATATTAATCTTTGCAGGCTCTGGTTCAACAGGCAAAACTGGTTCTGGTGTCGGCTCTGGTACTGGTTCTGGTGTCGGTTCTGGTACTGGCTCTTGTTCTGGATCCGGTTTTGAGTATACTGCGATATAATCACACATTGCTTCAAAATAGGATGGTAAAGTATCCCATGGATTAACACCAGTATCATCGGTACAATATATCCAACCAATATTTAGTAAAGCCGCTCGGTCAACAACAGCTTTCCATTCATTGGATGATATATTGTAAGGCAATACATAAAACCTGTCACTATTATATTTGGAACACCATGACGACGGTGTCCAGGTGCTGAAACCATTATCGGTTTCAAAGATACAGACAGCATCCGTCACAGTCTTACCGTTATAAACAAGATAGCTTTCTATTGTATTGACTCCCGGATTACCTACCACCAACGCTGAAGAATCCTTGCCTTTAATATAAGCATATATCCTGCTGTAATAAGCCTCAAATCCC
>JAAYML010000129.1 GCA_012521395.1 Candidatus Epulonipiscium sp. | reverse complement strand
GAGTAAGTACTACAGATGCCTGAATCAGGTTGTTCCATACGGCTATAAAGTTCAAGATACACATCGCTGATATCGATGGTATAGACATTGGCAATACAATCCTGTTAAATATGTGAAACTCTCCACAACCATCTATCTTCGCAGATTCTATGATTGCATCCGGTATCGATGCATCCATATACATCTTTACGAAAAATACAAGATTTGCCATTGCTGCGTTTGGCAATATCAACGCCCAGTAAGTATTGATTAATCCTAACTTGTTACATACCTGATAATATCCTATAAGACCTAATTGAGCCGGAAACATCATTGAGCCTACTACTATCCAGAATAATATCTTGTTCCCTGGAAATCTGTACTTTGAAAATCCATAGGCAGTCAGTGCTCCTATATAGCCCCCTATTATGGTCGTTGTTACTGCTATGATAAGACTGTTCTTAAATCCTCTTATTACGTTTTGTCCCTGCTGTGCTCTCACTATGTTATTAATAAACTGATCCCCAGGTAATAAATTAAGTTTCGTACCAATGTCTAAACTTGTATGGGATGCATTAATAATCATAATGTAAAAGGGAAAGAATGCTATGATTGCCAGCAGGATTAAGAACGCATATAACAGTATTCTGCCAGGTCTTATCTTTCTTTCTGACTTTATTTTCTCAGGTATTACTATGTTTTCTGATAACTCTATCTTTTTATCCGACACAATATACCACCTTTTTCTATTCTTGTTCTGTATTTTTCATTATCATGCTATATGCGATGGCAACAAAGAACATTACCATTACAAACAGTCCCATCGCTATCGTCGCTGCATAACCCATATTATAATTCCTGAATCCTAAATTATATAAATACATAACCATCGTTAAAGTGGATGACTGTGGCGCTCCAGATGCGGATATAACCGCAGGTACGTCATACATCGTCAATCCCCCGATAATGGACGTTACTATGTTGTAGGTTATGGATGGTTTCAAACAAGGTAGTGTAATGTATCTAAATAATTGCCACTTGTTCGCTCCGTCTACTACTGCTGCTTCGTAATATTCCGTTGGTATCGCTTTGATTCCTGCCATAAAGATTACCATCGTATATCCAAACCACATCCAGCAAAGTGTTAAGGACACCGTCAGACGGGCTACTGGTATCTTCTGCAACCATTGAATTTGTTCTTCTATAACTCCTAAGCTCATTAAAATCTGATTGAGTATCCCTGTCTTCCAATCCATGATAAAGAACACCAGGTTCGCTACCGAAGCCATGGTTACAAGTACGGGTAAGAAATATACCCATCTGAAAAATCCTTTTCCTTTAATATCTGCATCTGATAATATTGCTGCTAAACCCAGTGCCAGGATTAATTGTGGTATGAAACATACCAACCACATAAACCATGTGTTAAAGATACTCTTATAGAAAAATTTATCGCGGAATAATGCCACGTAATTGTCTAATCCTACATATTGTGGTGGAAGAATACTTCCATCCCATTTATGAAAGCTTAAAAATATAGAATATACTATTGGATAAACTATAAATGTACATAAAAGAATAAAAAAGGGTAAAATAAATAAAAGTCCGTAATATTTCCTTCTGCTTATTGTCGAACTTCTTTTTCTTTTCTCTTTTACTTCTCCCTGATTCGTTTCTACTGCTGCATTAGAATTCATCAATTATCCCCCTTAGAATCTATGCCTTATTAGCCCTCAGGCTAATAAGGCATAGATATTCTTAAAGACTAGCTTTGTTCCTAATAATTGATTATTCAAATACGATGTTTGCACCTTGTAATTCAGATTGTAATCTTTCTTTGAAT
>JAAYML010000115.1 GCA_012521395.1 Candidatus Epulonipiscium sp. | reverse complement strand
TACTTGCAAAAGTTCTGGTGACAGTGGAAGAAGCAGAAAGCGGCTTTCTTCCTGAGTCAGCTATAACAGTAATAGCAGCAGGAGGAAGTGATAGAGTCGTCGTTGGAAATAAACTACAGATGCTGGCAATAGTAGAGCCTGATGATGCTGGCAATAAAGCAGTGGTTTGGAGTATTGTCAAAGGAAATGGGGCAGACATAGATGAAAATGGTTTGTTAACAGCTCATTCTGTAGGTACTGTAGTCGTTAGAGCTACTGCTCAAGATGGATCCCAGGTGTATGGGGAAAAGGAGATTTATATTATTGATGATAGTGATATAAAAGAAAAGTGGTATACCGTTATTTATGATGGAAATGGTCATACAGGAGGAACTGTTCCTCAAGATTATAATCTATATATGGCAGGAGACAGGGTGACTGTTCTTGATAATACCGGGAAACTTACGAAAAGCGGATATGTATTTATAGGTTGGATTTATGATCATCAATTCTATTTACCCGGAGATACTTTTATTATCAATAAGGATGTCAAATTAGAGGCTTATTGGTTTCCTATAGATAAAGGCACAGACCATAGGTCAATAAAAAAGGACTTTACTGTATTTACAGAAAAACTAAAAAAATACAAGGTATCTATAATAGGTGAAAATGAAAGAAAGGTTACAAAAGAACTGGAGATTGATAAAAATGCTGCTAATGTAGTTGTCGACACGATAGACATCATAAGGAAAAGTTTCGGTTATGATGAAAGTTTGATGATTATAGTGCCTGCTGTTGAAGGTGTAAATAGCTATACCTTAATACTGCCAGCCACTTTATTTAAAGAAGGGCAAGACGAGAAAAAAGTGATTTTCTCTACACCAGAAGGCGAGGTTATTGTTCCTTATAATATTTTTTTACAAACTATAGAAGATGAAAAGTCAGTAAATATTTATATAGCAAGGTTAGAACAATCAGCCTTATCGCCTAAAATAAAAGAACTTGCAGGCAACAATCCTGTCGTGCAATTGACATTGGAAACAGGTAACAAAAAAGTAAATATGACCAGGCCTGTCATGGTATCGATTCCCTATAAACCTTCAGCAGAGATAAATTTAGATTGGGAATATATTACAATATGGAAAATGGATCATAGTGGAAATGAGACTCCAGTAGCTAGTGCCGAATATGATCCGCAAGAAAGGAAAGTAAATTTTACAACGACTTTTTCAGGACAATATGCAGTAGTTTGGCAACATAAGACTTTTAAGGATATTGATCGTGTAGCATGGGCTCAGAAAGCTATAGAATTTATGGCTTCCAAAGGCTTTATAACAGGGCTGACAGACAATTTATTTGTAGCAGATGCCAGCATTACCAGGGCAGATTTTGTAACATATTTAATAAGAAGTTTAGGATTGACAGCAGAATTTGATGATAATTTTGCTGATGTTTTACCAGAGTCGGATTATTATGAAACAGTAGGAATAGCAAGAAAATTAGGGATTGCTTTGGGAGATGAAAACAATAAATTTTATCCTGATGAAACGATTTCGAGGCAGGATATGATGACAGGATTAATCCTTACGGGAAGGCAAGCAGGGCAGAAGCGGTCGTATTCCTTTATAGAGTATATAATAAATATGTGCTACCAGTTAGACCATGATAATTTTAATATGATAAATAGCATTAAAAACAGCCACGAAGTTACGTGGCTGTTTTATACTTTGTTGTATAAATTCACTGGTTTCCTTTTAAGTTTATTTGGATACTTTTGTGAAACTTTAGATAAAATTCAGAAGTATTAAGAAGTATTAATGACAAGAATAAAAAACCTCTTAAGTAGATTTTTAATGGCTCTATCTACTTAAGGGGTACATATAAAATTTGATTTATTGTATTTAAGACAAAAGTGCACGGTCATTGGCAAATTCTTCACCGCTCACTTTACCAAAGCGTTCAAGTAAATCTTCAACGGTCAGGTTTTTCTTTTCTTCTCCCTTGATATCTAAGATGATTTTCCCATCATGCATCATAATTAAACGGTTTCCATGTCTTATGGCATCTTTCATGTTATGGGTAATCATTAAAGTCGTTAAGTTATTTTCTTCAACCAGTTTATCGGTTTGCTCTAGTACTTTTTGAGCAGTTTTTGGGTCAAGGGCAGCGGTGTGTTCATCCAATAGTAAAACTTTAGGTTTTTTTAAAGTTGCCATTAAAAGGGTTAATGCTTGCCTTTGTCCGCCTGAAAGAAGCCCCACTTTGGTTGTCATTCTGTCTTCCAGACCTAGTTCTAAAGTTTTTAGTAATTCCTTATAATATTCTCTTTCTTTTTGTTTAATACCCCATCTTAAGGTACGGCGTTGTCCTCTGCGATAAGCTAAGGCTAAATTTTCTTCAATCCACATATTTGAAGCGGTACCCATCATGGGGTCCTGAAATACCCGGCCAAGGAAGGCTGCTCGTTTGTGTTCCGGCAATTTTGTAACATCTGTGCCATCAATAATAATCGAACCTTCATCAACGGGATATACGCCGGCAATAGCATTTAAAAGCGTAGATTTTCCAGCCCCATTTCCACCGATGATGGTAACAAATTCTCCTTCTTCAAGGGTTAAACTTATGCCTCTTAAAGCAACTTTTTCATTAACGGTTCCCGGGTTAAACACTTTGTAAATATTATTAACGGACAGCATTGTTTTCCCCTCCCCTGAAGAATTTTGAAAAGGTTGGCTGGAGTGATTTTTTAATATTGGGCAGAGCCAAAGCAATAGCTACGGTAATAGCAGTAAAGAGCTTCAAATCATTGGCAGGCATACCCATCTTTAATACAAAAGCAATAATGATACGGTATGTGATGGCCCCTAATACTAAAGAAATTAACCGGCTAAAGAAGCTCCTTTTGCCAAAAAGAACTTCACCAATAATAACCGATGCCAAACCGATGACGATAGAACCCGTACCCATTTGAACATCAGCAAAACTTTGGCTTTGAGCAATTAAGGCACCGCTTAAGGCTACCAAACCGTTGCTTATAACAAGACCTAAAATTTTCATGGTATTGGTATTGATGCCCTGGGCACGAACCATCCTGGGATTGTTTCCTGTAGCACGGATGGCAGAGCCCAGTTCTGTTCCAAAAAACCAATATAAAAGACATACTAATGAAAATACAACAATGATACCTAAAATAATTACAGCATTGGTTTCATTTAAACCAAGCTTTTGAAAAACCGTATAAACGGTGTCCATTCGTAAAAGTGAAACGTTAGCTTTTCCCATTACCCTTAGATTAATGGAGTATAAAGCAATCATGGTTAAAATTCCTGATAAAAGAGCAGGAATTTTTAATTTGGTGTGCAAAATTCCTGTTGTTAATCCTGCAGCCAGGCCTCCAATGATGGCTACGCCAGTTGCGAGGTAAGGATTGACACCACTGCTTATAGCAGAAGCGGCTATGGCAGCACCAAGAGGCAGGCTGCCTTCAACGGTTAAATCGGCAATATCCAAAATTCTATAGGTAATATATACTCCTATGGTCATAATTGCCCATAAAAGTCCCAGGGAAACAGCACCTAAAATAATTTGAGTCATATGGATTCCCCCATTTCTTTGGCAAATTTCCTAAGCTGTCAGATAAAATTCTTATTCGGCTTCAAAAACGTATTCTTTCAGATCATCAGGTATTTCGATTCCAATTTCTTCAGCTACTGTACCATTAATAGCAAAGTCAAATTTGTTTGCAGATTCAATGGGCATTGTAGCAGGTTCTGCTTCGCCTTTTAATACTTTAACAGCCATTAAACCAGTTTGATAGCCTAAATCATAATAATTAATACCTAAGGTTGCAAGGCCACCGTTGTTAACCATGCCAGATTCCCCGCAAATAACAGGGGTTTTGGATTCAGCAGTAACGCCATGAACCACAGGCATAGCCGATGCAAAGGTGTTATCGGTTGGGATATAGATAGCATCACATTGCTCAACAATGGATTGAGTTGCTTGCTGTACATCGTTGGAATTGGTAACAGTTACTTCTACGTGAGAAAGACCGAGACTTTCAATGACTTCTTTTGCAATGTTGGCTTGCACGATGGAGTTATCTTCGCTGGAAGTATAAAGCAGACCAATGGTTTTAACATCAGGTACTAATTTTACAAGGAGTTCAATTTGTTCTTTTATAGGGTTCATATCGGTAGTACCTGTAACGTTTCCTCCAGGTGCTTCATTAGAATCTACTAACTTTGCTGCTTCATAATCGGTAACAGCGGTTGCAAGAATAGGGATTTCTGTTGTTTTACCAGAAATGGATTGTGCTGCAGGAGTTGCAATGGCAAGGACTAAATCTACCTTATTGCTTACAAAACGATCACTTATTGTAGAAAGGTTACTTTGGTCTCCCTGGGCATTTTGATAATCAATGCTAAGGTTTTCTCCTTCAACATAACCATTGTCTTTAAGGGCTGCAATAAATCCTTCTCTGGCAGCATCAAGAGCAACGTGATCCATGTACTGGATAATGCCAATACTTACATTCCCAGAATCAGTGTTTTTTGAGTCAGTATTTTGATTTCCACAACCTACTACAAGGGTAAGCAAAGATAATATGATGGCTAAAAGACTTGTTAATTTCTTCATTTCAGTTCCTCCTTCATATTATTATT
>JAAYML010000010.1 GCA_012521395.1 Candidatus Epulonipiscium sp. | reverse complement strand
ATGAAGAGGTTAAGAAGTTAACAGGCATAGAAATGAATTTATTCAGACCACCTTTTGGAGAATATAACAATACAGTAATAGAAGCAGCGGAGGCCTGTAACTATTACACGATTCAATGGGATGTTGATTCTCTTGACTGGAAGGAATATGGGGTAGACCCTATGATAAAACAAGTTCTCAATCATAAGCATTTAGGCAATGGTTCTATTATTCTGTTTCATAACAATGCAAAATACACCAAGGATGCCTTAGATGCTATTATAACTGGCTTAAAAGAGCAGGGCTATGAAATGGTACCCATATCCCAGCTTATCTTAAAAGATAATTATTACATTGACCATGAAGGTCGCCAGAGACCAATAAAAGATAATAAGCAGGCCAGAAATAAATAGTATATATAAAGGGACATTGAAAAGATGTCCCTTTATTATTCATTTAATCCTTGGGCTCTGTACAGTTGCTTTGTTCTTCTATTAATTTATTTATTAAAGAATCAATTTTTCTACTCAGATATTGAACAAGGGGATCTAAAAAATTATAGTTTCTTTGTCTTAGCAGGGTTTCTAAAGCAGCTTTTAAAATTTCAATTTCTTCTGTTGTATTTTTGTTTTCCTGACCCATAAATACCCCCTCTTTTCTAATACTGTTTGTCATAGCGGAGGATGATTGATTAAATTATTTTATATACTTTAGTTTATGACAAAAATATCTTTAAGTGATTTAAAATAAGGATTTTAAAAAAAGTAAAATCATTATTATATTACCCAAATAAAATAAGCTGATTCTTAATATAGAAAAAATAATATTAATGAAAAGAAAATAAAAGCAAACAAAATATAAAAAGAAACGTATATATTAGAGAAAATAAGCAATCAATAAAAATAAGATAAATTTAGAGGAGGATTTATATGAGTGAAGAAACCAGAATGATTTTAAAGATGGTTGACGACGGGAAAATTACACCAGAACAGGCAGTAGAAATGTTAAAAGCAGTAGGTCAAACTGAATCTGACAGAGAAGAAAATGACTTTCGTGGAGACGATTTTATAAAAGATGTTGAAAAATGGGCAAAAGATTTTGCAGCAAAGATGGGCAATACTGTAAAAGACATAGAACCTAAAGTTAAAAAGATTGTAAAAATCATGATTCAAAACACAGCAAAATCCATTGAAGAAGTCGGAAAAGTTATTAAAGGTCAGGAAGAAGCGTTTGACGATGACAATGATAATAACGCCGACAGTGATTTTAATGAAGATGAATATACTCCAAATTAAAAGGACGGTAAAAAGCCGTTCTTTTATTTTTTCAGTTTAGTAGGATGATGAGGCATTTAATTTGGAAGGGAATATCCCGCGCTTTCCTATTTTAAGTTTTACTTGTAAAGAATAATATTTCATGATAAAATTTAAAATGATTACTAACTGGAAAAGTCCGGCGTTCTCAAAGGCATGTTTGGGGACGCCTTTTATAAATAAATTAAGCTGGACATGCCATTATTTATATACATACAGGAGGTTGTTGAATGATAAACGAAAAACATAAAGTACTTTTAACAGAAATATTTGGTTCTAACGTATTTAATGATGCAACAATGCGGGAAAGGTTGCCCAGGGAAACTTATAAGGCGTTAAAGAAAACCATCGATGAAGGTGCCAATCTGGATATAAAAGTAGCTGAAGTGGTTGCTAATGCCATGAAGGATTGGGCAATTGAAAGAGGAGCAACCCATTATACTCATTGGTTCCAGCCTATGACAGGGATGACAGCGGAGAAGCATAATTCTTTTATTTCACCAACCTCCGATGGACGCATTATTATGGAGTTTTCAGGGAAAGAATTGATAAAAGGAGAATCCGATGCTTCTTCTTTCCCTTCAGGAGGACTTAGAGCGACCTTTGAAGCAAGAGGTTATACGGCGTGGGATTGTACTTCTCCTGCTTTTCTTAAGGAAGATGCTAATGGGGTGACTTTGTATATACCAACGGCTTTTTGTTCTTATACCGGGGAAGCCCTGGACAAAAAAACACCCCTGCTTAGATCTATGGAGGCCCTATCCAAACAGGCTCTGAGAATCTTAAGATTATTTGGGGATACTATGA
This sequence comes from Candidatus Epulonipiscium sp., assembly GCA_012521395.1. Classification (GTDB taxonomy): domain Bacteria; phylum Bacillota; class Clostridia; order Lachnospirales; family Defluviitaleaceae; genus JAAYML01. The sequence continues at coordinate 16,677 of JAAYML010000010.1, read as the reverse complement.
CCAAAAAAGTGATAGCTACAGTAGGTGCAGAACAAGAATATTTCTTAGTGGATAAAAAATTATTTAACAAAAGAAAAGACTTGATGTTAACAGGAAGGACCTTATTTGGGGCACCTACACCAAAGGCTCAGGAAAAAGAAGCTCATTATTATGGAACGATTAAAGAAAGAGTAGCAGCTTTTATGCAGGAGTTGGATGTAGAGCTTTGGAAACTTGGCGTACCTGCTAAGATTAAGCATAATGAAGCAGGGCCAGCTCAGTATGAAATTGCTCCGCTTTACAGTACAGCAAACGTTGCGGCAGATCATAATCAATTAATTATGGAAACCTTAAAAAAGATTGCAAACCGCCATGATTTTGCATGTCTTTTGCATGAGAAGCCTTTTGCAGAAATTAATGGTTCTGGTAAACATAATAACTGGTCCCTTGCAACGGATGAAGGCAAAAATTTACTAAAACCAGGTAAGACGCCTCATGAAAATCTCCAATTTTTGCTGTTCTTAGTTGCGGTTATTAAGGCTGTTGATTTATATCCTGAATTACTAAGGGTTTCTGCTGCTAACCCTGGTAATGATTGCAGACTGGGAATTTGTGAAGCGCCACCAGCAATTATATCTATTTTTATTGGAGAACAATTAACAGAGATATTAGAAAAAATAGAAACAGGAGACAGTATTTGTTCCAAAGAAAGAGAAATACTGGAAATAGGGGTATCAACCCTGCCACAGGTATTTAAAGATACCACAGACCGTAACAGAACTTCTCCTTTTGCCTTTACAGGGAATAAATTTGAGTTTAGAATGGTACCTTCTTCAGCTTCTATATCCGATGCAAATGTTGTCATCAATACAATAGTGGCAGATGTTTTGTCAGATATGGCAGATGAACTTGAAAAGGCTGAAGATTTTAACTGTGCCGTATATGAATTATTAAGAAAAACAATTAAAGAACATAAAAGAATAATTTTTAATGGAAATGGTTATTCTGAAGATTGGGTAAAAGAAGCTGAAAAAAGAGGTCTTCCCAATATTAAGTCAACCGTAGAAGCTATACCTGCCCTTATTTCAGAAAAATCCATCCGCTTATTTGAAAAACATAAAGTCTTTACAAAATCTGAACTCTGCTCAAGATTTGAAGTCCTTTTGGAAGATTATATCAATACTATTAGTCTTGAAGCAGAAACCATGATTCAAATGGCAAAAAGAGAAATATTCCCGGCAGCTGTGGAATATTCAACAAAAGTAGCACAATCCATTACATCGGTTTTAAATGTGGGCGTTTACAATGTGGATGCTCAAAAAGACTTACTTAAAGAGCTAACAGATGTAATAGATTCCTTTAACAAGAATTTAAAAGAATTAGAAAAGCATGCACAAATAGCTAAAAGCATAAGCACGGATTCTTATGAAAAGGCATGTTATTATAAAGATGCCGTGGTTAGTCAAATGGAGAAACTCAGAAAAGATGCAGACCATTTAGAATGCTTAGTCGATGAAGATATTTGGCCAATGCCCACTTATAGCGAACTGCTTTTCCAAATATAATAAAACGGTTTAGTACCGTTTTATTTTTTTAAATAGCTTTTATATTAATTAAAAAAAGGAGAATGACTTTGGAAAAAAGAAATGACAATGACTATATCCATGAAGAAGACTATGAAAAGGTAATTCTTATTGCAGTTGAAAAAGAGAATGAAAATGCAGAAGAGAACCTGGAGGAGTTAGAGGAATTGGCGTTGACTGCAAAGGCAATTACCTTAGATAAAATTATTCAAAAAAGAGAAAACGTGCACCCTGCCAGCTATATTGGTAAAGGTAAGATTGAAGAGGTTAAACAAAAAATTTATGAATTAAATGCGACGGGTGTGATTTGTGACGATGAACTTTCTCCTGCACAAATGAGAAATCTTGAGAAAGCCTTAGATTGTAAAGTAATGGACAGGACGATGGTGATTTTAGATATATTTGCTCAAAGGGCTAGTTCTAAGGAAGGAAAGATTCAAGTAGAGCTTGCTCAGCTTAGGTACAGACTGTCAAGACTGGCAGGTTCCGGAGAGTATCTTTCCAGACTTGGAGGAGGTATTGGGACAAGGGGACCAGGTGAAAAGAAATTAGAAACGGACAGGCGACATATAAGAAATCGAATTGGTCAGTTAAAAAAAGAATTACAAGAGTTAGAAAGCCACAGAGAACTTGTAAGAGCCCGAAGGAAAAAAGTTGGAATACCTTTAGTCAGCATTGTGGGTTATACCAATGCGGGTAAGTCTACTCTTTTAAATGCCCTTTCAGGAGCAGATGTTTTGATAGAAGATAAATTGTTTGCAACCCTTGATCCGACTACCCGAAAGGTAAAACTGCCAGGAGGCTCGGAAATTTTGCTTACTGATACAGTCGGATTTATCAGGAAACTGCCGCATCATTTAATTGAGGCATTTAAATCTACTTTAGAAGAAACACAATATGGTGACATATTGCTTCATGTTGTTGACAGTACAGCTAAAAACATAGAGAAAAAGATGGAGACTGTATATGAGACTTTAGCTAAACTTAAAGTCTTAGGGAAGCCTGTCATTACTCTTTATAATAAGTGTGATAAATTAACAACCGGTCTTCTTCCTATAGACCCTAAGGCAGAAAAAACTATAAAAATATCTGCAAAAAATAAAGAAGGCCTGGATGAACTGCTACAGGCCATAGAAGAAATATTAAAAGCAGGGAGGAAAGAAATCAAAGCTTTAATTCCTTATTCGGACATAGGTATTCTTCAATTGATAAGAGGAGAAGGAGAAAGGTTGATTGAAGAATACAGACCCGAGGGAATTTATATAAAGGCCAATGTTAATCAAAGAATTTATAATAAGTTAGAGAAATATCTTATAATTAGTAACTAATAATTATTCTTATAAATTATCGCAAATACTTAAGGCATTTAATATAATTCGACAGCGAATTTATTTATTAATTGATGATGTTGTCGAAATTATATAAAACTTATTAAATATTGCGAAATTTAACACTAGTCTTTTTTTAAAAAATTCTGTATAATAAAACCCGTAAGAATTCAACATTCATTATGTTCAAATAAATATTTTACGGGGGGTAGTGTAATGATCACGAAGTATTTAGAGGGAACAAGAAATTGCAGTACACTGGATGGCGAAATGATTCAATTGGAATACTTTCTCCTTGAGAAAGAAGGGGCGGATGGTAACAATACAGTAAAAACCTATGGGATAGAAATTGTAAAAAAAAGTAATTTTCTCGGGAAAGCCATTCGGACTGAAACGGATCAGATAGACTGCCTTACTCATGAGAAAGAATTAGCAAAGGAAATTATTAACAAATTAATCTCTCACTCTGTTACACCCATCACCATGCCATACATCATTAATGACATGATGGATGAAACACCTTGTGCATAAAAAGCAAGGTGTTTTTTTTAATTAAAAATTAAAGAATGTTTTCTTTAGTAGAGCTAATATTGGAGTCTTCTGCCAGCTTTATAATTAGTTCATGTTTGTCTATCCGGTCGGAAAGATTGTCTACTTTGATGTTAATACTACTCAGTTTATCCCTGATGACTTCCCGGGAATCATAAAGTCCCCGGATTTTTTCTGTCAGTTCATTTTCTATTTTTGTTTCTAATTTTTTAAGATTAATAATGATTTCTTCTTGTCCATTTTTGAGGTCATCAAAATCAGTACCAACGGTTTCAATTTTCTTTTCCATGCCATAAATTTTACTTTCCATTCCGTGGATTTTCTCTTCCATACCCTGAAGCTTGGCAAGAATTAGCTCAAGTACTTGGCTGTTATCCATTTATAGCCCTCCCCATATATGCTTACTAACTAACTATATAGTACTATTATTTTTCGAAAAGGTAAATATATAGTTATATAGATCCTATCAAATTTCCTTTGTCTTTTAAAGGCCCGGACATTATTAAAAATACAGTTTAAAATACAAAAATCATTTTTTATTAATATCTGATGAGATATGATATAATTATTTAAAATAAAAATTATTAGATATTTAACTAAGGAGTATGCTTATGTTAAATCAATATAAAACTGTTTTACAAGAAGCAGAAGCAGAAATTATAGAAAAAAAATCAAAATTTATTGCAACGGTTAGACCTGTAAAAAATGAAGAAGAAGCACAAAGCTTCATTGAAGAAATGCGGAAGAAATACTGGGATGCAACCCATAATGTTTTTGCGTATCAAATTGGAGAGAGAAATCAAATACAACGATTCAGCGATGATGGAGAGCCTAGTGGAACAGCAGGACTTCCGGTTTTAGATGTGTTAAGAGGTGAAGATGTAAAAAATGTAGCGATTGTTGTTACAAGGTATTTTGGAGGAACCTTATTGGGGACGGGAGGCCTTGTAAGAGCCTATGGCCGGGCAGCAAAAGAGGGTCTCTTAAAAGCGGGTGTAATCGAGAAAAAACTTTACAGCCGTTTTCATGTCATAACGGACTATTCTTGGCTTGGGAAAGTCCAGTATGAAATTTTACAGGGCGGTCATGTGATTGAAGATACTATTTATACCGATAAAATAAAGTTAATCGTTTTGGTTGAAGAAGAGAATAAAGAATCATTTAGTAAGCGAATAATAGAGAAGACCAATGCACAGGCAGAAATCTCAGAAGTCAGCATGGTGTATGGGGCATGGAACGATGGGATTTTAAAAGTCGAAGAAATTGATTTAGATAAGGAGGATAATGAATGAGCCAGGAATTAATGAAGAAAAAGATTTGGGCTGTTGTGGGGGCAACGACAGATCCAGATAAGTATGGTTATAAGATTTACAAAGCTTTAAAAGAAGCGGGTTATAAAGTTTATCCGATTAGCCCGAAATATGAAGAAATAGATGGTGATAAAGCCTACAAAAGTTTAAGGGATTTACCAGAAAAGCCAGAGGTAGTGGATTTTGTAGTCAATCCTAAAATTGGTATTGAAGTTGTAAAGGAATGTGCCGAACTCGGAATAGAAAACATTTGGTTACAACCAGGAACTGTCAGTGAAGAAATATTAGAATATGCAAAAACGCATGGTATAAATGTCGTGCAAGCTTGTGTTTTAGTAGCTCTTCGAACATTATAAAAATATTTCAAAAAAGGTTGACATCAGTTTAATAACTATAGTAAAATAAAATCATAAAAACTGATAAGAATAATATGAATTAAAAAGGAGTGATTATATGAGTAAGGTATACAATTCTATCGATGAGTTAATTGGTAATACACCCATCGTTAAACTTAATAAATTAGTAGAAGAAGGCAGTGCGGATGTATATGTAAAACTGGAATGGTACAATCCAGGCAGCAGCGTAAAAGACAGAATTGCATTAAGTATGATTAATGCAGCAGAACAAGCAGGAAAAATTAAGCCAGGAGATACAATCATTGAACCTACCAGTGGGAATACAGGCATTGGTTTAGCCATGATAGGAGCAGCCAGAGGTTATAAAGTTATTTTGGTTATGCCTGAAACCATGAGTATAGAAAGAAGAAAGCTTTTTAAAGCCTTTGGTGCAGAACTTATTTTAACACCTGGTACAGAAGGTATGACTGGAGCCATCAATAAAGCTAAAGAGTTAGTTGAAGAACATGGCTATTTTATGCCTCAACAATTTGAAAACCCTGCCAACCCAGAAATTCACCGCAATACAACTGCTAAAGAAATTTTAGAAGCTATGGGAACGGATTTAGATGCTTTTGTAGCAGGCATTGGAACTGGCGGAACCATAACAGGTTGCGGAGAAGTCTTGAAAAAAGCTATTCCAAATATTGAAATTGTTGCTGTAGAACCTGCAAAATCTGCTGTTCTTTCTGGAGAAAAGAAAGGACCTCATGGTATCCAGGGAATAGGAGCAGGTTTCGTTCCAGAAGTTTTAAATACAAAGATTTACGATTCCATTGAAAAAGTAGACGATGAAGAAGCCTTGAATTACGCAAGAAGAATGGCAAAAGAAGAAGGAATTTTAGTTGGTATTTCATCAGGAGCCGCAGTGGCTGCAGCGCTTAGAGTAGCAAAAAGACTTGGGAAGGGTAAAAAAGTTTTAGCGATCTCTCCAAGTTATGGGGAAAGATATTTAAGTACCGCATTATTTAGCCAGGAATAAGAAAAAATAAAAGGGACATCAATTGTCCCTTTTTTATTTGTAGATTTTTATAATTAAGTATACAATAAAATAAAGGAAGCACGGGGACGGTTCCTGAAAAACTTTTGAAAGGAAGTCAAAAATGCTTAAAGTAATCTTTTTTGATCTGGATAATACCTTATGGAATCATAATTTAGCACTCAAGAAAACCATAGAAAGTGTTTATGATTATCTGCTAGAAAATTATTCTATTCCAAAAGATAAAGCTAAATTTATCGATATGTTTAATGAATGTAATGTAAAAGTATGGACTGAATATAAAGAAGGGAAAATAAGCCAAAAAGAGGTCCGTATCAATCGTTTTATTGATTTATTGGCCTTTTACGGCATTTCCGATAAAGATTTAGTTATTAAATTAGATGAATTTTATATTTCACTTTATCCCACATGGCCTGTTTTATTTGAAGGGGCAACAGAATTATTAGAGCAATTAAAAGGCAAATATCCACTAGGACTTATTACCAATGGTTTTCCGATAACACAAGAAGTAAAATTAAAAAACGCCAATATAAAACACTATTTTAATTGGATTGTTTATTCTGAAGCCGTAGGAAAAACAAAACCGAATAAAGAAATTTTTGATTATGCCTTAAAAGAAGCGGGCATTTCTGGTAAAGAAGCTGTCTATATTGGAGACGAATTTGATGTAGACATAATTGGTGCAAAGAATGCTGGGATGAAAACCATTTGGGTCAGGAAGCAAGATAATCGCTCAGGTAAACTGCCGGAGATTCCTGCCACCGCTTCTCTTTACGCAGATTATATGGTCACGGACTTGAAGGAAATCGTTGATATTGTCAAATCCATAGAATCATGCTAAAATATCAACGATATGAAATGTTAGGAGGAAATTGAATGGCAGGTCATTCAAAGTTTGCGAATATTAAACATAAAAAAGCAAAAGCGGATGCTCAAAAAGGAAAAATATTCACAAAGCTGGGCAGAGAAATTGCAGTAGCCGTAAAAGAAGGCGGTCCTGATCCCGCCAACAATTCAAGACTACGTGACGTGATTGCAAAAGCAAAATCAAATAATATGCCAAGTGATACCATAGAAAGATGTATTAAAAAAGCTGCTGGTGAAGGTGATGCATCTAACTACGAAGCAATCACTTATGAAGGATATGGACCAAGTGGTGTAGCTGTTATTGTCGAAGTGCTGACAGATAACAAAAACCGCACAGCAGCCAATATCCGTCATGCTTTTACAAAAGGCGGCGGCAATTTGGGAACAACAGGTTGTGTATCCTTTATGTTCGATAAAAAAGGACAAATCATGATAGAAAAAACAGATAAAATTGAAGAAGATGAATTAATGATGTTGGCACTTGATGCAGGTGCAGAAGATTTTATTGCAGATGAAGAAGGCTATGAAATCTTAACATCACCTGAAGATTTCTCAGCAGTCAGGGAAGCTATTGAAAAAGCAGGAGTAGAAATGATTTCTGCTGAAGTAACAATGATTCCCCAGACGACCACTAAACTTACCAATGAGGAAGATATTAAGAAATTTGAAAAAATGTTAGAATTACTTGAAGACGATGACGACGTGCAACAAGTATATCACAACTGGGAACAAGATGAAGACTAATCAATTAAATACTTGGCGAGAATTAAAACCTCCAGTCATAATTTATCATGATTGGAGGTTTTTTTGGAAGTAAAGCACTATCCTTTACTCTCTTGTTAAAATGTTAAGAGAGGATTGGATTATATAAGATGTATGAATATAAGTTTATTAGCCGGGAGGATTCAATTTATCAACAGGTTTTGGACTTGCGTTACAAAAATTTTTTTAAAAAATTAAACTTAAAAAAAGATATTGTTCTGGATGAAGATGAAGAAAAAGCTTTTCATCTGGTTTGAGTGAATCAAGATGAGTTAATTGGTTACTGCAGGTTGGTGGTCAATGAGAATATAGGGTATCTTTCACAAATTGTAGTAAATGAAAAATACAGGGGACAAGGTATTGGGAAACAACTAATTCTTATGAATGAAAAAAAGGCACTGGAACTGGGTGTTTCTCAGATAAGACTGGCTGCGAAGGTAGAAGTAGTAGAATTTTATTATAAATTAGGTTATTCCAAATTGGGAGATGTTTTCCCTTCTAAAAAACAGGATTACCCCATCAACTGCTTATTAAAAAGATATCGGGAGAGTAGGAAACGTTTTCAAAAATGACTTAAACGGAGGAAATGTAATGACTAAAAAGCATATGATTTTGTGGATACTTATTTTATATTTAATCCTTATATTATCTGCTTGTAATAAGGCCGAAAAAACTTCAGCAGAAAACGAAGCGCTTATTAAAGAAGACCAGGTCATTGAAAATACAGATGAAGAACTTAAAAGGGAAGAAAATGAAGAAGAAGTTACTCAAATTCCTGAAGCAGAAGAGCCTCAGAAAATTGTTATTGCTTTTATGGGAGATGTCATGATGGACAGCTACATAGGAGACTACATCCGGGACAGAGGGGTTGATTATCCCTGGGAAGATGTAGCAAGTATTACCCAGGCAGCCGATTTGGCTGTGATTAATTTAGAAACCAGTGTCAGTACAAGAGGCTCAACCAAAAAGCCGGAAGGCTATGGTTTCCGTTCTCATCCTGACAGTCTGCAGGGTTTAGTGAACAGCGGTATAGATTTAGTTTCTCTTGCCAACAACCACAGCTTAGATTTTGGAGAAGAGGCTTTTAATGACACTTTAGATTATCTGGATCAGTATGGTATTGCCTATGTGGGTGGCGGCAAAAACAAAAATGAGGCAGAGCAATTAAAAATAATCGAAAAAAATGGAATACAATTAGGCTTTTTGGCCTTTACCTCGGTAATTCCCTGGAGCAGTTGGGAAGCAACTGAAGACAAAGCTGGTACGGCAGTTTATAAAGAAGAATACAAGGAAAGATTACTTCAAAACATTGAAAATGCATCAAAGGAATGTGATATATTAACGATCATCCCTCATTGGGGTGTAGAATATGCTCAGGTACCCAGTGAATGGCAAAGAGAACTGGCCCATGAAATGATTGATGCAGGTGCGGATATCATCGTAGGTCATCATCCTCATGTTCTTCAGGGAATAGAATTTTATAAGGAGAAGCCCATATTCTACAGTGTAGGTAATTTTATCTTTTTGAAGAATGATGATTTATGCGGTAGGACAGGAATATTTCAATTGACATTGGATAAAGATGGTTTTAAAAAAGGAGAATTTTATCCAGTCAATATTCAATACTGTAAAGCCAACTTATTAAATAAAAAAGAAGGAAGAGGAAAAGAAATTATTGATATGCTAAGAGAACTGTCTGCTTCTTATGGAACCATAATAAATGAAGAAGGAGAAATTCAAAAACCATAAAATAAAACAGGGGGACGGTTCCTTGTTTCATGCTCAAACGCGAAACAAGGAACCGTCCCCCTGTTTTATTAGTACAACTAATAAATTCTATTAAAATTATTAATTTTAATTATTTATGATATCGGGTTATAATTAAACTATACAGAAAATATTGTATAATTATGTTGAATAACGGTCAATTAAGGCGCTGTCTTTAATTATTGTGTGTGAAGGGAGAATGAATATGAGCAAAGTCAGAAGGATTTTTGTTGAGAAAAAAAGGGGCTTTGATGTTGAAGCCCAGGGCATGTACCAGGATTTGAAGGAGAACCTTGAGATCAAAGGGCTGCGTTCGGTCAGGATAATCAACAGATATGATATTGAGGGGATTTCGGATGAAGAATATCTTGCAGCACGCTGTACCATACTTTCTGAACCCGTGGTTGACCATGTATATGATGAGAATATAGATATTGATGAACATGACAGAATCATAGCAGTAGAGTATCTGCCAGGACAATATGACCAGAGGGCCGATTCTGCTTCTCAATGTATTCAGATACTTAGCCAAAGAGAAATGCCTGTTATAAGAACTGCAAAGTTGATTGTACTGAGTGGAGATATATCCGATGCCGAATATTCAAAGATAAAGAATTATTGTATAAACCCTGTTGAATGTAGAGAGGCCACATTAGCAAAACCTGAAACGCTTGATGAGAAATTGTCCATACCCGATGATGTAAAGATAATAAATGGTTTTACGACTATGTCTTCTGAGGATCTTGAGAAGTTTATGACTGAGATGGGATTTGCAATGTCCCTGGATGACCTTAAATTTTGTCAGGCATATTTCAGAGATACTGAAAAAAGAGATCCTACTGTCACTGAGATGAGGGTTATAGATACCTATTGGTCTGACCACTGCAGACATACAACCTTTCTGACTTGTATAGACAATGTGGAGATTGAAGAAGGACCTTATAAAGAGGTTATTACTGACGCATATAACCGTTACCTTGAAGCAAGGAAGAATGTTTATGGGGAAAAACAGAGAGATCTTTGTCTGATGGATATTGCAACCATTGCCATGAAAGAGCTCAGAAAAAGAGGACTGCTTGATGATCTGGATGTTTCTGATGAAATAAACGCATGCAGCATTAAGGTTAATGTGGATATAGACGGACAAAATGAAGAATGGCTGGTTATGTTCAAGAACGAAACCCATAACCACCCAACCGAAATAGAGCCTTTCGGAGGAGCTGCTACATGTCTTGGAGGAGCAATACGTGACCCTCTGTCTGGCAGGTCATATGTTTATCAGGCTATGCGTGTGACTGGTAGCGGCGATCCAAGGACGCCTGTTAAAGACACCTTGCCCGGAAAACTTCCTCAGAGGAAGATTACTACAGGTGCTGCAGCAGGTTACAGTTCTTATGGAAACCAGATAGGACTTGCAACAGGACTTGTTGAAGAAGTGTATGACGAAGGATTTGTGGCAAAAAGGATGGAAATTGGTGCTGTTATTGGTGCTGCGCCGAAAAAGAACGTAGTAAGACAAAAACCTGAAGCAGGTGATGTGGTAATCCTTCTTGGTGGAAGGACAGGCAGGGATGGTTGCGGAGGAGCAACAGGTTCATCAAAGGCACATACTGAAGAATCTCTGCTTACTTGCGGAGCAGAAGTTCAAAAAGGAAATCCTTTGACGGAAAGAAAAATACAAAGATTTTTTAGAAATCCAAAAGTAAGTGTAATGATAAAAAAATGTAATGACTTTGGAGCAGGGGGCGTATCTGTTGCCATCGGTGAATTGGCGGACGGGCTGGATATAAATCTTGATGCTGTACCAAAAAAATATGAAGGATTGGATGGAACCGAGCTTGCGATATCCGAGTCACAGGAACGCATGGCTGTTGTCGTTGCCAAAAAAGATGCTCAGACATTCATAGATGCTGCAAAAGAAGAAAACCTTGAAGCTACAGAAGTGGCAGTAGTGACCGAAGACATGAGAATGCGTATGTTTTGGAGAGGAAAAGTTATTGTAGATATCAGCAGGGAATTTTTAAATTCAAATGGAGCAAAGCAGCATACTAATGTATTAGTAGCTTCACCTGATGAAAATAATAATGTTTTTTGTTCATTGCCCAAAGAAGTGGAAGAAAAACTGGAAGATATAGAACAAGCCTGGCTTACTAATCTTCAAAGACTTAATGTCTGCAGCCAAAAGGGATTGGTGGAAAGATTCGACAGTACGATTGGTGCAGGAACAGTACTTATGCCTTTTGGAGGAAGCTATCAATTGAGTCCTCAGGAAGGAATGGCTGCTAAGATTCCTGTTCTTAATGGCGATACATCTATCGGAACAGTGATGACTTATGGATATGATCCCGTTGTTTCAAAATGGAGTCCTTTCCATGGGGCAGCATACGCCATCATTGAAGCTATTTCTAAGGTTGTTGCCATGGGCGGGAATTATAAAACCATACGCCTTACCCTTCAGGAATATTTTGAGAGGCTGCGCAAGGATCCTGTCAGATGGGGTAAACCTTTCAGTGCTCTTTTGGGATCTCTTTATGTCCAGATGAAGCTGGGTATACCTGCCATTGGAGGGAAAGACAGCATGTCAGGTACTTTTAAAGATATGGATGTACCTCCAACGCTAGTGGCTTTTGCAGTAGATGTTGTGAATGTAAATCATGTGATATCAACCGAGTTTAAAAAGGCAGGAAGTAAAGTTATATTGCTTCCTGTAAAAAGGGACAAGCATCAGTTGCCTGATTTTGATCAGTTGGAAAGAAATTGGGAACGTATTTATGAGCTTGCCTGCTCGGGAAAAATCCTTGCAGCCCATACCGTAAGGACTGGAGGAATTGCTGAAGCGATTAGTAAGATGAGTTTTGGAAATAAAATTGGTTTTGAGTTTAATGGTTCAATGGATGTAAGAAGCTTGTTTACTGCTGATTACGGTTCAATGGTATTGGAAATAGCCGATAATGAAAATCCTGATGAGCTTTTCAAAGGACTTGAGTTCAAATTACTGGGTACGACTGTTGCGGAAAAAGTCATTAAGATTAACGGGAAATCAATCCTTCTGGATAAGGCAATCGAAAAATGGGAAGCACCTTTGGAAAAAATATTCCCCACCAAAACGCAGGAAAGCAGAACAAATGCTGCATTATATTCATTCAGCAGTCCAGACAGGAAAAAATCGAGCTTAAAGATTGCAAAACCACGTATTTTCATGCCAGTGTTCCCGGGAACAAACTGCGAATATGATACAGCCAAAGCTTTTGAGAAAGCTGGAGGACTGGTAGACATACTGGTGATCAAAAACCTTACTCCAAGCGATGTAGAGGAGTCTATAAAGGTTATGGCGCAAAAAATAGATAATGCTCAGATCATTATGCTTCCCGGAGGCTTTAGTGGGGGTGACGAGCCTGATGGATCAGGTAAGTTTATTGCCACCGCTTTCAGGAATCCTTATGTAAAAGAGGCGGTTATGCGACTCCTTAAGCAGCGGGATGGACTGATGCTGGGAATTTGCAATGGTTTTCAGGCTCTTATAAAACTTGGGCTTGTACCATATGGAGAAATAAGAGATATTACTGAGGATTGTCCTACACTGACCTTTAATACCATAGGCCGCCACGTATCCTGTATGGTTCGTACCAAAGTGGTATCCACCTTGTCACCCTGGTTTTCTAAGGTATCCCTCGGGGATATTCACACCATAGCGGTTTCACATGGGGAAGGCAGATTCATTGCTAATGAAGATGTACTGGAAATGATGAAGAAGAATGGCCAGATAGCAACACAATATGTGGACCTGGATGGTAATCCTACTTATGATATAAGGTTTAATCCAAATGGCTCAATTGATGCCATAGAAGGAATCACAAGCCCTGACGGAAGGGTGCTTGGTAAAATGGGCCATTCTGAAAGAATCGGTTCCAATGTGGCTAAGAATGTGCCCGGAGAAAAAGATCAGAAGATATTCGAGGCAGGAGTAGAATACTTTAGCTAAAAAGGGGAGGTTCTTCTGCTTCCGTTACAGAATGCATAAAGGGGAGAAACCTATGATTCTAATCAATGCAGAAGCTCCATACAGAGTTTGAGGAGACTGCATGGAGCGTTGAGCCGTTCAAAGGCTGTTATCCTCAGACTTTGCACTTTTGATACAAAAAAATTAAAATCAAAGGAGCAAAGTCAAAATGAAAAATAGAAGATATGAGTTAAAAAATTTCTATATTTTGTGGAGCACACGCGGATATAAAAAACCACCTTTAATCAAAAATGATTAAAGGTGGTTTTTTATAATTCTTGTTTTAAAACAGCAGATAGATTATCATAAAAAAACAGAGGTAACAGGGAAGAAGCAAAAGAACTGTTCTAAAAATTAAAGTAAGTAATTAAAAAATTATTGAAATGGATTATTAATTAAAATATAATAAAATTACTTTTTTGCTAATATTAAAACAAATTTTAAAGATAAAAAAACAAAAGCAAAATGAGCTGATCTTACGAGACAGCACCTATCATTTACTGATAAGAGCAAAATTAGTCGATGAGCTAAAAATGCACTCAAAAGCATTTCAGAGGCAAATATTATAATTAGTAAGACAGACGGTAAATTTGATCCGACAAGATAACATTACAAGAGCAGAAGTACTGTAATCATAAGGTGCTTTTTTGAATCTTTTATTGATTAAAGAACGGGTATGCACAGGGAGGTCTTTTGCTTTCCCGTATTTTTTTTTCAAGGTAAGCCGAAAAATTTAAGCTTGCCTTGATTTTGTTTTTGGAAAGATTCATTTTGAAAAGGAGTGATATAAAAAATGAATTTGCATGCAAGTAATAATGAAGAAAAGTATGCATTTGAATGGACACTGACAGATAATCACCAGATTGATGCAATAGCAAATTATGTTAAATCATACATAAGAGGATATCCGAAGGAGAATGATATTGAAGTGATGAATGTAAATCTTGCATATGGTGTGAGAGATAAAGAAGGTAAAATTTTTCTGACCCTGATATATTATCTTTCAGATTCTGTGATGCGTACGGACACAGGCATGGATATTTATAAATTTATATATATTATTGATGGCCTGGTTTGGCTGGCTTCATGTAATGTGCGGGGTGGTGAGATTGTTGATCTTAATGTGTGTAAAAAAGAACACTTTAATATAGTGCGTCAGGCCATCGAATTTTACAGGCATGATTATTCATCTAGTGTCCTTAAAGAAAAATTTAAAAAAGAGCATTCAGGAACTTCTATATATAGGTATAATGATAAACTTAAAAAAGAGCTTTTAACGCTTTTCAAAAAAGAACTTCTTGCTTATTATGGTGAACCTGAACGCGCATTGCAGAACAAACTCTGTGAATTCTGTGAGATTTTGAACCAAAATGTTATATCGGCTAAATACACGGTTGAAAGTTTTAGAGTACAAGATGATGACGAAAATGATATTTTACCCAGTAGATTGATAAATCGAGATGGTGACATCTGGCTTTACTTTGTCGGACCTGCAGATGATACGCATCTATTATCAGATAATTTAGAAACAGAGCGTTTATTATTTTACTATAAAGGATTTGTTACTTGTTTGTTTTTTTCTAAAAATAAAACAGATAAAGGCTTCTTTAAATTAAACGCTTTTTTTGTCAATAAGCAAGAAATTGATAAGGATGAGTTGATTGAAAAATTAAAAGAAAACGGAATAGATTCAAATGAATATCATGAGATTTTACAAATAGTCCTTAACAATCTCCACTTCAATCGTTATCTTGTATGAATGTTGCTCAGTAGTTGAAAAAGGCGTTTTATTCTCTTGAAAAGAATAGAAGATTTTATTCAAATTAGTATAATGCAAATTGTGAAATGATTTTATGCTTTTTTTTAATTCTTGTGCAGTAAAAAATTAAAATTCATTCTAATAAACGTTGATATGTGAAGATAAAACTTTTATTGATGTTTTTGACTGGGTACCAGATGCAGATTATGATTCCAGAATCGGAGAATGGTATGTTAAAGTAAAAGAAAACAGTGGACAAATTTATGTGTGTGCCCCCTATGTCGATACCATGACAAAGCAGTTGGTTTTAACCTTATCAAAAGAAATTACATTAAAAGAAAGATGGAAGAAAAGCCGTTTTAGGAGCAGACATGCAACTTGAAGATATGAATGAGTTAATAAACTCTATTGGACAAGATGGAACCGATACAGAATTTTCAGAGGAGAATCGGACGGATTATATGAAAAGAAATTTCAACGCACATTTAAAAAGCATATTAAAAATTGTCAGGAAGTAATAGAGCTGGATGAAGAATCTTATCATGAAGATGAAAGTGAAATAGCTGATATCATTCAGTCAAACAACTTAGACAGGGAGCATGTTTTGTTTATATATATAGATGATATTATTTCATATTACATATCTAAAAGGAAAGAAGATGTTCTTATTAATGGCAGAAGTCAAACAGAAAACTTAAAACAAGCCCAAAAGGCGATCTTTTACTAATATATGGCTCGGGAACTTTACAAAACACGTTACCCTAACATGAGTACCTGGGTAGGATATGATATCGGGGAGCTTATTATAGCGCTAATCCATTTTACCATGTTTGGCTGGGAGAAAGAAGAAAATGCATTATTTGATTTTATTACGGAGCAATTGGGCGAAAATATAATGAATGTGAACGAATGTCGTATGCACATTTGGTTTTTATTTGAATTATATTTGCAATATAGAAATAAAACCCTTTTAGGAACCAATCAAAATGTTCATCAAGCAGTGAAAAATTATTTTAAAGGTGCAGAACTTAAGTACCTATTAATCCCTGAGGATCTGGGTATTTATAAAGAAGTACTGGACAAGTGGACAACTGGTGACTTAGATGAAATTTAAAATTTGATCCAGCAAATGATATTATTCTACTCTGTAGAAGCCACAAAGAGTTTTTCGTCAGCAATAGAATTTAGTGATAACAGTTATCGATTCTATCCATTTGAAATATTATTCCTTATTTATGTAAGAAATAAGCAAGGTTTGCCTGTTCTTGACAAATTCGATGATTTATTGATGAGTAATCCGGAAGCAAAGATGATATTTAAAGATCCTGAGCCCTATCCCCAATGGGATCCTTTGTTGCGTATGATTGATGATTTTTAT
>JAAYML010000114.1 GCA_012521395.1 Candidatus Epulonipiscium sp. | reverse complement strand
CGACTTGCATGTGTTAGGCACGCCGCCAGCGTTCATCCTGAGCCAGGATCAAACTCTCATTTTAATAGTCTTTCCTCGCCAGTTACTGGCTATCCAGAATACTCAATCGGATTGATTGGGTTTGGTTATTCATCATACATTATTTTATTTTCAAAGACCAAATAGTTACGTCACGAAGTGTATAATAACAAAAATCTAACCAAATGTCAAGCCTCTTTTTTAATATTATTTTTGGTTAAATTAATTTTTTTATTCGACATTTATAACAATACTTATATTGGCTTTTATGCCCGATAATTCTGCCTTTTTACTTAATTATCCTATACGTTTCTTTTTTATGAATTTCACTTTTGAGACTTATTCATTTTATATTTTTATGTTCGCTTGTTTTATATTTTGTTATTTTATGATACACTATTATACAAACAACAAAAGTAAATTTTCTTTATAGAAAGTTGGAAAAGTTCAATGAAAATATTGATTGTCGGAGATAAAGAATCTTCTTATATATGGGATCATTTCGACAGGGAACGGTTTAAAGATATTGATTTAATGCTTTCCAGCGGGGATTTAAAAGCTGAATACCTTTCCTTTTTGGTAACCATGATCAAGGCACCACTATTTTATGTTCATGGAAACCATGATGGCAATTATATGACCAATGAACCTTTAGGCTGTGTCAATATTGATGATAAAATTGTTGTCCACAATAATATCCGGATCCTTGGTCTGGGTGGTTCCCAGGCTTATAATTTCGGCCCTTTTCAATATACAGAGAAAGATATGCAAACCCGCGTAAAAAAATTAAGAAGAACCATCAAAAAACATAATGGCTTTGATATTCTTTTAAGTCATGCCCCGGCTTTTGGCCTGGGGGACGGGGACGATTTATGTCACAGAGGTTTTCAGGTTTTTCTTGAACTTCTGGATGAATATAAGCCAAAATATTTTATTCACGGTCATCAGCATTTAAACTATGGTCGTCAAAAAAGATATCTGACTTACAATGAAACAACCATTATTAATGCTTATGAATATCATATTTTTGAATATTAATCCATTTGCTTAAAAAAACAGCCGTCCATTGACGGCTATTTTTTTATTCCAAGCATTTCCGTTAAAGGGTCTGCAAATTGGTCATCATCTAATTTGGGAATTTCCCCTTCTACCCCTTCTACAAACCAGTTCATAGACAAGATTTGTTCATAACTGGCACAATCATCTGCTTTTATTTTAAGATTTCCTTCCTGGTCGTATATTGGACCAGTAAAAGGATGATATTCATTTTGAATAATCATTTTCCTCATGAATTCTATTAATCTTTGTGTTTCAAGGGGTACATGGGTTCTGGAATAAATAATGTCCACCATTCCAGTATCCATACCCCACCAGAAATTAACCAGTTTAGGATTGGAATCTAAGACATCAAATACAACTCTCCATGTTCCGCTTAAAACATTTCTAAGCAGTCTTTCATAGAAAACACCCCAATTCCAGATAGGCATAGCAAAATGAGCCTGAGGAATACAATGATCTCCCTCTTCATTGCATTTTGTTGCATATACACCATATTCTTTAGAATCATCGCCAGGAACTGGCATGTCATCATGAGCAATAATATCTGCGCCATAATCTTTTAGGGTGCCTGCCAGGTTTTTTGATTTTTCAGGTTGATCCCATTTTTTAGTCCAAACGACTTTCACTTTTACATAAGGATTAACCAGTCTTGCTCCAAGCGTAAAAGCATTAATGCTTGAAATCACCTCTGAAATGGGATAAGTTGCTACATAACCAATAATATTTGTTTTGGTCAGGGCACCTGCTACAATACCCGTTAGAAATCTCGGCTCATGAATACGACCATAATAGGTACATACATGTTTAAACGAATGGGTCGCTGAGCAGTTTAAAAACTTAACATCAGGGAATTCAAAAGCTGCTTTCAAAGTCGGTATGATGTATGTAGGGCTGGTGGTAAAAATAATGTCATAATCCTTTTTAGCTAAATCTTTAATATATTTATAGGCATTGTTATTTTCCGGAACATTTTCAATATAAGTTGTGCTGATTTGATCTTTTAAAACATTTTCAACATGAAGCCTTCCTAAATTATGGGCATAAGTCCAGCCTGAACTCTTAATGGTTTTTGCATATACAAAAGCAATTTTAAGCTTTTTAGGTGCCATAAAATGATGCGTAATGGAAGAAATAACCCCTTTTTTAGGAACTTCTATGGTGTCAGTCCTGATTTCAACCGGGTCTTCATCAGATAAAGCTTCAAGCTCTATCATTAATTTTTTGATTCTTTGCCTGCATTTTTCTTCTTCAATTTCATCAGGAATACCGTAAATCTTAATATATTCTAAAAAAGCATCTCCTGTTGTTATCTTTAACTTATCCCCCCCTAATTTATGGTAAATTTCCCTAAAGGGGCGGTAAACATTTCCTAAGAAATGCTTATATTTATCTGTATAAATTTTAAGCTCGGGATTATATTCCTGGATATATTTACTTAATTCATTAAAACTGTTTTCCTTAGAAAACCAAATCTCATTAATCCCTGTTAATTTATTAAACTCAAGGAATTCGTAATAAATCTTATTGACTAAATCATTTTCATCTTTTTTAGGCAACAGCCTTGTTACAAAAGCAGAAATACTATAGGCATCACAATATTTTAATACACTAACCCTTTTATTTCCTTCAACCACATAGAACCAGTTCAGATATTCATAAACTTTAATTGGGTCTCTGATACCTTCTTCCAGATGAGATTCATAAAGTCGTATCCACTTTGCCTTAAATTCTGATTCTCCGGCAATCAAAGGCATGAAATTTTTTGCAAAAGCAATGCTTCTTGAATGAGAATAAGTCCCAACTATTTTTTTAAGTGGGATTTCTACCAGACCCAAATTAATTTCAGATGAGATTTCATTATTTTTTACTATCCCATCTAAAGAAGGTAAATAACCAGAAAGACCCTTTGAAACATTTTCAGAATAATTTGCTTTACCTAATTTATAGGCATGCTGATAAACCGATTGCAAATCTTCCATCACTATACCCCCCACCCCATAAAAGCCTCTGGGAAAAAATTTAATTATTAAGACTACTTGTTACCATTATACTATTTTTTTGTAATTTTGCTAGTATTCTTTTGATAAAATAATCCTATAAAAAAAAGACATCTGAGATGTCTTTTTTACTTTGTATTATAATTTCTACTGTTTTATCACTTTATTCGTTACTTTCATCTATTTCATCTTCAATATCTTCATCGTATACACCATTTGGATATGTGCCTTCTACATTGTAATCATCATAATCGTCATAATCATAGTCGTCTTCAAAATCATCATCTTTATTCCTGTTCATTAGCCAGAAAATAATACCAGTTACTGCTAATAAAAGAGCAACTGCAAGAACAATAAATCCTATCGTTTTTTTCTTCTTTTTCTTATCAAGCAAACGAACCATAGCTTTAATTTCTTCAAGATGTGCGGGGCTATTTTTCTTCAACAACATATTATCCTCCTTTGACTTCTACAAAATAGGAACTATATATAATAATATACCATAAAATCATAAAAAATAATACAAAAAGTTAAACGGAGTGGGTGGGATTCGAACCCACGGAACCCTGAGGTTCAACTGATTTCGAGTCAGTCTCGTTATGACCACTTCGATACCACTCCATAATAAGAAGTTAGAAATTTAAACTTATAAGTTGAAAACAAAAGAAGTCAAAAGAGGAAAATATAAAAAGTAAGTTCAGACTAACATATGAAATATTATTATATATTTTTTTTATTGTCAAGTAGACAAATATTTGAATCAGCTTGCAAAATCCTAGTTTATAAAAATCATACTGCTGTAGGGAGGCATTTTAATACACAAATGCCCATTAGAAACTTCGTGTTGAACGCTTTGTGTTGAATGTGTTTCTTTGTCACTAAAAAAGATTCTTTCCAAGTTGACTGTATTGGAAATTCCTATTTTCCATACTGGTATGAAAAGTTCCCTTTCTACATCATCCATATTAAGGGCAATAACAAAAGCATGCTCCATATCCCATCTGCCATAGCTTAGTACCTTATAATCTGTCAATAAGAATTCTAAAGAACCTGTCTTTAAGGCCTGATAGCTTTTATGAATTCTGATAATCTCTTTATGAAAATTTAAGAGTTCCTGGTCTTCCCTGCCCCATGGGTAAGTTCTTCTGTTATCAGGGTCTGTCCAACCTGCAAGTCCTGCTTCATCGCCATAATAAATGGTTGGTGCACCTGGCCAGGTCATTTGAATAACAACACCCATTTTCATAATGCCTTTATTAATATTTTGGCTGGCTGCTTCCGGACCCATGGTATGAATGCGGCCTACTGTACGGTTTGTTCTTGTTAAAAATCTTGAATGATCGTGATTTGACAATTGAATCATGGCCGTATAAAGGGATTGGTAACTAAACCTTGACATATGATATTTCATGGCATCTTTAAAAACATAACTGTTGCCTAAAAGATCTTCTCTGTAATGATCGCTGTGTTTTTGCATACCTGTTAAAAAATAAGAAACCGGGTCCATAAATCCGTCATAATTCATGACTGTATCCCATTGATCGCCCTGAATCCAATCATAGGAATCCCCATAGTGCTCAGCCAGTATAATAGCATTGGGATTGGCTTCTTTAACTGCTTTCCTGAATTCTCTCCAAAAGTGATGATTAAATTCTTTACTATAGCCTAATTCTGCAGCAACATCCAATCTCCAGCCATCTGCATTATAAGGGGGTGATACCCACTTACGACCAATATTAATAATATGATTAAAAAGTTCCTGGCTACCTTCATAATTTAACTTAGGCAAAGTATCAAAACCATTCCAGGTATGATAACAATCGTTATTGGGCCAATTGTGATGATACCAGGAAAAATAATTGTGATAGGGGCTTTCTTTACTTCTGTAAGCGCCTCCCTGGTAATCCGCAAGTCCTTCATAAAAGCCTTCTCTGTCCATCCATTTGTTAAAGGAACCGCAGTGATTAAAAACCCCGTCTAAAATGACTTTTATGCCATATTCATGCGCCTTATTGATTAATTCAATCATTAAGGCATTGCTGGCTTCTAAATTCTTAAGATCCGTCGTTCTTTTTATATATTTACTCGCATATTTATTATGGAACTTTCCCGGGCTTAACAGCTCCCCACCATCTTCTACAATCACTCCAAAGTGCGGGTCAATATAGTCATAGTCCTGGATATCATATTTATGATTACTGGGAGATACAAATATTGGATTAAAGTAAATCGCTTCTACACCAAGCTCTTTTAAATAAACCAATTTATCAATAACACCTTTTAAATCTCCTCCATAAAATTCCCGTATCCCATCAACTTCAGGATATTTATACCAATCTTTTACTTGCTGTGAGGGCTTACCGGCATAAATATATTCATTATCAAGGACATCGTTCGTTGGGTCCCCGTTATAAAACCTATCCACAAAAATTTGATACATTACTGCGCCTTTTGCCCATGCTGGCGTAGAAAAATCAGGAATTATTTTAAAATCAAAGAAAGGATCTTTTTCTAAAAGCAGACCTTTTTTATTGTAATAGTAGCTTATTTCATTTTTCTTTAATTCAAAATGATATGAAAGCGTATGACTAACTGGGGGAATAAGCCCCTGATAATAATCAAATAATTCATCTTGCATACACTTTTCCATTTTTATTTTTTTATCTTCATAAATAAGAAAAACTTCATCACAATTATCTTTGGCTGTTCTTATTTTAACCGTAACCGATTCACTGCTTTTTGGCTCCACAGGATTTCTGAAATTAGCTGTTTCATCACTAAATACAGCATCTGCAATAAGATAATCTTTAACGGTTGCCATATAGGTCATGAATTTTTGACTAGAATCCATGGAGAAAAAATCAAGCATAAGGCTCATAAATAACCTCCTCGTACTATTGCCTATTCTGTTCCCTGGTCCGCATCCTGTTTTCTCATTATTATATCATATTCTAAAAAATCTTAAAATCTTTCATCAAATAATTAAAAATTATTATAGACATTTAGTCACACTTAATTCATTGACTTAATAATATATATTAAAGGTTCTCGCCTAAGCTTTTTGGCGCTTACTTTAGAAAGGAGGTAAATTATGGCTGACGGCTTTGCTTCCTGTGGAAATCTTCCTGCCTTATTATCCAATTATATTGGAGAAACAGTTACGATATTTACCAGTAGCGGTGGTCAATCCGGAGCAGGTTTTACTGGTGTAATTCTCAGTGTAAATAATGTATTCGTCCGCTTAATCACCCGCATCGGACCTCCCCCTGGATGTTCATTAGGTAATGCATGTACTGGATTTAAAGTAGGTTATGGCTGGGATGGCTATGATAATGGCTGTGGTATTACAGGCGCTTACAGCAATGGATATGATGCAGGACCTATTGCTCCAGCAAGCGAAATTGGTGCCCTTGGTTCCGGCGGATGGGACGGATATCCCGTATATACAGTAGGCTCTGTAACCGATATACCAATTGATAGAATCGTATCCTTTGTTCACAATGCTGTTTAATTTTAAAAGCGGTTCCTAAAGAGCCGCTTTTAAAAATTATGTAAATCTATTATTATCAAGTATCCAGGAAGTATTTCATGCCTTATTTTTTAAAAACAGGTGTTATGATTTTCCCATCTTTCTTTTCCTTTATTTCATATCCCATTTTACGATATTTGTTTTGCTGCCTGAAATAAAATAAAACAATTTCTTCAAGATTGGGACTGGTGTAAGAAAGTCTTTTGATTAATTTATTATCTGGTTGCCTGTAAACCATTTGCACCATCTTTTTTTTCTTAGTATTTAATGATAACTTCACTGTATTCCTTCTTTTAGCATATTCAGTGACATATTGCATGACAACACCTCCTATGCTATAGTATGTAAATCGGATAACAATTATTCACAGCAGATTACGGCTATAAAAAAACGGGTACACAAAGGTACCCGTTTTTATCTGGCTTCAACCACTCTATTGCATTTAACCATTGGCAGTAAATCTTCTTTTTCATTCACAGAATCAGAAATTGAAAATTTATCTTCCATAATATCATCCAAATCTTCTTCACTGAGAGATTCTTTATATAAAAGACCCTTAGCAATCTGATTTAAATAATATTTATGTTCTATAATAAGATTCCTGGTTTCTTTATATAGTCTTTCCATATGTTTGCTGCATTCTTTTATTAAAGCCTCTTCAGAAAAAGCCTGGGACTGATTATTAAATAAGACATCTATATTAAGCAGACCTAAGCTCTTACTCATGCCGTATTTTACAACATAGTCCCTGATAATCTGAGTGGCTTTTTCTATATCATTACTTGCACCCGTTGTAATATTATCTTCACCAAAAATCAATTCTTCTGCTGCCCTGCCTGCCAGACTAATCATAATCTGAACTTCCATATCTTTTTTTGTATGATACATCTTATCAGGAGGAATATTCATACTAAAACCTCCTGCACCCTTTGTACTTGGAATAATCGTTACTTTTGAAACCGTATGACCTGGTGCTATTAATTTGGTCACCAGGGCATGACCTGCTTCATGGAAAGCTGTAATTTCTCTGTCTTTTTCTAAAATATTGCTTCTGTCCTTTTTTTCTGAACCTGCAATAATTTTATAAAAGGCTTTATCGATATCTTTTAGGGAAATCGCTTTCGCATTCCTGTTGGCTGCCATAATAGCCGCTTCATTTAGTAAATTTTCAAGCATGGCACCACTAAAATAAACCGTTTGTTTAGCCAGCTTCGAAAAATCCACTTCATCAGAAAGAGGTTTATTTTTCCCATGAAGCCTTAAAATTTCCTCTCTTCCTTTTACATCAGGAAGGGCTATTTCGACCTGTCTGTCAAAACGTCCTGGTCTAAGCAGGGCTTCATCTAAAACGTCCAAACGATTGGTAGCTGCAATGACAATAATTCCTTCATTCTCTTTAAAACCAGACATTTCGGTTAAAAGAGCATTTAAAGTTTGATCTCTTTCATCATTTCCCCCTGTAACACTGGCAGCTCTTTTTTTCCCTAATGCATCAATTTCATCAATAAAAATCAAAGCTTTCCCCGCCTTACGGGCTTTTTCAAAAAGACTCCTGATTCTGCTTGCCCCAACGCCAACATACATTTGAACAAAATCTGAACCCGATACAGAAAAGAAAGGAACCCCTGCTTCCCCAGCTATGGCTTTTGCCATTAAAGTCTTCCCCGTCCCGGGAGGGCCATAAAAAATAATTCCCCTTGGCATTCTGGCTCCATACTTTATATACTTTTCAGGTTTTTTCAGAAAATCAATTATATCTTTTACTTCTTCCTTTGCTTCTTCATTATCTGCAACGTCATTAAAAGAATAGGTCTTATTAGGTCCAGGAAGAGCGCTTGTTTGAATATTCATCATATCTTTTGCACTTTGCTGACCAAAATTTTTACTCATATATCTTAAAAATGCAAAAAATATGCCTATCATGAAAACTCCCCTGAGAATATTAGAAAAAGTTGCTGAATCATCTTCTACAACCTGAATTTGTTGTTTTAATAAAAATTCTTTTAATTCAGGATTCCTTGGATTATCTGTAACGTATATTTTATCTGAACCCTCTTTTAACCTTACCTTCATCTTTGGATTTGAATTAAGGATAACTTCTTCCACCTGGTTGGATTCCACTTTTTCTAAAAATTCATAATAAGTCATTTCTTCAATTTTAGAACGTTGATAAAAAAATAAAAAACTAAGGCTTACAGCCAAAAAAATAAAAGGCAAAGCCCATTTAAAAATTTTATTCTTATTCACATTTATCCCCCTAACAAGCTAGAGCGCTTATAGTTTACATAATTTGTTTACATTATAATACATTTTTTCAAAATTGTCTATGGCAGTTATTTCATAATGTCTGGTAAAAACAAAGAGGGTCCTCTTTTTAATTATTTCGCATAAAAAATAACAGCAATAAATGCTGCCTTATCTTTTTTTATCAGAATTGACGATAATTGAAGATTTTGGTGTATTCTGCAGTGCTTCTATAATTTTACTTGCTTCTTCACTGGTCCAGTCTTTACTGGGTTTATCTTTTCCAATCACATTAGAACAGAAAGTTCTTAACTGATCTTCATCAAAATGTTTTTCCTTCGTTAAACTTAAGATATATCTTCTCTGTCTTTCTGTACTAGGCTTTTCTATTTCTTCTGCTCCGTCTGCCTCCATATCCTCTACATCCTGTGTAAAAATTCCTGAAGAACGGGTTGCAGACAAAACGGCATCCACTAAAGCCCGCTTTTTTGCCATTTTAAGAATTGTATTAACAATCGTATAAGCATCCTGATATCTATATTTTCTTTCCTTTGAATTACAAGAACCTACCCCCTGAGCTTCAATTAAGCCTGTTTTTTTATTAATCAGACTTACTTCCACTTCATAATGAAAAAATCCCTTTTCCCAATCCTCAACTCTGTTTTTGACTTCTACCAATTTTGAAAATCCATAAACATCACAAAGTTTTTCTGCCCCTGATTTTAATAGAGTCGGTTTTGTAATTCCAGGAATTTCACCATAATCTTCACCTTTTTTCATATGATTTTTTATAAATTCTTGCAAAAGATTCATTCTTTCTTCTACTTCTTCCAAAGAAATTGCAAAAGAAGGTACAACAGTCTCTTTTTGTTTATCCATGTTAAATTTTGACCCTCCCATTCCTTAGATTATCTTTATAATTTGTAAAAAAACATAAAAATATGTAAAATGAGTAAAGCAAATTATAGAAAAAAGAAAACAGTGGATTCCACTGTTTTCTGGAGAAGGTGTTAAATATTTTGAGGGTGCAGCAGCCTATTGCTGCTTAATTTATCTCAAATCAATTGGGGGGGTCTTACGGTTTTTATTATAGCAAAATTTTAAATGTAAGTGTGCATAAACATATTTATGTTTTTCTTTCATTTTCGTATATTTTACCTAATACAAAAAGAATAATATTTTATGTCAAAAAAATATTATACAAAAAAATTGGTCGAAAAAGTCTTTTATCTTACAAGGACCTTGATGACACTTTTTGCGCATTTTCTTTTAATATGTCAGAAAGGAATTCTTCAATATGTGATTGAATATATTTGCATACTCCAGGTTTTGTCAAAATAATATCTGCTGGTAAATGTTCAACTGCACATACAAAAGCTTTTAATAAATCTGTCAGTTCATAAGGCTTTATTGCTATTCCTTCGTTCATATCTTCTGACACTTTTTCGCCATATGTTACAAGCTGCAGCAAATATAAAGGATTATCGCCAGCACTATTGACAGGGTAGCCTTTAATCATATCAAGCCGTCTGTGTAAGTTGTCCCCAAATTGATTATATGCCTTACTGTAAATACCGTCCTGTTCTGATAATTCATAAAGGTATTTTGCATTAGACATCCATGCTCCTCCTTATATAAGGTTTGTATATTTACCTACAGTAAATTATATTAAACGACCAGGAATTATATTACTAAGGAGGAGAAATATACTGTATGGACCATTTATTCATTTAATCGAGGACATTATCAATGGTTGCCTTTTCTGAATCTGCATTTAAGCCAAAATATTCAGCTACAATATCCCTGAATATCTCTGCAGGGTAATTAGAAGAATAGCCATAAGGAATAGCTACAGCAATTGCAATCTGCGGATCTTCATAAGGCGCAAAGCCTACAAACCAGGCATGGGCACCTCTGCTTAACTGTTCCTGGGCTGTTCCTGTTTTTCCTGCCACTTCAATTGGAAAATCTTTAAAAATATTTCTTACAGTCCCTTCATTTCCCGCAGTAACCAAATGCATACCCTTATAAATGGCGTCAAGATTTTCAGGTTTAAAATTTGATTGTTCCTGTATTTCGGGTTCTTTTTTAAGAATAATATCTCCATCAAAAGTTTTAACCGAATCGACAATATGGAATTTATATAAAGTGCCTCCATTAGCCAGGGTTGCAATATATCTTGCCATATGAACCGGAGCAAAATTGTGTGTTCCTTGTCCAATCGCTGAACGAATAACGTCTTTGTCAGAAAAGTGAGGTTCATATTCAGGTACTTCAATGCCTGTTTTAGAATCTAAACCAAATTTACTTGCATAGTAACGCAGTTTATTTAAACCATTTTGTTCAATACTGTTTTGCGCGTCTATTCTGGCCATTCTATAAGACACATCATAAAAGTAATAGTTACAGGATACTTCAATGGCCCTGTGTATATCCGTATAACCATGCCCAATATTATAGTTACTATATATCCAGCAACGTGCATAAGGTAAGCCTGCATCTTTATATAAGCCTTTGTCGTTAATCTTATCTCTGGGTGTAACAATACCTTCTTCTAAAGCCGCTATACCCGTCACCATTTTAAAGGTAGAACCAGGCGCCATTCTTCCCTGAGTCGCCCTGGGGAACATAGGAATCGTGGGGTCTTGCTGAAGCTTTTTATAGTATTCGTAATCAATTCCATTAATAAACTTATTATTATCATAACTTGGATAGCTCACAAGACTAAGAACTTCTCCTGTATGAATGTCAACCACAACAACTGCTCCTGTACTGGGGTCAACACCCAATTCATGAGGCATAATTTCCCCATTTTCTATTCTTTCCCTTAACACTTGAATAGGTGAAATATTTCCGTTTTCTACTTTTTGTTTAAATTCTTCATCGGCCGATATCACTTCTTGCTCAACCATAATAGCAATAAATACTTTTGAAGAAACTTCCTTGTTTTTTATAATCTCCAGAAGCAATTCTTTAGCATGGGCAATTTCATTGTATTCTTCATCGTTTTTTATTTCACTCTGACTCATTTTACTTTTCAATATTTGAGCCAGTTCATATTGCGCCGTACCAACAGGTGCTTCAAGAATTTTTTCAATCGAAATTGTATTGGTTTTGACTAAGCCTGAAAGTAAATCCTGAATATAAAAAGGCGGCTCACTTTTTGTAGGAGAGCGTTCAATTCTCGAAAGAATAATATCCCTTAGTTTCCCAACTA
Source organism: Candidatus Epulonipiscium sp. (assembly GCA_012521395.1). Lineage (GTDB taxonomy): Bacteria > Bacillota > Clostridia > Lachnospirales > Defluviitaleaceae > JAAYML01. The sequence goes on along the minus strand of JAAYML010000114.1, from coordinate 17,938 downwards.
AAATATCTTCAACCTTTTGCTGAAAACCAACATCTAAAGTTAAAAAAACCTTGCCACCAGGTATCGGATCTTCCGTATTGTGAACTTCTTTTCTTTGACCAAAGGGGTCTACTTCTACCGATATACTGCCGTCTTTTCCTCTTAAATAAGCTTCCATTTCTTTTTCAATCCCAACAATGCCTACAATATCATCTGGATGATAACCTTCATCCTTTAATTCCTCATACTGTTCTTCTGTTATTCTTCCTGTATAGCCCAAAATATGACTAACCAATTCTCCTTCAGGATAATACCGGACTGACTCAACATCGATATAAAAACCAGGATAGCTTTCATAATTTTCTACTAAATGTGCAATGGTTTTATCCTTTATATCCGTTGCTATGGTGATTGGCTGATATTTTCTATATCTCTTTTCATAAAGAGCATATTTTAAAGAAATAAGCTTTCTGGCATCGCTGTCATTTAAACTTTCATCAATTTCAAAAAACTTTCTTAATTCCTTAAAGAATTCTTCCCCGTTCATATTTTTTTGCTCTTCTGTTAAATTGTCTTTGGTAGTTTTAAAAATTTCAGCTTTTAAATTTAACTCTTCATTTTTTGACGATTGAAATTCAAAGGGTCTGTCTAAAGATAAAGGGAAATTATCAATCAGTTTTTCATTATTTTTTTCAAGGAGTTCAATTAAATTTAATAAAACTTCATCTCGATTTTCCACATCAATACTAGGATCCAACTTGATACTCATAGCTAACTTATTAACAGCCAATGGTCTGCCATATCTATCGTAAATAGTTCCTCTTGGAGCAGAAATAGGCAATTCTCTTAAAATGTTGGTATTTACCTTACTTTGATGATATTCGCCTTCTATAATCTGCAGTTTAAACAAGTGAACACCTAAAATTGTAAACATCACTAAAAAACAAAGGGATAAAATAAACAAACGATTCGTAATAAACTTTATAAATTTTTGGTAATTAGAATCAAACATACTTAATTCCTCTTTCTAAGCAATCCATTTCTTCATAATATTATAGTTCAAAAATAAGTAATTGAAAATATAAAAAAAGTCTAAGAAAAATATAAACATTGTCCTAAAAAAACAAACTGATACAAATAAAATATATTAAAAAAGTGTACGCAAAAAACGTACACTTATTCTCTATAACTCAGAACATCCGTACTTCCTTCTAAATGGACATTTACATTTAGCTTTAAATTGGTTATCCGGATAGGATTCTTAATCTTTATATTAGGATATTTTCTTGAAAACATCTCTTCAATCCTGAAAAGATCAATGCCCTTCTCTTTATACTTTTCAAAAGTTTCCATACACATTTTTTCAAATTCTTTGCTTGCTAACTTTTCAATTTTTCCCCGCGCATTTGAGTCATAAAAACGAAGATGTTCCTGGGTTTCTGCCAGCGTCACCTTAAGGTCAAAATTTTTTTCAAGAATAATTTCATTGTCTTCATAAGAAAGATTGGTCGTTAAATTTGAATCTAATATTTCTAATATAATCCTTGATTCTTTATGATAAGGATGAGGAACACTGATTATTTTTACAGATTCATTGCCAACTAAAGCACTATGAGTAGCGGAATCCTTTGCTTCCATCTTATCAATCATTTTTCCATCTTTTATAATCCCTGAACCTTCTATAACAAGATCTTCCTGAAGGGTTTCATCTTTAAGTTTAATCATTGCAATGACTGAAGTAGAATTTCCAACATATCTGTCGTTTAAATATTCATAAATCTGGTAAATATCCGCAAAATTTTTAGTAATTTCATTGCGTACTAAATCATAAATAAAAAGACCTACAAATTCTTCCTGACGTACTTTTAACTGAATCAAACTTCTAGGATCTCCCTCAAATATTAATAGATATTGCCTTAATAACAATTCCTGGTCCCGGTTTAAATAGTCAATAAAATTATCAATACCGTATTGTGCTGCTCTTGTAGTAAAAATTATGATTTTATTTTGTTCATAATTGATTTTGTAACTTGTACTTTTATTTTGGTCCCTAATTGCTTCAAACAAATTTTTCCCTTTACTTGTAAAAATAATCCGGGTTCCTGTTTCGGAATTGTCTTTTTTACTTCTGTAAGAATGAAATAGTTCAGTATATAATAATACATTTTCATTCTCGTCCACATCAATAATTATTGCTGTACAAAAAAGAGCCTTATCCATATCTCTGTAACCAAAACAACCTGTCAGTATGATTAGATTGATTAAAAAAATAACTAACATTTTTATTTTCATTTCTGGTCATCCTCATTAATGGAATCTGGTAAATGGTGAATCTCTGGACGTAAAATTCTGTCACTATATTGAACAGAATCTTTGGTACCAACCGGATACAAAAAGGGATAGCCACAACTGGTTAGACTTGCTAAATGGGAAATCAATAATAGTAATCCGATAAAAAATCCTGGTAAGCCTAGTAAAGATGAAAAAATAATTAATATATCCGTCCAAATGGAAATAGCACCAAAAATATTGGGTGCCAAAAAGGCTGAAAGTGCTGTTAAAGCAACTAATAAAATAGCAATGGTGGATGCCAAGCCCGATTGTACGGCCGTGTCTCCTAAAATAAGAGCCCCAACAATACTAATGGCTTGCGCAATCGATTGGGGTAACCTTAAGGAAGCTTCTCTTAGTATCTGAAAGAAAAACATCATTAATAACACTTCCAGATAAATTGGAAAAGGAACCCCTGCCCGTGCAACTGCCAATCTAAAAATAAATATAGGAGGAATTAAATGAAAATGATAAGTGGTTAATGCAACATAAATGCCTGGAAAAAAAACAGAAATCATAACCCCTATCCATCTGACTAATCTAAAATAATTGGCAATAAAACGGTTTAAGCTATAATCACTGGGAGAGTGAAAATTTTCAATAAAAAAATATGGCAAAGTTATAGCAAAAGGATCTCCATCCACCAAAATTGCTATTTTTCCTTCATGAATTTTCGCTACCAGATCGTCTGGTTTTTCCGTATAACCTACAGTATCAAAGGCACTTGGCTTATCCTGCAGGAGTTCACCTAAATAATTGGATTCCTGTATATATTTTTGTTCCTGACTAATACTTATGACTCTTCTTTTAACCTGTTCAACCAAACTTGCAGGTGCAGTCCCTTCAATATAAACAAAGGCACCCTTAGTAAACGTATCATTTCCTAAAAGCAACTCTTCAATTTTTAATTTTTCATTAGCAACCCTTCTTCGTATCAAAGACAAATTTGTTGTAAGACTTTCAGTAAAGCCTTCTCTGGGCCCTTTAATAACTGTCTCCGAAGGTGGGATTTCTACAGCTCTTTCTGGAATTTTTCTTGAACTACAATAAAAAATCTCTTCTGAAAAACTAAAAATTAACACCGTATTTCCAGTCAAAATATAAGTACTTACCTCTTCTAAAGATTGAACATTGTTTATATCTGTATGGGTTATGACTTTATCTTTGATTTCCTTTGCATCTTTTATTTCATCCTTCTTTTTTATAATGGGTTTTATAATCGATTCAGTAATAAACTGATTATCAGAAATGGTGTTTAAAAATAATATATATACTGTCCCTGCCTTAATTTCTATCTTTCTGACATTAAAATCCGAGTTGCCAGATAATTCTTCTTTAATTTTGCTGACTCTGTTATCTGTTTTATCCATAAAGTTCACCCCTAATATTATCCTTAAAATGAAGAATATTATTCTTTATTTTGGAAAATATATCTATTAAGTATTTAAAGGGTGGTGATACCATCGATAAATTTAACAGCAAACATTTTGCCTTTATTGTACTGGGTGTATCTGTTGTATCCATGAAAACTTATCCCTCCCTCATTACCTTTAATGGTGGAAGAGACAGCTGGCTTATCCTTATTATTGCATCTGTTATCATCTTCTTTTATGCCTGGTTTATGTTTTCTTCCTTTAAAAAGACCAATTGTTTTGACTTGTACAAAATTTACTGCGGGGCAGTTGGTAAATTTTTCGGAAATCTTTTAATTATATTATTTGCAATTTCTTTATTTTTAACCTTACTTGAATGCGCATCGGTTGAAGCTAATTCTATGCATACCAATATGTTGCTTGAAGTTCCGACCTGGTATATTTTACTCTTTTTTATTTTTCCAGCCTTATACACGATTAAAAAAGGAAAAGCAGCCGTAATCATTACAACCATCTTAACCATGGTAATGATTATTTTTTCAGGGATTACTATAAGCATTCTTACGGCTAAATACAAAAAGTTTTATTTTCTGATGCCCATCTTAAAAGATGGATTTACCGAGGGTCATATTAAGGCCTTATTGCAAATTCTTGGCTTGTATGGTTGCTTTGTCATTTCCTTTCCTTTTTTTGAAGATATCAAAAACAAAAAAAAGATTGTCAAAATTTCCTTATTATCTTTACTTTTTGTCATCCAAATGCAAATAGTAAACATGATTGGTTTGATATCCACCTTTGATATTTATTACTTAAACACTATGGTCTATCCTAATATTTTACAGACACAATTGGTAGAAGTATCCCGTTTTATGGAAAGTGGGGAGTTCTTTGTTATCATTCAAATTGTGAGTGCATGGTATATAAAATATGTCCTGACCTTTTATGCGCTTATGAAAATCCTTAAAAGATTAAAAATCTATGACAAATACAGCATCTATACAACAACTTTTCTGGTCTTAATTGGTGGACTCTCTTTATGTCAGGATCTTTTTAATCTGTTTACTTTTCTAGGCATCTATACATATATTACCCTTGCAAACTTTGTAATTATTCCTTTTTTCATGATGCTGATCTACAGGATCAGGACTTCACAAAAAAACAGGAGCTCATAAAGCTCCTGAAATTAAGACATAATACCATCCATCTTAAGACTACTATTTTTCAATTAAAAAAGCAGCTCACTATCCATTTAATAATGAGTTGCTCTGTATTCAGATCTGTTTTGGTCCTGAACTCAAAAAATCAGCTTTTTACAAAATTTTAAGCTCCCGATCGGATTCGAACCGATGACCTGCTCATTACGAGTGAGCTGCTCTACCACTGAGCCACGGGAGCAATAACAAAGAATATTATAATTAATCCATTGACTTTTGTCAATCCAAAGCCGTCATCTTAACCCGCATACACATGAAATTTCTCCGCAGCAATCTATATACCATTGATTACAATACTATTATTTATAATGACCCACTTTCAATCTATTTATGTTCTTTTTTTGACATAGCACAATCATCTCTTCTTTGGAAGGCATTTAATATGCAAATAAATTTTTTTAAAGGCCTTTAGCTGCATATCCCTTTGTTTCACTAATATTACTCAAAGTATACGATTTTAATTAAAAAGTTTTTTCTATAATATTTTATTTGTCATTATCTTATTTATAAATTCTTCAAAAGAATTAGCAATGATTTTAACTTCTTCAAATTCAGGTTCCATTCCGAATACTATTTTGCCATTTAAATTCATTGCGTAATATGAATAAGTATCTGCAACAGACATTATTATCGGTAAGTGATTGTCCCAAAAAAGTCTTATATCTTTCTGCCAATTTAAATCGTCTTCAGCTGCTTCTAAGCTTATAGTCTCAAATTCATTCCATTTAAAAGCAATGTCCGAATTTCCAATAAACTCATCGTAACAATTAAACCACATATTTTTTGTTTCATTAACCGCTCTTTTAATAATAGATAAGAATTTCAGATAAGATTCATCCACAAAACTATATCTTGCTAAAACTTCTTTTAAGCTGTCATATTTTAACTTATTATCGTATCTACAAACACACCAGCCATTACTTTTTAACCATTTTACAAAATCATCAAACACTGCAGCTTCCTCCTATATAATCTTCAGTTATTATATCTATCCATCTAACCATACCTTATCATTGCCATAATAAAATTTTATACCTGTCTCCCATGCCTTAACTGCTGTACTATTCGTAATGCCGCATTACTATCTCTTCTTTTTCCTATCTTATTTTACATCATTGAGCATTATCTTTTAAATATTAGTTTTGCTGAATATTTTCTAAATATATTATATTTGCACTTTAGGTTAAATAAAATTATTTCAATTTTAAAATTCTAAAAAATCTTATTCGGACAGATCTCATAAAAAAAGCACCCGTATCGGGTGACCTTATTTATACTGGCAACAATGCCGGAACTTTTACTTGTTGCAGTTCAAGAATAAAATGGGTTAAAAGTACGATAGAATAAAGAATAGCTTTTTCTAAATCAATCCGGATTATCTTCTCCCAGGGATGGCCTTTTACTAATTCAAGATATCTGCTGTTTTCATTTTTTATATACTCTCCCATACTATGGATCCCTTTTTTTAAATCTGCTAAATCATTTAAAGCGCTCTTTCTGATATCATCAAAAATTCTGATATTGCTTTTTTCCCTGTTTAAATAGTATTCGTATTGGATATGTTTTTTCATGTCGATGGTATAAACATTGTGGGAATAACAAAAGCCATCACTGATATAATGGGTTAATAGGCCTAATATATATGAAATCCGGTTGATTTTCTTTTCTTCCAAAACAATTCTATCGTATTCTCTTTCAAAATGAGGTAAGATAACTTGCGGCGAATGTATTTCCATTCTGCGGATTGGCTGTATATCTGGCATTTTAGCACCAAGAATCAAAAAGCGACGATTAAATTTTACACCAACCAATTCTTCCAGTATATTTGCTACATAGTCCGCCACAAATACATGACTGGATAATCTCAACGATACACCTTCTTTTTAAAAGTAGTAACGTTCATCATTATACAATAATCTTTTGCCATAGTCTATAAAAATATTTTTCCTTCTACTACCAATTTTTTGACATTGTAATAAGATAATTTATGAAGAAATAAAGAACAAAAAGAGGATCTTGGATTTATTTGTCCAATATCCTCTTTTCTTGCTTTAAAAGCTCGAGCTAAACTATTTCTTTTTTTCTTTACCGCTCTTTTTCCTACTTTTTTGTGAACCTTGCTGTGGGATGGATTCCGATGCAAATTCTTCAGTGGCAAATGAAGCCGGTTGACTAGCCTTGTCTATTTTTTTCTTTTTAGCCATAGGGGCACCCCTTTCTTTTATATGTCATATCACCCTCATTATCATTATGAAGCAAAGAAAGGAATTTTATACATCCCACTTAGAAAAAGCCTATTTAAAGGCTAAAGAACTCTGATACATCCTCTCTTTTGGCTACAGTCAGCTCAAACCGGCCATCTTGTTCGATGCCTGCACTAAGAAGCTGTTTTTTTACACTGTTTAATGCCAACTGAGGATAATTATTTTCTTTGCTAAGATGACCTAAAATAACAGCTTCTAATTTATCGTGAAAGACTTCTGCCAGAATTTTTCCTGCTGCTTCATTGCACAAATGACCGAAATTACTTAAAATCCTTCGTTTAAGATAATATGGATACGAGCCGTTTATTAGCATATCTATATCGTGATTGGATTCTAAAAGAATAAGATTAGATTCTCTGATATTATCTTTTATCTGATCATTGACATGCCCCAAATCCGTAGCAATGCTTATTTTCTTATTGCTATGGACAAAGGTATATCCAACCGGGTCTGCTGCATCATGAGGAATAGGATATGGATGGATCACTAAATCTTTTAAAATAAAATCTTTATCTTTTTCAATGACCACCTTGTTGTGGGGAGCTATTTTCCCCAGAACCTTCCCCATAGCCTCCATGGCTTCCCAGGTTTTGGCTGTCGCCAATAAAGGAAGGTCAAACCGTCTGGACAAAATCCCTACGCCTTTGATATGGTCGATATGTTCATGGGTGATTAAAATCCCGTGAAGACTGGCAGGATTTACGCCTATTTTTTCTAAGCCGGCCTGAACCTTAGTCCCACTAATCCCTGCATCCACTAATATATTCACTTTAGGAGTTCCTATATAAATGCAATTGCCGCTGCTGCCACTTGTTATTGAACAAAATTTAAATCCCATTGTCTTTCCTCTCTCTATCGAATTAACCTATCCTATTGTATAATAAAAAAAAGCCCTTGTCTATTCCAAGGGCTTTTTGCCATAGAAAAGTTAATCTTCAATATTTTCAAGAGAAATTCTAAACTCTTTATCGCAAATGATTCTTTTGGGACTTTTATTGATAACTGTATCAAGACTAACTTTTCCACCCCATAGCTTTACAATATATTTTAAAGTTTCAAAAGCATAGGTTACATCCAGTTCCCTGCCATCATAAATTTGTTTAAGGCATAAGAGATTGTCACTTTTTATAACATCATCAACCACAATCTTAGGAATCCTTCCCATACCTACACTTTCAGCCAGGTAATTTCTAATGCTTTTCCACCCTTCATCGTCTGCCAACTCAGTGATAACATAAAAACGGTCTTGCTCTTCTAACTGGATTAAATTCATTTCCCTGCATGTATCAAAATCCAGGTATCTTCTTATAAAGGAAGAGTCCCTCTCTAAAGCTCTTATTTCAAAAAGCTTTTTCATATCCCTTGTTTTTTTAGCAATCTTATCCCAGATTTTAAAGCCCAAATAATAAGGGTTAATTCTGCCTGGATATTGGGAAATGACATTATTATGAATTCTTAAAAAATCAATATGACTGCCATAATCCAAATCAAGATCATTCAGTAATTGATAGTGCCACCAGCAAGCCCAGCCTTCATTGATGATTTTGCTTTCAATCTGCGGGATAAAATATCTCGTTTCTTCCATGACAATATAAATAATATCTTTTTCCCATTCTTCACAGTCCCCATAATCAATTAAAAATTGTAATAAGCTGTCGGATTCTTTTTTTTCAACTTCTTCCTCCTCTTGATGCTCTATTGTTTTTTCATATTTTTTTCTTTTCTTAAGCCCGCATTGATATCTTATAGAATGAACCGCATCAAGAACGCTTTCAACTTTTTCATAACCAATGCCTGGGTTTTTAATGTATTCCCGGATTCTGCCGGCATGATTTTTAAACATTTCAACGGCAAGATCTGCATTGGTGTATTCCTGAAATAAACGGTTGTTTTTAAAAAAATCATTATGGGCATAGACATGGGCCATGGTTAAAATCTGAAGAACCAAGGTATTATCTTTCATCAAATACGCAATAGAGGGATTAGAATTAATGACCATTTCATAGGGCAATCCCGTCAGGTTATATTTATAAAGTGTTTTAAGTCTTTCATAAGTTTTCCCAAAGCTCCAATGAGGATAATGAGAAGGCATGCCTAAATAAGATTCATACCCAAGCATATCCTCATAACTTATGATTTCAAATTCCTGAGGATAAAAATTCAAGCCTTTTTCCTCTGCCAGCCTTTCAATTTTTTCATTCCAAAACTTTAATTCTTTTATCGAATAATCCATAGAATAGCCCATGGTATCATCCTTCCAGTCTGTTGTTTTTTTCTACATTAAGCAGCTCGACAAAGGCAGCCCAGACATCTTCCTTGCCAGCAATTTTGACCATTGCAAAATTGGGTTCTTTGATTTCTTCCATGTATTTTTGCATAATTGTACTCGTGTAAGTACTGGTCTTAATTTCCCCATATCCAAAAAGATTACAAACCTTACAGAGTTCCAGAGCGGCTTCAACAGCTCTTTGATTATCTTCTCCCCAATTATCCCCGTCGCTGCAGTGAAAAGCATAGATATTCCAGGTCTTAGGATTATATCTTTCATGAATGATTTCTAATGCTTTCTTATAACCGCTGCTTATGTATGTGCCCCCTGATTCCGCTTTATGAAAAAACTCATCCTCACTTACTTCTTTGGCTACGGTGGTATGGGCAATAAAAACAACTTCTACATTCAAGTATTTGATTTTTAAAAACTGATACAGAAGAAAATAAAAACTTCTTGCCAAATATTTCTTAGTCTGACCCATGGAACCCGATGTATCCATAATGCAAATGACAACCCCATTGGAATCCCTTTTTTTCTTAGGCTTTAAGCGGTAATATCTTAAATCTTCTTCATGAAACGGGAACCTATCTCCTTCTTTTATGACTTGATTTCGCTGGGCTTGTTTTTTTCTTTTAATTCTTTCTTTTACTGTATGCTTTTTTGAGAGTCTGGGAGGCGCCCCTTTTACTTGAATACCCCATTTCTTGCCAGTACTTTCTGATTCGGTTTCTGTAAATTCCTTTCTATATAAATAAGGAAGATTTATGTCTTCAAACAAATACTGTATAGCTTCTTCAATGGTTATTTCCGTTTCATAGATGTCTTCTCCTTCCTCATTACCGGCTCTTCCTTCTTCTTTACCAAACTTATATTTGTTAATTAAATATTTGTCTCCTTTTTTTTCTTTCCCATCTCCTGAAAAGATTTCTTTTTGATTGGAACCATACCTAAAATAATATTCTTTTAAACCCCTTATGGGAATTTTTATCTTTTTATTGTTGGACTGACCAATAATACTTTCTTCTGAAATAATTCTTCCAATGTTTTCTTTTATACTTTTTTCAACCAGTTTTTTATGCCTTCTTCTATCTTCAATACTCCTGTCACGGCCATATTTTTGGTATTCACGGAAAATCGCCATTTGTGTCTCCTTTCAATTAATCTTTCCAAAGATTGTTAGCCGAATATTTCAAAATCACATTACAGCAGTGATCGCAATAACCGTTTTTTTTCATTTCCTCTACCATGGCATCATACTTTTTATTTTGTTCTTCGTTTCTTACCTTAGATTTGGTAATTACTCTCGAAAGTTCTCTGACAGAGGCTGTAAGCTTCTTTTCTATTGCCTCTTTTAATGGTTCATAACAGGTATAATCAATTTTCCCTCCATTTCTTAAAACGGCAAACATATAAGAAGTTACATCCTGTCTAAAGCCTTTTGCTGAACTGGGTGTAATACCGAGCTGTTCTTCTATAGAGGCCAGAAATTCTTCGTCTGGCTCTAATTCTTCTCCTGTACTTAAGTCCTTAATTTTGGTCTTATTAATATAAGCCTCTGCATGATCCAAATAATTATTAAATAAGTCCTGCGCCTGTTCTCTGTAACCATGAATAAAAGCCCTGGTGACTTCTTTTTCCAGGATTAAATGGTATTCTTTTTTAATCGTATCCTGAATAAAACCAAGATATCTCTTCTTTAATTCTTCAGATACGGCCATTTCTTTAACTTCTTTTATCAGAGCTTCCATAACACTTAAAGGATTAATGCAATTATGCTCTGAATCCGATAAGGCATTATCTAAGGCCTTCATAATAAATCTTGTGGAAATCCCCGACATTCCTTCCTTTCCTGCTTCTTCCCTAAGTTCTGCAATATCAATCCTCTTGGTCGTCCCCTTTTCAATGATTTCTTCCCCATTGTAGATTTTCAGCTTAGTCATAGGATCTACTTTATTGGAAGGTTTAAGCCTGCTTAAAATAGCAAACATCGAAGCAACTTCTAAAGTATGGGGTGCAATATGGGCCTTAAAATTAGACTTTTTAAGGATTTTTTCATAGATCTTGATTTCTTCATTCAATTCTAAGCAATAAGGCACTTCAATTTTTACAATCCTGTCTAAAATCGCTTCATTGGTATGGTCTGATTTGAATTTATTCCATTCCGATTCATTAGAGTGAGCCAAAATCACCCCATCGAAATAGACCATAGCCCCTTTTCCAGGAGAAGGAATGGCCTTTTCCTGAGTTGCCGTAATCATAGTATGTAAATACTCCACATCATTTTTGAAGACTTCAATAAATTCAACAATGCCCCGATTGCCGACATTAAAAGCTCCATTTAAGGAAAAAACTCTGGGATCGTCTTCCGGATATAAGTCCATTTTTGATATGTCCACACTCCCGATAAGGACTGAAGTATCTTGATTATTAGAATCAACAGGAGGCACTACGCCTATGCCTTTTCTTCCCTGAATTGAAAATTCCACGCTTGTCACTGGAAAATTTTCATATTTACCTTCAAATTCATGCTGCAATCTATAGCTGCAAACAGGACATAAATCTCCTTCAATCTTGACTTTAAGTTCTTTTTCAAAAAGATCTCTTAAATGATGTGGAATAAGATGAAGCGGTTCTTCCCTTATGGGACAACCTTCAAGAGCATAAATGGGCGGGCTCGATTCAAGTAATTTCTTAATGGCTTCAATAATTGAAGATTTACCTGAGCCTACTGGTCCCACCAAATATAAGACTTGCCTGGACTCTTCTCCCCGCATGGCTGCAGAATGAAAATACCTGACAATTTTCATAAGAACCCTGTCTATGCCAAAAAAGTCCTCTTTAAAAAAGTTATATCTTTTTATTATGTCATTGCCATAGATTCTGCGAAGTCTTGGATCTTCTTCAGTTTTAATGACTTCAACACCAGGTTCTATAAGAAGCTTATAAATCCTTTCATGAGCAAGGACGGCAACTTCTGGATTTTCTTTTACAATTTCTAAATAATCTAAGAAATTACCTTTAAAATTTGCCCCTTTTCTTTCTTCCCTGTCCTTTTGTATGATCTTATAAAACTTTGCTGCATCCATCTAATCCCTCCTTTTATATGTCAAAGCGTCTTAGCCAAGGATCCTTTTTATGAAAAGTAAAATAGCGCTTAAAAAGGTCTATTATAAATATATGGATAAAAAGTAAACAGATATGAATAAAAAGTAAAATTCTTGACAAATTTAATTCAATTATCTATTATTATGTTAATAAGAAAGCTATGCATCCAGAATAACAAAAGGTCTTAAGCCTTTTTGGGTTTAAGACTTTTTAATATATTTATGATTAAGGAATGAGGATTATATGAGCAATAAACTGCATGTTGGTTTGGATGTTGGTTCAACAACTGTAAAAATTGTTGTCATTGATAGTGAAAACACTATCCTTTTTTCACGTTATCAAAGACATTATTCTGACATCAAACAAACCATCATCAATCTTTTAACAGAAACCTACCGCTGCTTTCCCAATGAGCATATTACAATAGGCATAACTGGTTCTGGGGGCTTGTCCATTTCCGAATGGCTAAATATTGACTTTGTCCAGGAAGTTATCGCCGGTGCCAAAGCAGTTGAAACCTTTATTCCTGAAACGGATGTAGCCATCGAATTAGGTGGGGAAGATGCTAAAATAACTTATTTTGAAGGTTCTATAGAGCAAAGAATGAATGGAACTTGTGCAGGCGGTACAGGTTCTTTTATTGACCAGATGGCAAGCTTACTTAAAACCGATGCCCCGGGCTTAAACGAGTTAGCAAAAAATCATAAAACCATTTACCCAATCGCTGCAAGGTGTGGTGTTTTTGCCAAAACCGATGTCCAGCCTCTTCTTAACGAGGGTGCGGCTAAAGAAGATATTGCAGCTTCTGTCTTTCAAGCCGTTGTCAACCAAACCATCAGCGGATTGGCCTGTGGCAAACCTATAAGAGGAAATGTTGCTTTTTTAGGCGGACCTCTTTCTTTTTTATCTGAGCTAAGAAAGCGATTTATTGAAACCCTTAACTTAAAAGAAGACCAGGTTTTTGCACCAGAAAATGCAGAATACTTTGTTGCTTTAGGAGCTGCCATCTTATCCAAAAAGCAAAAGCCTGTATCGTTTAAAGCTTTGTATAAAAGATTACCGGGTCTAAAAGAAGCTGAAAGCCATGAAATTCAAAGGATGCGTCCTTTATTTATCAGCCAGGAAGAACTTGAAGCCTTTAGGAAAAGACATGAAGTATATAGAGTCAAACGAAATGAACTGTCCAGCTATACCGGAAAATGTTTTTTAGGCATAGATGCTGGTTCAACAACTACAAAAGTCGCCTTAATTGATGAAGAAGGAGCTCTTTTATATTCTCATTATGGAAGCAATGAAGGAAATCCCCTTGCATCCGTTATAAAAGTCCTTAAAGATTTATATTCCAAACTGCCAAAAGAGGCGACCATTGCCTATTCAGCCGTGACAGGTTATGGGGAAGCTTTAATTAAAGCTGCCCTTAAAGTTGATATTGGAGAAATTGAAACCATTGCCCATTATAAAGCCGCCGACTTTTTCCTGCCCGGTGTAAACTTTATCTTAGACATTGGCGGTCAGGACATGAAATGCCTGCGTATTAAAGACGGGGTTATTGACAAAATCATGTTAAATGAAGCTTGTTCTTCAGGCTGTGGCTCCTTTATTGAAACCTTTGCAAACTCCTTAAATATGTCGGTTTCCGATTTTGCTAAAGAAGCCCTTATGGCTGAACACCCCGTTGATCTTGGTTCGCGCTGTACGGTATTTATGAATTCCAGGGTAAAACAGGCTCAAAAAGAAGGTGCCAGTATTGGAGACTTATCAGCAGGCTTGTCTTATTCTGTTATCAAAAATGCCCTTTTTAAGGTTATTAATCTCAAAAGCCCCGACGAAATGGGCGATAAAGTCATTGTCCAGGGAGGAACTTTCTATAACGACGCCATCCTCAGAAGCTTTGAACTCGTATCAGGAAGAGAACCGGTCAGACCTGATATCGCTGGTATCATGGGTGCTTTTGGAGCAGCTTTAATTGCAAAAGAAAAGTATAAAGGCGAAGAAACAACGCTTCTTTCCGCTGACCGTTTAAATGTGTTTTCAACTCAAACGACACAAAAGCGCTGTCCCCTTTGCCCCAACCAATGTCATCTTACCGTCAATACTTTCTCAGACGGCCGCTACTTTATTTCAGGTAACCGCTGTGAAAGAGGGGCTGGCGTAGAAGTTAAAAAAGAGCATCTGCCAAACCTGTTTGATTATAAATATAAAAGAATCTTTTCCTATAAACCTCTTTCAGAAGAAGAAGCTAAAAGAGGCACAATTGGTATCCCACGGGTACTTAACATTTATGAAAATTATCCATTTTGGTTTACCTTTTTTACAAACTTAGGTTTCAGGGTAGAATTATCTCCCCGAAGTTCAAAGAAAGTTTTTGAAAGAGGTATTGAAACCATACCTTCTGAATCGGTTTGCTACCCTGCAAAACTGACTCATGGACATATCATGAGTTTAATCGAAAAAGGCATAACAAGGATTTTTTATCCTTGCCTGCCCTATGAAAAACAAGAAGATCCAGGAGCTAACAATCATTATAACTGTCCAATAGTTACTTCCTATCCTGAAGTGATTAAAAATAACATGGAAGTTTTAAAAGAAAAAGGCATCCTTTTTATGAATCCTTTCTTGCCCATCGACCATAAGGAAAGACTAAAAGAAAGACTATACGAGGAATTTAGAATCTTTGGCATTTCAAAAGAAGAAATTGATCGGGCCACTGAACTGGCATGGGCAGAAGAAGAAAAAGTGAAAAAAGACATCCGGCAAAAAGGCGAAGAAGTCCTTAAATACCTGGAAGAAAACCATATAAAAGGGATTGTTCTTAGTGGCAGACCATATCATATTGACCCTGAAATCCACCACGGTATACCCGATTTGATTAACGCCTTAGGCATGGCCGTTTTAACGGAAGATTCCATCGCCCACCTAGGTCAGGTCCAAAGACCTTTAAGGGTTATCGACCAATGGGTATATCATAGCCGTTTGTATGCTGCGGCTCACTTAGTAGGAACAAAAGACTATTTAGAACTGGTTCAACTCAATTCCTTTGGCTGTGGTTTAGATGCCGTGACTACAGACCAGGTACGGGAAATCTTAGAAGGACACGGAAAAATTTATACCGTCTTAAAAATTGATGAAGGTAACCAACTGGGGGCTGCCCGTATC
Source organism: Candidatus Epulonipiscium sp. (assembly GCA_012521395.1). Lineage (GTDB taxonomy): Bacteria > Bacillota > Clostridia > Lachnospirales > Defluviitaleaceae > JAAYML01. The sequence continues at coordinate 2,244 of JAAYML010000114.1, read as the reverse complement.
AGGCTGCGTTCCCTTAAGGCAGCCATGGAAGAAAGAAGCCAGAATATAAAAGCCGCAAAAAAAGACATCCGGCTCAAAAGACCTGTTTTTACAAAAGAAATGAAAAAGACTTATACCATTTTGGCGCCTCAAATGGCACCTTATCAATTTGAATTTCTCCAGGAAGCTTTTTGTGCCTCAGGTTATAATCTGGAAGTACTGCCTTCCGTGAATTATGCAGCAGTTGATGTAGGTCTTAAATACGTGAATAATGATGCCTGCTATCCTTCTATTATTGTCGTAGGACAACTGATTTCTGCTTTACAATCCGGAAAATATGATTTAGATAAAACAGCCATCATCATTACACAAACGGGTGGAGGCTGCCGGGCTACCAACTATATTGCTTTCCTCAGAAAAGCATTAAAAGATGCCAATATGGCCCATGTGCCTGTTATTTCCCTGAATGCTTTAGGTTTAGAAAAAAATCCTGGCTTTAAAATCACACCTAAATTGCTTAAACGTGCCATTATGGCGCTACTGTACGGCGATTTACTGGTAAGAGTCCTGCTTAGGGTAAGACCTTATGAAAAAATACAAGGTTCTGCTGAACTCCTCTACAAACAGTGGGCAGAGAAATGTAAAAAAGCCATCCATAGGTGCCGTCATAAAGAATTTAAAGAAAACGTATGGAATATCGTTAAAGACTTTGACCATTTAGAAATTAAAAATCAGACTAAGCCAAGAGTTGGCTTAGTCGGTGAAATCTTAGTTAAATATCACCCAACCGCCAATAATAATGTCATTGGTCTGGTTGAAAATGAAGGCGCTGAAGCCGTACTGCCAGATTTGACCGGCTTTTTCCTGTACGGTGCTTATAACTCAACTTTTAAATATGAAAAACTTGCTGGCAGCCGTAAAGAAAAATGGGCTGGGCTTGCTTTAATTAAAATGATTGAATACTATCAAAAAGACATCATTAAAGCCTTAGAAAAAAGTAAGCGCTTTGAAGCACCCAAGTCCATCTATGAATTGGCAGAAGGCGTAGAAGACATCCTTTCTATAGGAAATCAAACTGGAGAAGGCTGGTTCTTAACAGCTGAAATGGTAGAACTTATCGAGTCAGGAGTCGAAAACATTATCTGTATGCAACCTTTTGCCTGTCTGCCTAACCATGTAACGGGTAAAGCCATGATAAAACCATTAAAGCAAAAATACCCAGGGGCAAATATCGTCGCTGTAGATTATGACCCTGGTGCCAGCGAAGTTAATCAGTTGAACCGAATTAAATTAATGCTTTCTGTTGCTTTTAAAAACCTGGAAAAGCAAACACGGGAAGAAAAAATCCATAAAAAAATGCACCATACAGGTGCTGCTTCAAAATAAAAAATAAAAGAGGCTCTTAGAATCATTCTAAGCAGCCTCTTTTTTGCATATTTTTTAAGTACTAAGAGATAATAAAAACATGAAATTTTTTAGGAGGATGCCGATGCTTACTTGTCCTAAATGTCAAAACAAAGAATTGATTATCCGCAGGGAAGTCAGCTATGTTTACTCTTATAAAATAGATACCGATGAAGAATCCATCGAATCCAAATTACAAGAATATCCCTATTTATTTTATAACCGCGAAATCCTGGATTCTAAAGATTACATCCAGTGCAGTAAATGTGGCGCACAATTTCCTTTTTCCTTTGGTGATAACCCCAAAGAATCTAAAATGACCATCTTAAAAAAAGCCATCCGTTCAGACAGGGTCAAAAATCCCCAATTCTTTGGATAAAATAAAAAAATCCTCCTGTTAGGAGGATTTTTTAGTGGCTTCTACCGCACTGTTTTTCCAGTACTCCCTAAAGAAAGCTACCAATACGCCAATCATTAAGCCTAAAACAATCCCAATTCCAAGGTTTAGTTTTTTATTCGGACTAGAAGGCACTTCTGGCACTACAGCAGGAGAAGAAACAATAATACTTGCCCGACCGATATCAGCAGCAGCATTTTGCTCTGCTTCATTCTTTTTTATTTGATAAGCTTCAAAAGAAGCCTCTGCTAATTCATAATTTCTCATAACTTCATTGTACTTATATTCTTCCGTCGCTAAAGTTGCTCTTAAATCAGACAATCTTTGCTGAATCTCTTCAATTTTCTTTTCCAGTACCTCTTTTTCAGAAACATTTTGAACCAGTCTGGTTTCGATCTGGGTTTTTTGTGCGGTCAGAATTGCATTAGATAAATTAGAACTATTGCTAAGTTTAATTTCAATTT
>JAAYML010000113.1 GCA_012521395.1 Candidatus Epulonipiscium sp. | reverse complement strand
TAAAACTCTTATTCATTATTCTATACAAATAAAAAATAGGATGCAAATAAAAACAAAAGTTTTTATTAATAATATTTTGGTATAACTTTTATTTACTTTTAACACAATTATGGCTTGCAATCTAAAAAAAAAGATAATATAATACATTGTAACAGACGAATATGGATAAACAGCGATGATAAAAGCTACGATTTGCTTGTTTCTTAAGAGAGCCGGTGGCTGGTGTAAACCGGTGTAACAACAAATCTTTCCACTTTTGGAGCTGTCGGCGAAAAGTCGAATGGTTAGTAACCTTTATCCTACTTTAGAGTGGCTGTTTTTTAAGCAGCAATTTGGGTGGCAACGCGGATCCTTTCGTCCCATATATATAATGGGTTGAAAGGTTTTTTTATTGTATTATAATCTAAATTGAATACTTCGAAGAGGTGATGATGATGTTGGATTTAAAATTCATAAGAGAAAATCCTGAAATCGTAAAACAAAACATCCAAAAAAAATTTCAGGACCATAAGCTTCCTCTGGTTGATGAAGTAATTGCTTTAGATCTTGAAAGAAGAACAAGCCAACAGGAAGCCGATAATTTAAGAGCAAACAGAAAAAAAATCTCTAAAGAAATTGGTAACTTAATGGCACAAGGTAAAAAAGAAGAAGCAGAAGAATTAAAAAAACAAGTCACAGCCAACGCCGAACGTCTGGCGGAACTCGAAGAAAAGGAAAGAGTTTTAACAGAAAAAATTCAAAACATACTAATGGTCATTCCAAATATTATTGACCCCAGTGTTCCAATCGGTAAAGATGACAGTGAAAACGTAGAATTGCAACGATATGGCGAACCGGTTATACCAGATTTTGAAATCCCCTATCATATTGATATTATGGAAAGTTTTTCAGGAATCGACCTTGATAGTGCCAGAAGGGTTTCCGGAAATGGTTTTTATTATTTAACCGGAGATATTGCAAGGCTGCATTCTGCAGTACTTACCTATGCCAGAGATTTTATGATAGATCGTGGTTTTACTTATTGTCTTCCTCCTTTTATGATTCGAAGCAATGTTGTTACAGGCGTTATGAGCTTTGAAGAAATGGATGCGATGATGTACAAAATTGAAGGGGAAGATTTATACCTTATAGGAACCAGTGAACACTCTATGATTGGTAAATATATCGATACCATCATTGACGAAGAAACCCTTCCTCATACATTAACCAGCTATTCTCCCTGCTTTAGAAAAGAAAAAGGGGCACATGGTATCGAAGAAAGAGGCGTATATAGAATTCACCAATTCGAAAAACAAGAAATGATTGTTATTTGTAAACCAGAAGACAGTATGGACTGGTTTAACAAGTTATGGCAAAACACCGTTGATATTTTCAGAAGTTTAGATATTCCCGTAAGAACCATAGAATGCTGTTCAGGGGATTTAGCCGATTTAAAAGTGAAGTCCATTGACGTGGAAGCCTGGTCTCCAAGACAGCAAAAATACTTTGAAGTAGGAAGCTGTTCTAATCTGGGAGATGCCCAGGCTCGCCGCCTGAAAATCCGTGTTTATGGAAAAGAAGGCAAATACTATGCCCATACTTTAAATAATACCGTTATTGCTTCTCCAAGAATGCTTATTGCCTTTTTGGAAAACAATCTCAATAAAGATGGTTCCGTTAATATTCCTAAAGTACTGCAACCTTACATGGGCAATAAAACAAAATTAATACCCGGCAAATAAAAAAGCCGCAAAATGCGGCTTTTTTACTATTTTAAGAGGGGTAATTCTATCTGGCACACTTCCTGACCTGTAAGTGCTTTACTTCTTTTATCCGGCTGACTGGTTCCAACAAATAAAATCACTTTATCTCCATCAAATATCCGATTACCATGATAATCTACCACTTTTATATTTTCTGCCTTAAGCTCTAATGAAACTGTTCTTTTTTCAGCTTTTTCAAGCTTAATTCTCTTAAATGCACATAACTTATGATTTAAAACCTCATATTCCGTTCCTGTTACTTTTGCGTATACTTGAATAACTTCTTCAAGCTCCCAGTCAGATTGGTTTTCTACGTCTACAGATATGGTAATAATGTCATTTTCTCTTATTTGAACTTTATCCACCTTAAGATTGGAAAGCTCAACTTTTCCATAAGTAAGTCCATAACCAAAAGGATAAAGGGGCTCTTCTTCAATATACCTGTAAGTTCTGTTTTTCATAGAATAATCGCTAAAATCAGGCAACTTATTTTTCTGACTATAAAAGGTAATCGGAAGTTTTCCTGACGGTGAATATTTGCCAAATAATAATTCTGCTACTGCCTGCCCACCAAGAGCACCAGGATACCATGTCTGTAAAATCGCATTGCAATGTTCATGGGCATAATCAATGGCTAAAGCGCTACCTGAACTTAAAAGCAATATCACTGGTTTACCAATCTTAATTATTTCTTCTAAAAGCATTTGTTGTAAGCCTGGTAAATTAAGATCTAATTTATCACCTGCTGCATAGCTGTTTCCAGTATCGCCTTCTTCTCCTTCTAAATTAGCATCTAACCCCAGACACAAAATCACTACATCAGATAAACGTGCAATTGCTTTTGCTTCACTGATTCTGTCATTTGGAAGTGCCAAAGGCTCTACTCTGTCTTTAAACAAGTGGCAACCTTCTGAATAAAGTACCCGTGTTTCCTCACTGACACTATTTTGAATGCCTTCCAAAAGAGTTATATATTTTGAGGCGGTGCCACAATAATTTGCTTTCAGGATTTCACGGCTATTGGCATTAGGACCAATAACTGCAATCGTTTTAATTTTATTTTTATCAAGGGGTAATATTCCATCATTTTTTAAGAGAACAACGGATTTTCTTGCTGCCATAAGAGCGATTTCGTGATGCTCTTTACTGTCATTTTCCAGATAAGAAATCTTATCGTACTCACATTCATCAAACATGCCTAACTTAATTCTTGTTGTCATCAGACGCTCGCAGCTTTTTGTAATTTCTTCTTCCGTTACCAGCCCCTCTTTGTGTGCCTGTAACAAATGAAGATAAGTGTTACCACAGTTAAGATCACATCCACTCTTTATGGCAAGAGCAGCTGACTCAGCGGGTGTCTTTGTTACCATATAATTTGTATGGAAATCCCTGATTGCCCAGCAATCCGACACAACATGCCCTTTAAATCCCCACTTTTCTCTTAAAATATCTATAAGTAAGGTTTTATTACCACAGCAAGGTTCTCCTCTTACTGCATTATAAGCTCCCATAACGGATTCTACCTTGGCTTCTTTAACCAATGCCTCAAAAGCAGGTAAAAAAGTTTCCCATAAATCTTTATCTGAAACTTCTGCATTAAAGTGATGTCTTTCTCCTTCCGGCCCGCTATGAACAGCAAAATGTTTTGCACAAGCAGCCGCTTTTAAATATTCGCCATCTCCCTGTAATCCTTTTACAAAAGCTACACCAAGACGGGCTGTTAAATAAGGATCTTCTCCATAGGTTTCATGCCCTCTGCCCCACCTGGGATCTCTGAAGATATTAATATTGGGGCTCCAAAAAGTAATACCCTTATAGATGTCCCTGTCTTCATTTTCTCTTTGCATATTATATTTTGCCCTGCCTTCTGTAGCAATCACATCGGCAATCTTTTTTAAAAATTCATCATCAAACATCGCAGCAAGAGCAATTGCCTGAGGAAATACCGTTGCCGTTCCTCCTCTTGCTACGCCATGCAAAGCTTCATTCCACCAGTTATAAAAGGGAATATTAAGCCTTTCTATTGCAGGTGCATCATATTTTAACTGTGCAGCCTTTTCTTCTAAAGTCATATGGCTGACTAAATCTTTTGCTCTTTCTTCTGCTGATAAATTTTTGTCTAAATATTTAGGGCGGGTTGACATCTTGTTCCTCCTTTTGTCAGTAATCATTCGTTCATAATATTTTAACTTCAAATTTTATCCTTTAAGTGCACCTACCACAAGACTGTCCTGTACCTTTTTACTCATAAAGATATATACAAGAAGGGTTGGAATGGTTGCTACCACTAAGCCTGCTCCTATTACACCCCAATCGATGGTATACTGTCCTGCCAGGGATTGAATACCAACTGTAAGGGTCTTATACCTGCTGTCACTGATAAAAACAACAGCAAACATCAATTCATTCCATGCCTGAAGAAAAGTAAATATAGCTACCGTTGCAACGGCTGGTTTCATCAACGGCGCAATAATCCTGAAAAATACGCCATATATGGAACAGCCATCTAAACAAGCAGATTCTTCAAGTTCTCTGGGAATTGAAGATAAAAAGCCTGAAAAAATCATGACGGCCATTGGAATAGCAAAAGCTGTATAAGGCAAAATAAGTGCAATATATGAATTAACCAGTTTCATGCTTCTTAACATTATAAACACAGGTAACAGAGCTGAATGTATTGGAACAGTAAGTCCAAGCATATAAAAAGCATTCATGGGTTTTTGCAATTTAAATCTCATTCTTGTCAGGGCATAGGATGCCATAAGGGATACAACAACTGTAATCAAGATTGTTAAGCCGGTTACAATAACACTATTAATAAAATATGAGGCTACTTTACCAGTAACAAGTGCTTTCTCATAGTTTTCCCACAGCCATTGTTTCGGAAGGCCCAGAGGATTTCCACCAAAAATTTCACTATTACTTTTCAGGGAAAAGGTAAACAGCCAATACAATGGAAATATTTGAACCGCTGCCCAGATAAATAATAAGATATATACTATTCCTGATGGAATTGCTCTTTTAACTGAATCCAAATTCTTTTTGCTTTTTCCCATTATACCACCTCATCTGTCTTAAACAATTTTCCAATAATCCAGTACAAAAGAAAGCACTCAATAATAACAAAGATGGCCATGGCACTTCCGTATCCATATTTATTACTTTTAAATATCGTCTCAACCATAAGGGTACTGGTCACTTCACTGGCCCTTGCCGGACCTCCCCGGGTAAGTACATAAACCAAGTCAAACACTTTCAGGGAACCCACGACTGCAAATGTTACAGAAATCCTAAGTATAGGTCTTAACAGGGGTATTGTGATATACCTGGATGTCTTAGCCCATGATGCTCCATCGATTTTGGCAGCTTCGAAAATATCAGATGAAATGGATTTAATCCCTGCATACATCAGCAGCATATGATAACCAATATATTGCCATAATACTGGTACTACACTGGCTCCCAGTGCTGTCTCCTTACTGCCAAGCCATTCTCTTGTCAGATTATCTAAACCTACTGCTCTAAGAAACAAGTTTAAAATACCATATTCCGGATGATATATTTTCATCCAAAGTTGCCCTATAACTACAGTAGAAATTATAACCGGGATAAAAAACACTGTTACAAAAAATCTTTCAAATTTAACGCCTTTACTGATTACCAGGGCTAGCAATAAAGAAAAGGGCAGTTGAATAAAGACAGAAGCTATAGCAAAAACAATTGAATTTTTAACAGACATTAAAAATGCTTTATCTTTAAACAAATCCGTATAATTTTTAAGACCAATAAAAGTGCCTTTCCCAAATCCACTCCAGTCAAGAAGACTATAGTAAGATGACATGAGAATCGGAACGATAATAATTAAGGTCAATATTACAAATGAAGGAAAGAGGAAAAATACTATTGCCTTCTTGTTTGCCCATACCTTTTCCAAAATTTTCTCCTCCTAGCTTAGTGCAGATTTCATTATAAAATACAAATCACATTTATTAACTGATCTAATCTTATATAAGCTGATATAAAACGACCACTTTGAAACTTAAAGTGGTCGTTTTTCTATAGAATTGTAGTATTCAATCTTATTCATAGATACTTTGTAATCTGTCAATAAATTCTTCTGGAGTAATAGAACCTAAGAATAATTCTTGAAGTGAATTTAAGTAAGTTTGTGTATCTTCACCTTCAAGTAAAGTATCCCACCAGAGAGTAAATCCTTCTGCTTCACTTGTAAGTTTTGCAAGCTCAACAGTTACAGGGTTGATATTAGATTCATCAACTTCTACCTTCCATGCTGGTAAATATGCACCTGCAAGATAGTCTTCACGTGCCATATTTTCACAGAAGTATTTCAGGAATAAAACTGCTTCATCTTTATGTTTTGTATTCGCATTAACCATAATACAGTCAGATGCGCCACCTGTAAATTCGTTTTTGCTGCCTTTGCCATCTGAAAATACAGGGAATCCTACAACAGTTACTTTATCTTTAATCTTAGAATCATCTCTATATACTGTACCTGCAGTCCAGCTTCCATTAAACAACATTGGAATTTGGCCTTCGAGGAAAGGAATATCGGATTCATCTTTAGAAAGACCTGCAGCACCTTCAGGGAATGCTCCAAGCTCAACTAATTCAGCAAATTTTTCTGCAGCATATAAGAATTCAGGATCTTTAAAACTTCCCTGTTTAGTAAGTGTCTTATACACTTTATCGCCGCCTGCAGCTTTTAATGCCATTGCATCAAAATACATTGCTATGGTCCATATATCTTTTCCTGAAACAGCCATTGGTGTAACGCCATTTGCTCTGAATGTTTTTACTGCTTCAACTAATTCATCATATGTTTCTGGAATCTTTACATTATATTTTTCAAAAAGCTCTTTATTACAGAATAATGCTCCACAAGAAAGACCGAAGGTCATACCGTAAACTTTACCATCATATGTTACATTTGCCAAAGCACCATTTACCATTTTGCTTTTGGTTTCATCATCTAAATAATCATCAATTGCAAGAACTCTTCCTGAATCAATAAATGGTTTTGAGAAACCTCCACCCCAAGATGAAAACAGGTCTGGAAGTTCATTAGCTGCAGCAGAAGCTTTAATCTTAGTTTTATAAGCTTCATTTTCTGTTGTATCTTCTTTAATCTTTATATGAGGGTACTCTTGTTGGAAATCAGCAATAACTTTTTTAACTGCTGCATAAGAAGCATCTGTTTCTGCCCCCCAAATATGCCAGAATGTAAGTTCAACTTCTTCTTTGGAACCTGTGTCATTTGTTTCAGAAACCTGTTTATTATTTTGGTTTCCACCTTGATTTTGGTCATTTTTGCCTGAACAACCTATGCTTCCAAAAATTAAAGTCAAACTTAAAATAGCACAGATTAACCTTGAAGCCTTAAACTTCACATGATCATCCCCTTTTTATTATTTTGATAAATTTAATATTTATCACACATATATAGTATTTCAAATTTCATACAAAATAAAGGTAATTAATTGACTTTTTTTATGCATATTTTTTACTTCTTATAATTAAGGATATCTGTTTATTATTAAATATGATATAATAAAATCAGTTATAATGTTGGTAAAGCCCATTTTTATAATATATTTGCAGAGGATTTGGTTAGCTATGTTTAATAATACTCATTTTGTTAAAAACATCAAAAATCAATTTATGAATTTCCCTATAAAATATAAAATTATTACTATTTTTATGTTATTTTTAGTGATTTACTTTTTAACAACAACGATTTTATATAAACAATTACTTGAACAAGAAAAAAGAAAACAGCTTAATGTAAGCTCCAGTCAATCCATCCATCTTATGAAATCAAATATTGAATCCAATATAGAAAATGTAAATAATATATCTAAACTTATCATATCAAACAACGATGTACGTGCTTATCTAAATAAAGAAAATAATGGTCTAGAATACAAAAGAGCTGTACAACAAACATTTTCCCAACTTTTTGTTACCTTCCCTTTTATTGATTCAATCTATTTATATCGTTTTAATGGAACGTATATCAGTGTTTCTAAATCTGTAACCTTTTGCATCGACGAAGATGTTTACTCAACGAATTGGTATAATGACGTCATCAGCCTTAAAGGAAAATATCTTATTAATATTAATGCTGGCGGCAACTTAATCCCAAATACTGGTAAGAATAATGTATCTATGATCCGGGTTGTTTATGATATTGATAAACTTGTTCCAATTGGTATATTAATTATTAATATTACAGAAGATTTCTTTTCACCAATCATTGAAGAAACAAAACAAAAATATAATACTTCTTTTATATTGCTGGACGAGGATAAAAAACCTATTATTATTGGCAATCAAAATAATTCTATTATTTCTTCTTTTAAAGAAGAATATAAAAATGGTATTATTGAAACGATAAATGATGTAGAATACTATGTACTTTCTTCAACACTGGATGACTATAATTGGACCCTTGTAAGTTATACACCTATAGACACTATTAAGCAAAACATTAACCCATTTAATTCTTTCTTAATGCTGCTGATTACCATCTCAGTCATTGTTTTTCTTACTGCTTCCGTTTTTACAGCGCACTTTGTAACGCAGCCAATAAGCAAACTGATTACATCTATGCAAGGTGTTAAAAAAGGAGATTTTAAACCTGTAACAATTTTAACCGGACGAGATGAAATCGGTGAACTTAAAGATACCTATAACATAATGGTTGAAGAAATAGAAAAGATGATTATAAAAGAAGTGTCTGCTGAAAAGCAAAAACGAAAACTTGCTTTAAGTATATTAAACGAACAAATTAAGCCTCACTTTTTATATAATACTTTAGACAGTATTGCATATTTAGCTCTTTCTCACAATAACAAAGAAGTGTATGATGCGATACATGCTTTAGGTCAATTTTACAAAGAAAGTCTTAATAAAGGTAATGCCATGACGACTTTAGAAAAAGAAATTACAATGATCAAAAACTATCTGACCTTGCAAAAACTTCGATATAAAACATTAATTAATGACCATTATCATTTAGATGAAGACACGCTTCAAATCCCTATTCTTAAAAATACTTTGCAACCCCTTGTAGAAAACTGTATCTATCACGGCATTAAGCCTAGTGGTGAACCTGGAAATATTACCATTTCTTCAAAGCTTAAGAATAACAGACTTTATATTTATATAGAAGATGACGGTCTGGGCATGGCAAAAGAAACATTGTTCAGCTTACAAACGGATTCTATTGATGAAAATCCAAAAAGTTTTGGCTTAAGGGGTACCATTGCACGTCTTAGAATCCAGTACGGAATAGATGATATCTATGAAATAAACAGTGAACCTTTTAAAGGTACCCAAATTATTTTAAAGCTACCTTATCAGGAGGTAAATTATGAAGCAAAATCTTCTTAAAGTCCTTATCGTAGATGATGAACCAAATACCAGAAATCTCTTAAAACTATGCATTGACTGGGAGTCTCTTGGTATGTCTGTCATTGGTGATGCAGATTCTGGTATAGAGGCACTGGATATTATGCAAGAAACCAAACCTGATATTGTAATAACAGATATTGAAATGCCTTATATGGATGGATTAATGCTTAGTAAACAAATAATGTCTCAATTTATTGACGTATATATTGTCATTCTCACGGCACACGAACAATTTTCATATGCTCAGCAAGCCATCAGTATAGGGGTTTCTGATTTTATTTTAAAACCTATTGACCCAGAAATGATTACAAATACCCTAAAAAAATTAAGAGATAAAATCATTGAAGAAAGAAACCGTCTTACTCAACTTGAAAATTCTTATGAATATATTAAAAGTAATCATGCTCAATTAAAAAATCAATATTTAAATGCTTTAATCACTGGAGATACAGCAACAATAGAACTCATCAATAAGCTCGATGTTGCAAAAACGCTGCCATCAAATTTAAATGGTCAAACACAAATTGCAGTCATCAATATTTTATTTGATACTTATTATAATCAAATGCAATCAAGGCAACAGATTATCCAAAATTGTATTAACTATATCGACAGCTCTTTTTCTTATAATAAAAACCTTTATGTTTTTAATGATTCCGATGATTATATTGTCCTCTTATCTGACGATGTTACGATCAATTTACCAAAAGTTTGTGAGCAAATTGTGAGCTATTTCAGAACAAACCTGAATATGGTTGTTTACTGTGGTATTGGAACCATCACATCATCTGTTCAGCATATACCATTTTCCTATCAGGAAGCTAAAAATGCATTAAAATTATGCTACATCTTAGATGAAGCTGTTGTTTACAATCATAATTTGGATCTTCCCAAAGCAGATTATATGCCTAATAAAGATAATCCTCTTGAATATCTTATTTTGCTTGTAAAATCAGCATTACCTGCTCAGGCTACTGAATTAGCAGTTAATTTACTTCACGAGTCTCTTGAAAAAGGATTTACTGACTTGAATCCTATTAGATATTTCGCCATTGATCTTCTCACTCAAGTTACAAATGCTCTCAGGGAAGCCGGCGTGCCAAATTCAGAACTTAAGTCAAATGAAGTTTATTATTCTGACTTAATGAATAAACACGTATATGCTGATATAGAAAAATATGTAATAAATGTTATTTCAGAACTATGCGATAAAATGTCTAACATCAATAATTGCAAACAGAATAATACCTTTTTGCAAGTCATTCACCATCTTGAAAACCATTTTTCTGACCCAGATTTATCTTTAACAAGACTGGCTAATCAATTTTATATTAATCCCAGCTACCTAAGCAGAATCTTTAAAAAATTTACAAACAGCTCTTTTTCTGATTATCTTTTAGAACTCAGAATAAAAAAAGCCATAGAATTTCTTCATTCAGCTAATTATAAAGCATACCAACTGGCTCAAATGGTAGGTATTCCAGATCCAAATTATTTCGCAAAATGTTTTAAAAAAGTAACGGGCTTAAGTTTGCAAGAGTATAAAAATAAAATGAATATCACATAAAAACAAAAATAAGCTGGTAAAATAAATTTCCAGCTTATTTCTGTTTTCATAACCAATTTATAAGGGGCTTTATATGACCTTAAAGGCTTGAATGGTCTGATCCAGTATCTCCACAGAACCTGCTAGTTGATTGGATAAGGCATATAAATTTTCAACCATTGTCTTTTGTTCCTCACTAATCACACTGGCTTCTTGTGTACATGCTGCAAATTCTTCCGAAACCGCAGCAATATTACTGATTTTATTCGTCGTTTCTTCTCTCAGACCTTCCATCCGACGCATTTTTTTGTTAATTTCTTCAAGGTCAACACTCATATTCTTCAAATTATTAATAACATAAACAAATGCCTCTTGCGCCTTTTTAACACATACTTCCTGCCTGTTAAAAATCTCATCGGATTCTTCTACCAATTGAACAACATCTGAGGTCTTACTTTTGATAATTTCTAATGTTTTTCTTACATTTCCGGTAGATTCTTTTGTTTGCTCTGCTAAACGTCTGACTTCCTGGGCAACAACAGCAAAACCTTTTCCAACTTCTCCTGCTTTAGCAGCTTCAATAGCTGCATTAAGTGCTAACAGGTCTGTCTGTTCACTGATATTATCCACTAACTGCATAATCTCTTCTATTGTATTTGTTAATGCACTAAGTTCCAATATACTTTCATTAATCGTATGAGAAAAGTTAATCGAAGAACTTACAGATGTATTAAGTAAATCCATGCTATCTGTAGCATTTTCTATGATTTCTGCTGTGCCTTTATTTTTATCAAATATTCGCTGTGTTTTTTCTATGACATTTTGTATACTATCAGATAAATTAGACATAAGTGAGGCACCTTGAGTAGCATCTTCTGCCTGATGTCTTGTTCCTTCTGCTATCTCATCCATAGATGCTGAAAGCTGGTGAAACTTTACTGAAGAATCTTCTGCTGAACTACGGAGTATTTTACTGCTATCCAGAATCACACTGATAACTTCTTTATTTTTCTTAATTAAATTGGAGATGTTTTTTATCATATTATTAAAACTTTTACACAGCATTCCTATTTCATCATTTGTGCCTTCTTCTACATAAACTGTAAGATCACCTTTCTCTGCTTCTTTCATAAGCTTCATTAACCTTATAATAGGATTTAAAAATCCCCGGGATACTAATATACCAATAATAATTGAAAGCAGCGCTGTCATGGCAATAAGAACAATAACTAAAATTAAAGCAGTATTTAATTGACTGGTCAGTGATTCCCGCGGGATTTCATTTATGAGTAGCCATCCATTTGAAAGCGTTGTATAAGTAATAAGCTTTCCATTAACTGTTGCAGAGCCAAAATCCACTTTAGGATCTATTACTTTCAGGATATATTCATCCAGATGTGATTTTCTTTCGTTATTATTAAAAAGCAAATTTCCTTTATTGTCTGCTATATAAACATTGGAGTTTTCTAAAAGTTCAATGTCAGCCAGGAGATCTTTTACTTCTTCCTGCTTTATGATTGCTACCACATGAGCTATAGATTCATTTTTACTATTATTGGCTGAGCGTACCAATAAAATATTCCCATTGGTCTCTTCTAAATCTGTTTTCCAATAACAACCATCCTTAGACAATTCATAGTCATAGGAATTCAATGTTTCACGTGATAACTCTGTTATTGTTCCTAATACCGATTGATCATTAAACACAATGGAAATACTCTCAAAACTTTTGTCCATCGTATGCAAATAGATCATTTGTTCTTCTATTCTTTTGGTTGCTTTAACTTTAGTCACTAAATCGTCTGAAAAATACTGACCCAGAAATCCCTGCTGCATAATATCTACGACCACTAGTTTAGAAATACTGTTTTCCTTCTCTTTTATAAAAGCATTTAAGTTTAAAGCAGTTTGTTTTACAATTTCTGATGAAAGTTGCTGGCTGGTCTCATATAATGCTTTTTTAGAAACCGAAAAGGAAATCGCACTAACAGTAAATAATGGTATAAGTGCAAAGAGAGCTAAAATAACAATTAGCTTAAGTTTTATGGATATAACTATGGGTCTTTTATTCCGTCTCATATCTTTTTCTATGCTCTTGATTTTTTTGCCATCCTGATGAATCTTGTCTTTTTTTGGTAGCTTACTATTTTTATCTTCCATGACTACCTCCAAAAACTATATTATTACTACATATTTTGCTAATATTATACTATAATACTATATTTTTTATATTTTTTAAATATTTACTGCCAAAATAAATGAGAATTATAGTAATTATTCAAATATATATGTCACTTATATTATTTGTATATTATTTTAATTTTTTAGTTATATGCTACTGTAAATTAATCAAATTCAATATTTAAAAATACATCTTGATTACATAAACATTATGATGTAAGTAACCAAGATGTATTAATTATCTTTTTATATAATTGTAGACAATTCCTGATACATATTCTTTAACTGAGGATATCCTTTTTTGAAAACAGAATAATATTTTTCATAAACTTTTGCATCATCTTCTGATGGCTTAACTGTCTTGCTTACCTTAATCAATTCTTTACATGCAGCTTCAACAGACGGATATTGACCACAACCTACCATTGCTAAAATTGCTGCTCCATAAGCAGGTCCTTCTGAAGCTTCAACAATATGCAACTCATGATTAAATACAGATGCCAGAATCTGAGCCCAAAGTTCATTCCGTATACCTCCTCCGGTTACACGGATTTCGTTAATAGGAATCTGCATATCTTTAACAATTTCCAATGAATCTCTAAGCCCAAAGCTTACACCTTCTAAAATGGCACGTGTCATATGCCCTCTTGTATGAATTGGCTTTAATCCAATAAATACTCCTCTTGCATTAACATCTGCATGCGGCGTTCTTTCTCCTGTTAAATAAGGAAGGAATAAAAGCCCCTCACTACCTGCAGGAACCTTTGATGCTTCATCCATAAGTATCTTATATACTTTATCTGCTCCGATATCTTTATTGACTTCTTCTGCCCACCATTGCAAGCAATAAGCTGCAGAAAGCATCACACCCATTTGCGTAAAAGCTCCATTGGCATGATTAAAAGAATGAAGTCTGTTTTCTTTGTCCACCACATATTTTTCAGATGCTGCAAAAACAACTCCTGATGTACCTAAGGATACACTGACAATACCATCGGATACCGTTCCCGTTCCAACGGCTCCAACAGCCTGGTCTCCTCCACCACCAACAACTTTCACATTTTCATTTAATCCTAGCTCTATTGCGACTTCCTTTTTGATAATTCCTGTCACTTCATAACATTCATAAATCTCAGGAAGCCAGCCCGGCTGAATACTTAAAATATCAATCATTTCTTCAGACCATACTTTATTCTTGACATCAAAAAACAATGTGCCGGATGCATCTGCTACATCCATCTTATATTCTCCAGTTAATTTGTAACGGATATAATCTTTAGGAAGTAGGATATGAGCAATTTTATTAAAGATTTCCGGTTCATTTTCCTTAACCCACAAAACTTTCGGTCCAGTAAAGCCAGATAAGGCAATATTTCCTGTATATTGCGACAATTTATCTTTTCCAATGATATTGTTTAAATAATCACACTGCTTTTGAGTCCTTCCATCATTCCATAAAATTGCCGGTCTTAACACCTCTCCATTTGCATCTAAAAGAACCAGCCCGTGCATTTGGCCGCTAAAACTAATTCCTTTTACCTTATCCCCGATACCTGGATTCTTTTCTACAATTCTTTTAATAGCATCCTTAGTACCTTGCCACCAATCTTCTGGATTCTGTTCGCTCCATAATGGTTTAGGATAACTTATAGGATATTTACTTGAAGCACTATCAATAATATTTCCTTTATCATCAACCACAATAACTTTTACTGAGCTGGTCCCTAAATCAATTCCCAAATACATCTATCTTTTCGCCCCCTAATTTTTAAATTTAAAAACCGTCAGCTTTTATTATAAAATTGTACCAGATTTTTATACACAAACAACCATAGTTAATATTGATAAAAAGCGACAAGTACATAAAGTACTGCCGCTATAAACATAATGATTTATTTGCTTAAAATATATTGATTAAGAATACTTTCTAACATTTCTTGTCGTCCTGATTTTACTTTAATTTGATCATTTTCTAATGCATATTTTTCTAAAGCTTCAAAATCAACGTTACCTGAAACAATTTCTTTTCCAATGCCTTGTTTATATGAACTATAACGTTCTTCAACAAACTTCTCAAGCACACCATCTTCTATCAGTTTAAGTGCTACTTTAAATCCTTTTGCAAAAGTATCCATTCCAGCAATATAACTTAAGAAGATATCTTCTGGCTCAAATGAAGCTCTTCGTGGTTTAGCATCAAAGTTAAGACCGCCCTTATGCAGACCACCGTTTTTAATCACTTCATACATTACAAGAGTTGTATCATAAATATTTGTTGGGAATTGGTCAGTATCCCATCCTAAATTAGGATCACCGATGTTAGCATCAATACTTCCTAAGGCACCATTGATACGGGCTAAATGAATCTCATGCTGGAAGGTATGACCTGCTAAGGTAGCATGGTTTGCTTCGATATTTAACTTAAATTCTTTTTCTAAACCATACTTTCTTAAGAATCCAAGCACTGTAGCTGCATCAGTATCATATTGATGTTTAGTAGGTTCTTTTGGTTTAGGTTCAATTAAAAGTTCTCCTGTGAAAGCTATTTTTTTCTTGTAGTCAGCCGCCATTTTCAAGAAACGTGCAAAGTTTTCTTCTTCTAATTTCATATCCGTATTCAAAAGTGTTTCATATCCTTCACGGCCGCCCCAAAATACATAATTCTCTCCACCTAATCGTTTCGTTACATCCATAGCCTTTTTTACCTGAGCAGCTGCATATGCAAAAACATCAGCTTCACATGAGGTAGCTGCTCCATGCATAAATCTCGGATGCTTAAATAAGCATGCAGTTCCCCATAACAATTTCTTTCCTGTTTCTTTCATACGTTTTTCGATGTAATCGACAACTTCATCTAACATTGCATTGGTTTCAGCTAAAGTTTTACCTTCAGGGGAAACATCCCTGTCATGGAAAGTAAAATAGTCTATATCCAACTTTTCCATTAATTCAAAACAAGCATCTACCTTTGCTTTAGCCTGTTCCATAGGATCTGCCATATCAAACCAGGGCCTTTGCATTGTTCCATCACCAAAGGGGTCACCGCCAGTCCCGCACAAAGTATGCCAATAAGTCAGCGCAAATCTTAAATGTTCTTTCATTGTCTTGCCGTTAATCATTTCATCTGGATTGTAATACTTAAATGAAAATGGATTCGTTGATGAAGGACCTTCATACTTAATTTTGCTTATACTTTCAAAAAATTGTTTCATATTACCTACCCTTCCTTATTTATTATTAATATTATTATACTGCTATTACAGTATTTTTTCAATTCCTTTTTAAATATATTTTAAAATATGTTTTAAAAACTTTCCATAAAAATTTTTATGTTAATTTCATAAGCTTTTCTATGGCCAAAAGTGCTGCACCATACTTTGAAGCTTTGTAACCCAGTACTGAAAATTCTATTTTTCTGTCTGCCTTTAGCATGGCACAAGTATAAGAAGCCATAATCTCTTTCAAAAAACCTTCTATTTTATCTTGATATTCACTCATTTTTCCTCCAATGATGACACAATCCGGATCAAATATAAGAAA
The DNA here is from genome assembly GCA_012521395.1 of Candidatus Epulonipiscium sp. GTDB lineage: Bacteria > Bacillota > Clostridia > Lachnospirales > Defluviitaleaceae > JAAYML01. Next base: position 4,985 of record JAAYML010000113.1, on the reverse strand, counting down.
GGCATTATTAATCAACACAGTCAAATATTCTAAATATTCTTTAATCACTTGCCTTTGCTCTGAAATATTTACATCATAAATTTCAAATAATTCATCAAGATTATTAACCTTTCGATCACTGATCGCATTAAAACTGTCAATAAGACTATTAATTGAAATATATGCCTCAATACAGCCCCTATTCCCACAGTTGCAGAGCTTCCCGTCTTTTTTTACAACGATGTGTCCTATTTCTCCAGCTAACTCAGTACTTCCTGAATAATATCTTTTATCAAGTATAATGCCTGCTCCAATGCCTTCTTTTATAGAAATATAAATAGAATTCATATATTCTTTAGATACTCCGATAATACTTTCTGCAAAAGCCGCCAGTCTTGCTTCATTGCCTACATAAATATCCATCGCTAATTCTTCAGTTAAATTTTCTAAACTTAAATTAGAAATATTAATATTAGGGCCTTTTTTTAACAAAAGTTTTTCTTCCTCTACAAATCCTGGATAGGAAATACCAATCCCTATGATATTTTCGTGCCTAAGATTATAATGCTCTAATATATTTTGTACTATTTTTTTAATGTCTTCACAAAGGCCTTCTTTTGTATGTAACATTCTTCCTTCCTGAATCATCTCTAACTTTAAATTCATAAGGCCATAGTAAATAGAGTGCTCCTGAATATCAAGCCCTATACTAAAATACTGATCATAATTGATATCAAAAAGTATTGGCTTACGTCCATATTCAGCATCTGCAACACCTATTTCCTGAATTAAGCCATCCTTCACCAGCCGGTTAACATTGCTTGTAACGGTTGGTATACTAATATTCATTTTATCTGCCAGATCATATTTTGTCATTGGACCATTTTCTCTTAACATTGCCAATATAATTCTTTCATAATCATTTCTTTTTTTTATTTTTAACATATTATTACCCCTCTGCTCTCTTATTTATCTGTCTTAAATTATAATAAGTCAATCTTTAAGTCTTTCAATACTTGTAAAAGGCCTCCTTTAGATAAGATTTGACTCGTAAGCTTTAATATTAATCCATTTTCTTATTGTTGATTCTATCAAACATATTTCTATCGCACAATAAATATTAATAACATATTTTTGTATTATTATATCACTTTTTTATTAAGTCATTCTCTTAATCATAAGCTATGAACTATTCTTAAGCATTGTACTTTGCTCAAAACAAATATTCTGCTTAAAAAAACGGCATAACCGGTAATATACCCAGCTATGCCGATGTTTCTTTAGGAAATCATAACTGCTGAAAAACAAGCTAAATGTGCTTATTATCTGTTTTTTAAAGGAATATATTCTTTTCTTTCTGCAACACTCTTAAATGCCGGACGGACTACTTTACCAGGGTTTACTAATTCTTCGATACGGTGAGCACACCAGCCTACTACTCTGGAAACAGCAAAAAGCGGTGTAAACAATTCCCCTGGAATACCCAACATATTATAAACCAGTCCGGAATAATAATCGACATTAGCACAAACACCTTTGTACATTTTACGCTCTTTAGAAATTACTTCCGGAGCCAAACGTTCTACTCTTTCGTATAATTGATATTCTTCATCATAACCCTTTTCTTTTGCCAATTGCTCAGCATACCCCTTTAGAATTACAGATCTTGGGTCAGAAATTGAATAAACTGCATGTCCAATACCATAAATAAGACCAGAACGGTCAAAAGCTTCTTTTCTCAAAATTTTAAGCAGATAATGCCTGATTTCATCCTCGTCTTCCCAATCTTTCAATTCTTCTTTCATTACATTAAACATTTGTCTTACTTTAATATTGGCTCCACCATGTCTTGGTCCTTTTAAGGAAGCAATGGCAGCTGCAATAGCAGAATATGTATCTGTTCCAGTTGAAGTAACCACATGGGTTGTAAATGTAGAATTATTGCCTCCTCCATGCTCAGCATGAAGAACCAATAACAAGTCTAATATAACTGCTTCGAGTTCTGAGTACTTAGAATCCGGACGCAACATATGCAAAATATTTTCCGCAATACTCAAACCTGCTTTGGGACTATGAAGCACTAAACTTTGATTTAAATATTTATGAACATAGGCCTGATAACCATAAACAGCTATTAAAGGTAATTTTGCAATTAACTCCAGGCTTTGTCTTATAACATTTTCAATAGAAATATCATCTGGATTATTATCATAATTATATAAAGTTAATACACCTCTGGCTAAAGTATTCATTATATCCTTGCTTGGTATCTCTAAAATTGTATTTCTGAGGAAAACATCATCCATTGCCTGAGAATCTTCAAGGAATGCTTTAAACTCTTTTAAAATTTCTTCTGAAGGCAACTGTCCGCTTAATAACAAGTATGCAACTTCTTCAAAACCAAATCTGTTTTCTTCTAAAAATCCTTTTGTTAAATCATAAATATCTATACCCCGGTAAATTAACCTGCCAGGAACAGGTATTAATTCATTTTCATCAAGAACATAGGCATGGACTTCTCCCACCTCAGTAAGACCTGCCAAAACTCCTTTTCCGCTGATATCACGAAGGCCTCTTTTCACTTCATATTTAGCATACAGTGCAGGATCAATATAATTATTTTCTTTGGCTTGCGTACTTAATTTACTAATAAATAATTCTTTATCCTTATCTAATCCTTTTATATAACTCGCCATATTATCGCTTCCTTTTTTATCTGTTAAAAATAATCATATCATGCAAGAAATTCTCAAAGCAAGCATATTTTTATTAAAATATAAAAAAACTTAACAAAATATTGAAATATCTATTTGAATAAGAAGAAATATCCAATTACCAATAGACCTAAAACAATTCTATACCAGCCAAAAGCTTTAAAATCATTCTTTTTAACATATCCAAGTAAAAACTTAATTGCAATGACAGATACAAAAAAGGCTACACTCATTCCTGTTAATAATAAAACGATTTCCATCGTACTAAAGTCAAATCCAAATTTTATCAGTTTTAATGCGCTGGCTCCAAACATGACAGGAATAGATAAGAAAAAAGAATATTCTGCTGCAATATATCTGGATGTACCCAGTAGTATCGCTCCAAGAATCGTAGCACCTGAACGGGAAGTTCCGGGAATTAAGGCCAATACTTGAAATAAACCAATAGAAAATGCCGTACCATAACTTAAATGATTAAAATCATTAATTGTAGACTTCTTATCCTTATTTTTATTTTCAATAACAATAAAAAGAATTCCATATATAATTAACATAATTGCAACGGTTATATAATTATAAAAATGTTCATCCAGCCAATCTTCAAGAATTAGACCAAATATCGCAGCAGGTATAACACCTATAATTACTTTATACCAAATTTGCAAGGTTTCTTTCTTTTCCTGAGCTGTCTTTTTTACTGAAAAAGGATTTAATTTATTAAAATATAAAAGAATAACAGCCAATATTGCTCCTAATTGAATAACTACTAAAAACATTTCTTTAAACGCATCAGAAGCATTTAGTTTAATAAGCTCATCCAGTAAAATCATATGACCAGTGCTGCTAATAGGCAGCCACTCTGTAATTCCTTCGACAATTCCGATAATAATCACTTTTATGATTTCAAAAAACATTTTTGACCCTCCTGCTTTTAACAATTAGATTAAAATACCGTTATTAACATTATGATAAAAATCATAGCACCCCCTAGTAAATAATTCAAGTATCTTTTCAAAATGCGTAATCCATCATGTTTAGAAAATGTTTAAATTTTTATCAATAAAGTAAGCATTATTATAAAACCATCATCCTAGTCTTTTATGCTTAATAAAAATTATGTTTGCAAAAAATTTAGTATTCCATATTATCTTGTAAATTTTTTAAGTCTCTGAAAATAAACTTGTAATATAATAGATTCCAATCGTTGTAATTAGTTTGTATCTTTTGAATCTTAAGCTAATTATTGACTATTTTTTTATATCTTATATAATCAAAGTAGAAAAAAAATGGGAGTGAGTAATATGAATAAAATAACAAAACTATTGCCTTTGATCCTGATGGCAACACTTTTGTTATCTGCTTGTGACCCAAATAAATTGCAATTTTTTATCAATGCTAAAACAGGGGACAACTATACATACAATGTCACCATAGATCAAACAACAAAATCTGAAATTTTGGGACTGGAAACGAGAACAAAACAAACCATATCCTATGATTATTCTGTTAATGTGGATGATGTTAAATCAAATGGTGACTTAGAATTAACTTACACCTATGACCGAATCCGTTTTAACATGAATATGGATGATATAGAAGTTTCATTTGATTCTGACTCTGCTACTTCAGGCGATGAAATAAGTAAAATATATAAAAGTTTTATTGGAAAACAATTTAATGTTATAATGACAAAATACGGTGAAATAAAAGAAGTTAAAGGCATGGATGAATTTCTTGATACATTAACTGAACCATTTAAATCTGGCAATACTGATATTTTTGGTTTAGACTATTTAAATCAATTAAAAGATTCCCTTTCAGGCCATTTTAGTGAAGAATCCATCAAAAATGACATGGGACTTATTACAAGATACATGCCTAAGAAAAAAGTAAATGTAGGAGATTCCTGGACTATTAAAGAAAGTATTGATAAGTCAAATATAAAAATTGATGCTGAAATCACTTATACTCTGGAAAAATTAGAAGATGAAATTGCTTATATTATAATAAGCGGCACATATTCAACCAATGAGCCTTCTAAGATTAGTTATGATGCATTAAAAGCTAATGTAAATCTGGAAGGAAATATTGAAGGAAATATTCAGGCAGATATTAATAATGGTTTCATTTTTGAAGGTGAAATCACACAAAATATAAAAAGTAATATGGATTTTGGAGCTATGGACTTAAGTAAGTTAGGTATCGAAGGCAATTTAGAGATCCCTATGGAAACTACTCTAATTATGAAATTTTCTTCAAAAAAAGCCAATTAATTAAGCTTATTTACAATTT
>JAAYML010000112.1 GCA_012521395.1 Candidatus Epulonipiscium sp. | reverse complement strand
TAGCACGAAAAGTTCTAAAATACCTTCAAAGTCCCATAAACAGTACAGTGATTTACGAAAAGAAGGAATCTTCTCAAAAACGTCGAATATATCATTCAAGAGAAAATATCACAATATTCGGCAAAGTGAAGAGAATATTAAACATGGAGGCTAAATGTTTTGAGACAAAAAATCTGCTTTTTACCCGAAAAGGGCGAAATTCTTACGCTGCCCATTCATTATAACCACATGGTCCAAGCCATGATTTATAACTCATTGGATAATGATATGGGTGATTTTCTTCACGATAAAGGTTTTGCACACGGGAATAGGAGCTTTAAGATGTTTGCCTTCTCCAGACTTATGGGTGAGTACCGCATAGATAAAAACGAGGCAACAATTACTTTTGTCGGCCCAGTATCATTAGTTGTAACATCGCCTTATAGCGATTTTTGTAACTCTCTTGCAAACGGTCTGCTGTTTAAATCAAGCGTCAGACTAGGGCATGCACAAGTAAAAGTAACTGACATTTCACTGGAAAAAGACCTAGTCGATGATGAAAAAATAAAGATTAACACGTTATCACCAATAGTTGTTTACAGCACATTACTCAGGCCAAACGGCAGAAAATATACCTGTTATTTTGAACCGGGAGAAAAAGACTTCGACGTAATAATGGATAACAACCTAAGAAACAAATATAAAGCTTTTCATCAAACAGAACCACCTGCTGAAAATGTGTCTATAAGGCCACTCAAACAGCCTAAACTCTCTATAATAGATTACAAGAACTTCATTATAAAGGGATATTCGGGAACCTTTATTCTGTCAGGGCCAGCACCGCTATTGCAAACAGCAGTTGAATGTGGACTCGGAAGCAAAAACAGCCAGGGCTTTGGATGCGTAAGGGTGTTAAAGTAAAGAAGAAGGGCTACGCCCTTCTTCAGAATCCTTATAGGTAGACTAGTTTAAACATAGCAAAAAAACATATTTCGAGTCCTCATAGGTAGGCTATATTAATTAATATTATACATTATTTTGCACAGAAAAGATAGCAAAATAAATATTGACAAATTTATGAAAAAGAATATAATTGATATAGAATACTATACATAACAAAATAACATTAAGATCATATAATAACCAGGAGGCAGCTTATGTATATTTCGTACTTTGATGAGTCTGGCGATGATGGATATCCCCTAACATCTTCGGAATTATTCGTACTTACAAGTGTATATATTCATGAAATGTTTTGGAAAACAAATCATGAAAAAATAAAAAGTGGTCGAAGAGAATTAAAAGAATGTTACGGTCTTCCGGTAAAAATGGAGTTTCACACTAAGCAATTTTTGACTGATAAGAATCCTTATAGACAATTTAGCTGGGATCCAAAAATCAAAATGGAAATCTTATTTCACTTTTTCGGCATTATTTTCCAATCTTGATTTAAAAATCATAAATGTTGTTATAAATAAACAAAACATAATAAAAAATGACTACAAGATACTTGAAAACGCTTTAATTTACAATGTTCAAAGAATCGAAAATGACTTAAATGAGTACTGCAAAAATTGCGATATGAAAAAGATTTGTTTGGGTAGGAATTTTTTTATAATTACAGACGAAGGTAGAGTAGGGAAAATGCGGAAAGTTACTAGAAAAATACAGAGAATCAATTACATACCATCTAAATACAGCGGAAGTTACAGAAAAGAAATTGAAAAATTGATTGAAGATCCGATGCCTAAAAACTCAAATGAGTCTTATTTCGTACAGATTGCAGATACTATAGCTTATATAATATATTTATACTCATTAAAAAAATTTAATAATTCGGAGTGGCCAAAAAGAGTAAGAAATAAAATAACCTTTGACGATGTAATAGATCTATTAAATATTATAAAATCTAGAATAAACTTAAAAGCCAATCCCAATAATGAATACGGAATAGTGCACTACCCAAAAAAGGCATAAAAAAACACCACCTACGACACATTCGTGTTTTCAGTGGTTCACTTATATTATACTAGCTTATTATAAACAAGTCAATAATTAGTTATGCTTTTACATTAAAAAAT
>JAAYML010000009.1 GCA_012521395.1 Candidatus Epulonipiscium sp. | reverse complement strand
TCGGCAAGCTCTCTGAATTGCTCTACGGTCTGTTTCATTCTTGGAAGAGCTTCCTGCTTAAAATTACTTATGGCATCTATAGCAGCAATTGCATCTTCAAAGGCTGTTTTTAAAGCTTCCATAGAGATATTAGATTCCATAGACTGCTTATTAATTTCTGCTCCTTGTTCTTTGAGCATTTGTGAAGTAGCTGTTATAACACGCTCATACATATCACCAATATAATTGGTCTCATCTTGAGTAAAAAATCCCCTTACCGTTTAGATAAGGGGATTTTTATTACTATTTTTTATAATATTCACTTAATGATATTCCGTTTTTTCCTAATGGTATTTTATGGTCTAATCCAACAAACTTGCCATCTTTTTGCCATAATACGGATTTTACAAAACCGTATTTTTCTTCATCCCAAGTCGTAAAGTCATCTAATACTAAGCCACCCGTATCACCTGAGTTAGCATTAAAGCACCAGAAAGTATGATGCAATTGATTGTCTTTAATAAGCTTTCTTAAATATACCATCCATTTAAGATTAGGTTCGGTCATGTGACCTCCCCATTCACCAATTAAGATTGGTGCAATTTCTTCCTCGTGGATAAACATCCAGTTATCTTTCCAACAATCTTCATATAATGTTTTATAAGTAAAGTTACCTTCAAACCAAGGTTGAGCATAAACCGATGGACCATAATCATGAGGTGAATAAACCAATTTATTTTGATATTTACCAAGATCAATTGGATAATCCTTAACACCTCTTAAGTTTCCACCCCACCAGTTAAAGTAATAATCTGCCGGATTTGTAGAAGAATAATCTTTATTAGTTTTAATATTTTTAGGATAAATCTCAATACCTTCTACCAGAACTAAAACATTTGGATTTTTAGAAAGAACAGCAAATGCAGCTTTTTCAGCAACATACTTCCAGTTGTTTGCTGCTTTGGAGTCATTCCAGATAGCCTTTTGAGCTTCATTAGGCTTACCATGCGGCTCATTTTTTAAATCATAAGCAATAATTGTATCATCATTTTTATATCTTTCTGCTATCCAGGATAAAGAATACAGATAATCGGCTTCTGTAATATCTCCTTCAACCCAAAGGGGTTTCATATGCCCCATAGGGTCGGTCTTAGCTGAATGAATATCGATGATAATTTTAAGTCCGTTTGCCCTGCATTGGCCAATCACATAATCAAAAATTTCCAGACTATTCATGCCAACTAGATAATGGTTAATAGCCTGATTAAAATTAGCATCCGGAATATCTCCTTCTGCCCATTGCAAAATCAATTCACTGGAAATTGGAATCCTGAGAACATTAAAACCTCGGTCTGCTATGGCGGCAATGGAAGTATTTAAATCAGCTGCCCACAAGCCATCAAAAGTATTGGTGCCTGTATTATATCCAAACCAGTTAACACCTGTTAACCATACTTCATTACCATACTTATCTACAATTTTATTGCCATCTGTATACAACCAGTCGTCAGTTGTTGGAGGTGGAACATCTTTAGCTGGAACAATTTTGTTTGTACCCGTATTCTTCTTATTATTATTGTTATTACTATTATTGTTGTTAGTATTTGTCTGATAGTTTGTGATTCTTGCCACACTGTTATCATAGGATAATTGAGCAAAAGGTTTATTGTTATTATCTTTTTTACCTTTTACAATAAAACCAAAACAAATATTTGAATCTGCTACAATTGTATTATTATAATCGACTGCTTCAAAAGATAAGCCATTATCTTTATAACTGGGCTTAGCATTCCATATTTGATCAAGGTCTTTGTTCTTAAGCGGAATATCAACAGTCCAGTTGGAAATATCTTTGCCACTTTTATTCCAAATATAGACATTTATCAAGTTGTATTCATAACCGCCTTCTTCCCAGGTGCTGTCGACAGAAACTTCTAATTTTACATCCGACGAATCATTAACACTTGTTGTTTTAGCCTGAACTGGATAATTTGCCGTTGTATTCAATAATAAGGATACAATCAAAGCAAAAACAAGATTTATTTTTTTCAGATAGTTATTTTTGATAAAGCCCATCTTCTTTCCTCCTTTTATTATTTTGCTATCAGCTTAAAAAAGCCATGCTCATTCTATATATATAATATTAGTATAAATTTACATATAATTCAATAAGTATAAAATTATTTGATAAGATGATAAAATGACCTTTTGAAATTTCATTTTCAGTGTGATGAAAATGGATTTGTAATCAGATCATGTTATTATAGATACTCAAAAGAAAATCTTAAAATGTCAATTATAATTAGTAAAAAAGTAATAATTGTAATCCGTAAAAAAGTTTTTCTGATACGGACATAGTTCCATTTTTGAATGAGTTTTAGAAATATGAAATTAAATATATTAAAGAAGCAATTAATTGCAGCGATAGTAAACAAAAACATAAAAAATAGTAATATCAGAAATGCCATTAAAAAAGCAAATAGTATATCTAAAAACTCAAAAAAAGCATTCCTGCTACTGGAAGAATTTATAAAGTACTCACTGATTTCTGCAGCACTATAAGAACCAATAATAACAATTAAAAATCATTAAAAACGATAAAATAATCGTAATAATAATAGTCATCTTAGTATATTTCTCATTTATTACTGTCCACGTGTACTCCATATCATCAGAATACTTTTTAACGAGATATTTATATAAAATAAAAGTACTCAAAAAAGATAAAAATATTATAAAAGATAACCATGTTAAAAAAGAAAACGTTATCATTGCTACGTTTTCATTGATTAGGTGATTATATTCAATAATAAATTTTACGGGAACAAAAGTAAACCAATACAGCAAATTAGATAAAAGAATGTATAATAAAAGTATTCTAGTAATCTTCCCTCTGTTAAAAGGGTCACTATACATTATCTAATCTCCACAATTCATCTAAGATGGTTTAATATCCTTAAATTAATTAAATAAAGTTAATAAAAATGTAAGATTACAATAATAATAGCCTAATAATAACAAATCAAAAAATTCAATTTACTTTGCTTTCTTTTTAATGATAAGAAATATTTTCTGTTAACTTAAATTTATCATAGGTAATATTACAAATATTTTTAATTATTTTTACAAGATTTTATAAATTTATGAATTAAAACAAAAATGAATATTTTTTATCTATAATAATGACTGTATGCTTACACATTTCTAATAACTGATATACAGTCTTCTTTTCATTAATTTATATATCAAAGTATATATTAATAGAACATCTTATATAAATCTACGACAAAAGGAGCAATATGTTTATAATGTCAAGAAAAAGTAATGAAAAAGAAATAAACACCATAATTATAAATCAAATAATAATAAGTTTTTTTTAGTTTTTTTATAATGGATAAAAATACTAAATTAAATAAATAAAATAAAAAATTTTTTTATTTGAGAAATATATGAGAAAATAAGCAAAAGCATTATAGCAGAAAGGCTTAAGGAAAGCTTAATGATTTGGGGATATCCTGCTAATCTGTTTGTAAATGACTGCAAGAATTCATTATAAGCTATCGTTAGGCCTCCAACAACTTGGATAATTCTTATAATCATTATGCTAACTGCAAGAATTGTATAATTCTTAGTAACTTTTTCTGATAGATCATTGGATTTCTCTTTATATTTTTTCGAATAAAACGATAGAAAATAACTGCATCCGTAAAAGCATTCAATATTGTAAAAGATATGAATGTTCTTTAAGATATTAAAGGAAAATTCTGACTTTAGCTATTTAAGCCTGAATAAGGAAAATAAATTAGCCATTGTAAATAATTAGTCAGAAAAAAATAAGTCAGGGTAATTTTCCACGTTTTTTGCTCTTTTGTAAATGTAAGCATTAGAATTGATATCTTCTATATTCTCCATTCTATTATTCCCCACATTATATATCATTCAAATTAGTCCATATTCTGTTTTATTCATAAAAATAATCCGTTATGGCAAAGTTCAGAGAACTATAAAATTCAAATTATCTAAATCTAATTATATTAAAGAAAAAAGATAATAATGAAATAATTCCAATAAAGCAGAGCCAAATAATAATATACTTTTCTTTTAAGCGTTTAATAATTTTTATGAAAATAAAATTAAATAAAGTAAAAATAACGTTTTTTGCAATAATAATTAATAAAAAAATTATTATTGGAACGAGCAATCCATAAAAAAACAAGCTACCCAATGGATTAAATTATATGCAAGATCACCAGAACTATCTTTAAAATAATTATTAATTATCCAATTGTCATAGGGCTTTGCACACCAAAAAAACAATGCTATTTCTATAAGCATTAAAATTAACCTCAAAACTGTAAAGAATAATTTTTATTAATTTTTTTCCATATAAAATCAAAATTGTCTTCAAATTTTTTCTGGATAACGCTATATAAAATAAAAATAGCAAGACTGGCAAGAAATAAGTCAAATAAGATAAAACTTAAAACAGGAAAATTAAATAATTCTGCAAAAAAATCATATTCATTTGCAGTGAGAAGATTTTCAATAATATTAGACATGTATACTAGTAAAAAAATTATAAAATAAGGATAACTAATTAATCCAAAAAAGATATTGGATAAAATAATATATAACAAAGTTATTTTAATAGTTTTTGTTTTTTTGACATGAATAATATCAATATCATTATTCATATTTTCCTCCTAATATTTATATGCATAATTGCTTATAGGATTATAATATTATATTTTTCAACAATTATAAATTATTTTAAAATATTTTATAAAATATTAAACTCTGTAAATAAATATGTATTACAAAAAGTGACCGTATACTAATAGTAAGATTAGTATACGGTCACTTTTCATCAGGGTTCTATTCCCCATTTTAATTGATTAGACAAATAAACCGTTATCTTATCCCAATCCACATAATCACTGGCAGCAGAATTAAATGAATAATCGTTACTTTGATTAAAGTTGCTCCAGTCAGATTTTGCAATTCTGATTTGAATCTCCAGTTCTTCTCCAGGATTAAGGATTCCTGCTCCCTGATTAAAGCCTATTTCCAAGTAAGTATCTGTATTATTTTTTTGACTCTTCATGGAAATAAAAGTCCCTTTAACATTTGAAGGACCAGCTGATGACCAATCACAAAAGAAAGACAGTTGTTTTTCATCATCCTTTGTAAAATAATAACGGATGGTTACTTTAGATAAATCGACAGCTTCTTTTCCACTATTTATTAATTTAATCTTTGGATACAAGGTATTGGAATTAGCATCTCTGATGGTATTAAAGGCCTGGACTTTTAATACGCCCCTGGCGATGCTTTGATCCTTATTGTCATTTTCTTTAAGGATATTTTTTTCTTTCTCTTTACTTTCATCAAAGAACTTTTTATTATTTTGATTTTCCTGTTCAGAAGATTTTTCTTCTGAATTGGATGAAGTCATATTGACACTTGAAAAAGGTTCTTTTCCATAGATTAATTTTCCCTTTTCATATACAGGGATATATTCCGTTTTGACTGGCGATCCGGTCGTCAGTCCATTAAAAGAAAAATCATTATTTGAATTCCACTGACTGCCTTCCGGGGCAGTAAGCCTGAATTGAACTTCTTTTTTATATGAGGATTGACCACCAGGATAAATTTTTGTTCCTGAAAAATCAATTTCTACGTAATAGATATTATCTTTTAAATGTTTTAACTGAGAAATGGAAGCCCCTTCATGATAATTGATATTTGTCTTAATATCTTCTGCACGCTTTCCAGCACTGATAAGTTCAGACAAATCCATATAATACCTGAAAGAGGCATTCTCTATAACTCTAGCCGGCCATCCAGACTGATTATTTAAAATAGCTTTTATTTCTATAAAATTAGTACCTGAAGCATTAACAGCTGCTTCCACAAAAATCTCATCTTCAGGGGTTTCGATTGCTTTAAAGTCAGGATCGGCTTCTCCTCCATAAAGTAGGTACATCTTGGCTAAGGCACCTACTAAACCAGCATTATAGTCACATGCCACTTCATTGGCTACATAATCTCCTATATTATCATTATAATTGTCATTTTGGTCTGGTCCACCCACTAAGGCACCATACAGGATATGGCGGTGTTTATTGGGAATGGTCTGACTGTCAGCCCAGGAACCATGTGCCGTACGATGATGCGGGGCCTGAGGAGGATTTTTGCCAAAACCAACCATATAGCTGCCATTTCTCGGATTGTCTCCTAAGGCATAATTAATCTGACTCTCAGCAAATTCCTGGTATGTCTTAACCTTTTCTTTACTGCAGCCTTCCCAGTCTGAATAGACAAAGGCCAAAAAGGCAGTAGTCGTAACATAACGTAAATTACCCCATTGATCCAGATAAGCCATGCCACCAGGACTATATGTAATTCTTTCTCCATTATATCCCACTGACCAGTAATCCAGATGCATTTCCATACATTCTTTATACAATGGCTTGTCTGTAATCCGGGCCAGCAACAAAGCTGCGCCATAGTGGACATCATCCCAGCAATGAGCCCATTTATAGGCAATCTTATCCGTTTGACCTTCTCTTCCCCAATAAGCTACATAAGATTCTGCCTTATTTAGATAAGTTTTGTCTCCTGTAGCCAGGTAAAGCCAGGTTGCGGCCCATGACAATTCATCATAGAAACCACTCCAGGAATCATAAAAACCATTTGAGGCCGTATAACCTGCATCACTTTTTGTACTGTCAGCAAACTCAAATAATTCTTTGGCGTGTTTTAAACATAACTTTGAATAATTCAAGTCTGTATCTTTAAAAACAATAGATGTTACCGCTAAAGCCGCAGCAGCTTCACCTGCTATGGTTGAACCCGGGTTATTTTTGTCAACTTTATAAGCAGGCCTTTGCATGGGGAGTACTTCTGCAGGACCCCACCAGGCATGATCCTGGTGCCCGTTACCAACTTGATAATAAAACTCATCTGGTGAGGGATGACATTTCATTAAATAATCTGAAGCCCATCGGATTTCATTTAATAAATAGTCTAATTGTCCAGTTTCCTCAAAAGCTTCTTCATATTCATAAATTGCCCATCCCAGCATGCTCACCGTATATGCCATTGGTAAATTGAATTTAACATGGTCACCGGCATCATACCAACCGCCGGTAAGATCCAGACCAACGTCTGCCCCGTCTTCCAGTCCGGAATCTCCACGCCAGTTATTTCTAAGAGTAGATGGATCCAATTTCCCAGAACGCTGAAATTCATAAAACAATATGGCCTTTTGTAAGGCTTCCCCGTAATTAAAAGGACCTTCCTGAGACCTCTGTTTTAGTTTTTTCTTTGAGGGTGTTTCTTTTTTCTCAAATTTTTCTTCAGCTATATCTGTATTTTGCTCTGTCACAGGTATTTGAACTTTTATGTTATTAAAATTAGTCATTCCCAAAAAAGCAATAACCATTAAAGCAAGAAGCAAAATGGAATGAATTATCTTTTGTTTCATCTACCTTCCCCCAGAAAGATAAAGGTATTTTACTTATTTTAATCAATATCTTTATGATATTCCTGTAAAGATTTTACTTTGTGTTTAGGCTGATCATTTCTGTAAGCAGCTATACCTTTTGCACTGGCTAAGGCTGCCGTTGTCGTTGTAATATAGGGTACCTTATAGCGGATAGCAATTTTGCGGATATATGAATCATCAAATTCACTGCGCTTGGTCATCGGTGTATTAATAATCAGTTGAATTTCCTTATTTTTAATACTATCGGCTATATTGGGCGAACCCTGGTAGATTTTTTTGATAAACTGACAATCAATGCCGTGTTCTCTTAAAAATTTACAAGTACCTTCTGTTGCAACAATTTTAAAGCCCATATTGAAAAATTCTTTAGCAGCGGCTAAAATGTCATTTTTGTCTTCATCATTTACACTAATAAGTACTGTACCTTGTGTAGGCAAGACAGTTTGTGTGGCCTCTTGTGCTTTATAGAAAGCCAGTTCGAAGGAATCCGAAAGCCCTAATACTTCTCCTGTTGAACGCATTTCAGGTCCTAATACAGGGTCAACTTCAGGGAACATATTAAAGGGTAAAACCACCTCTTTAACACCATAATGAGGTATTTTCTTATTCTCAAAATTTTCTATTGGATAATTGTCATTATTATAATCTGCCATAATTATTTCCGTTGCAATTCGAGCCATAGGAATATTACAGACTTTAGAAACTAAAGGTACTGTCCTGGAAGCTCTTGGATTAGCTTCTAAGACATAAACTTTATCATCGGCTATGGCATATTGCATATTCATAAGACCTACAACATTCATTTCCTTTGC
The DNA here is from genome assembly GCA_012521395.1 of Candidatus Epulonipiscium sp. GTDB lineage: Bacteria > Bacillota > Clostridia > Lachnospirales > Defluviitaleaceae > JAAYML01. The sequence continues at coordinate 30,268 of JAAYML010000009.1, read as the reverse complement.
AATTCTTTTAGTATATTCTATAATCGTTTCAATGTGTTTCTTTTCAATACTTACCGGTGGGATCACACAAGCAGAATCTCCGGAATGGATACCTGCATATTCAATATGCTCCATAACTGTTGGTACAAATACATTTTTACCATCCGATAAAGCATCGGATTCAGCTTCTATTGCATGCTTTAAGAACCTGTCCACTAAGATTGGTCTTTCAGGTGTAACATCTACTGCTGCCGCCATATATTTTTTCAACATTTTTTCGTCATGCACAATTTCCATACCCCGACCACCAAGAACATATGAAGGTCGAACCATTAAAGGATAGCCAATACGGTTGGCAATTTCTAAGGCTTCTTCAACTGTTACAGCCATACCTGATTCAGGCATAGGGATATCCAGCTTTTTCATCATTTCGCGGAATCTATCCCTGTCTTCGGCCAAATCTATAGTTTTTTGAGAAGTTCCTAAAATTCGCACACCAGCATTTTCTAATTCTTTGGCAATATTTAAAGGTGTCTGGCCTCCAAATTGGCAAATAACGCCTAATGGTTTTTCTTTATTGTAAATGGCTAAAACGTCTTCAACAGTCAATGGTTCAAAATACAGCTTATCCGAGGTATCGTAATCTGTTGATACTGTTTCAGGATTACAATTAATCATGATGGTTTCGTATCCTAAATCTTTAAGGGCAAGAACAGCATGAACACAACAATAGTCAAATTCAATCCCTTGACCAATCCTGTTTGGTCCTCCTCCAAGAATCATAACTTTTTTCTGACTTGTTACCGGGATATTATCTTTTGCATTATACGTAGAAAAATAATAAGCTGCATTTTCAACACCGCTCACAGGCACTGCTTCAAATGCCTGTATAATGCCTAAATCCAGTCTTTGCTTACGAATTTCAGGCTCAGTAGCATTTAATAACTTAGCTAAATATGCATCTGAAAATCCGTCTTTTTTAGCTTTGATTAACAAGTCATCAGGTAATTTCTTTCCCTGATATTTTAAGATCTCTTCTTCTAAAAGAACGAGTTCTTTCATCTGGTCAATAAAATATTTATTAATATGGGTGATTTCATAGATTTCATCAACTGTTGCACCCTTGCGTAAAGCTTCATAAATAATAAAATGTCTTTCACTGCTAGCTTCATTAAGCATAATCATTAAATCTTCAAGCGCTTGGTCATGAAAATCTTTTGCAAATCCCCAGCCAAAACGGTTAATTTCAAGGGAACGTACAGCCTTTTGCATGGCTTCTTTATAATTTTTACCAATGCTCATGACTTCCCCAACAGCCCGCATTTGGGTACCTAATTTATCTTCTGCTCCATGGAATTTTTCAAAATTCCAGCGTGGAAATTTAACCACCACAAAATCTTCTGCAGGCGTATATTTATCCAGACTGCCGTCTCTCCAATAGGGGATTTCATCTAAAGTCACACCCACAGCCAGCATGGCAGAAATATAGGCAATAGGAAAACCAGTTGCTTTTGAAGCCAGGGCTGACGAACGGGAAGTCCTTGGATTAATTTCTATAATCACAATGCGGTCTGATTTAGGATCATAAGCAAATTGAACGTTACAACCTCCAATAATACCAATATGTTCAATAATCCTATAGGCATATTCTTGCAGTCTTCCCTGAACTTCTTTGGGAACAGTCAGCATTGGAGCAACGCAAAAAGAGTCCCCTGTATGAACCCCAACCGGGTCAACATTTTCAATACCGCAAACTGTAATCTTTTGATTTTTACTGTCTCTGACTACTTCGAGTTCAAGTTCTTCCCAGCCAAGAACAGATTCTTCTACGAGGATTTGTCCAATCATACTGGCAGCAATACCACGGTTAGCGACAACTCTTAGTTCTTCAATATTATAAACCAAACCTCCACCAGTTCCTCCCATGGTATAAGCTGGCCTAATTACAACCGGATATCCTAATTCTTTTGCAATCTTTTCGGCTTCTTCCACACTATAAGCAGCCTGGCTTCTTGGCATTTCAATATTAAGCTTATTCATAATTTCTTTAAATATAATGCGGTCTTCTCCCCGCTCAATCGCATCTATTTTAATACCAATAACCTCGACACCATATTCATCTAAAACACCATCTTTATATAGTTCTGAACAAAGATTAAGGGCTGTTTGTCCGCCTAAATTAGGTAAAAGAGCATCTGGTCTTTCTTTTGCTATAATTTCTGTTAAATTCTTTTTATTTAAAGGCTCAATATATGTATAATCCGCCAACCCAGGATCCGTCATAATGGTTGCTGGATTAGAATTGACCAGAACAATTTCATATCCAAGATTTTTTAATGCTTTACATGCTTGAGTCCCTGAATAGTCAAATTCACAAGCTTGTCCAATAATAATAGGCCCTGAACCAATAATCAGTATTTTTTTAATATCATTTCTTTTAGGCATCGTATTCCTCCTTAATGTCCAATCTAAACTTCTGATCAAAAAGTTAAATGGTTAAAATCTATTTTATTATAACACAATTGCAAATTCATTAAAAATAAAATTCATTTTTCTATAAAAAAAAAACGTCTCAATAGAGACGTCATTTTTTATGAATTTTTCATGACAACACTTTCGATATCATCTGCTACATCTTCACACGCATCACAACAAATTTCTAATCTTTGAAGGACTTCTGTCCAAATCATCAGAGTAATGGGATCTTTGGAACTCCTGTACATTTTTCTTACAGCATTGACATACAAAGCATCGCCTTCTTCTTCTAAACTATTGACTTTGATAATTAATGAAGGCAACTCTTTTGATTTTTTGAAGTTTTGAAATTCTAATAAAGCTTTATGTATTGAATTACAGCATTCTACAATTAAATTTGTAAATTCCAATATTTCTGGTGGGATTGATTTTACATTATAGATATCAATACGGATTAAGACATCCTCAACGGCATCTGTGATATCGTCAATTTTTTGTGAAAGACTAATGATATCTTCTCGTTCAATAGGCGGCAAAAACTCTTTAAAAAGTCTGTTAATCACCTTGTGTTTTGCCAGGTCAGCAGAATGTTCAATCTCATGCATTTCTTTAATTTTGTCCGGTAAAAGCATGGTATTGAAATTATTTAAGGTATCATTTAATAATTTGGCAGCTTCTAAAGAATACTTGGATAAATCCACAAAAGCTTCAAAATAATTAAAGTCTTTTTTTCTTCCCATTGTTCTCTCTCCTTATCCTATTAAAAAATTTTCATAAAGATATATGCCATTAAATATCCAACGGCTCCACAGCCGGGAAAAGTTAATATCCAAGCCAATACCATTTCTTTTACAATACTCCAGTTCACTGAAGAAATGCGTTTGGAGGCACCAACACCCATAATAGCGGTTGTTTTCGTATGGGTTGTACTTACGGGAATACCAAAAACCGATGATATCAAAAGGCATATGGCTGCAGCGCTATCAGCTGAGAAACCTTGATACTTTTCTAATTTTACCATACCCATTCCTACCGTTTTTATAATTCTGTAGCCTCCAATAGAGGTTCCTAAAGCCATCACAACAGAACAAAGCACCATTAACCAGACAGGTACAGTAAAAGTGGTTACATCTGTTTGTCCCATGGCAAGGAAAATGCCAAGCATAAATACACCCATAAATTTTTGCCCGTCTTGTGCCCCATGCATAAAGCCCATAGCAGCAGCACTTAAAACCTGGGCTTTCTGGAAGAAAGGAAGGGTTTTCCGTCTGTCAATTCCTTTACAGATAAACTCTGTGATACGAACAACAATAAAGCCTGCAAAAAAACCTAAAATAGTAGACAAAAACAAGCCATAAATAACTTTAATCCATTCTTGTCCATTAATCCCTGAGAAGCCTTTTTGAAGGGCTATGGCTGCACCTGACAAGCCAGCAATTAATGCATGACTTTCACTGGTAGGGATACCAAAAACCCATGCAGCAGTTGCCCACAAAACAATGGCAAACAGTGCGGCACAAAGAGCAACTAAGGATTGTTTAGAATCGCCTCTGAAATCAACCATTTTATAAATGGTTTGTGCAACGGTTGAATTAATCATGGTCATAATAAATACACCTAAAAAATTAAAAACTGCAGCCATAATGATCGCTTTTTTAGGCGTCATCGAACGGGTTGAAACGCACGTCGCAATTGCATTAGGTGCATCGGTCCAGCCATTAACCAGGATAACACCTAAAGTAAGAATAACAATAATCAGTAAGGTAGGATTATTCTGAAGTTGATTAAGAAAATCAAGCAAACTAATTGTCATAGCTTTTCCTCCAATATTATAGTCTTAAATGCAAACCAAAGATATTATAACATTTCAGTTTAAGCATAACAACCTAATAAAATTTATAAATTAAAAAACCTTTTCTGGTTCTGTCAGAAAAGGTTTTTAACTGTTATTGAACTGTTCTTGCCAGTTCAAATTCTTTTTCAATTTCTTCTGAAGGTTTTTTTGAAAGTAACGATACAACCACAATGGCTATACAAGAAATAACAAATGCCGGCAACAATTCATAAATAGCAAATACCCCTCCTAATGGACTTAAAAGCCTATCCCAAACAAAAACCATGATACCACCTGACAACATACCTGCAATGGCACCAGCTCTTGTTGTTCTCTTCCAGAACAGGGAAAAAAGCATAATCGGTCCAAAGGTTGCACCAAAACCTGCCCAGGCAAAAGACACAACTGTAAAAATAACACTGTTTTCATCCAGGGCAATAATCATACCAATAATAGCAATTGATATTAAAACAATTCTGGATACAATCATGACTTCCCTGTCAGAGGCAGATTTTTTGAAAAGACCCTGATAAATATTTTTGGAAAAAGCGGATGCAGCAATCAACAAGTATGAATCAGAAGAACTGATCGTAGCAGCCAAAATCCCTGCCATAACAACACCCGCAAGAAGTGGAGGTAATAGATTCGTTGACAATAAAATAAATACACTTTCTGAAGAACTTTTAGTCAATAAAGCACTAGGATACAATACTCTTCCTGTTAACCCGATGGCTATAGCTGCAAAAAGGGAAATAAAACACCATATGGTTGCAACTCTCCTGGATTTTATTAATTCCTCTGCATCTCTGATTGCCATAAATTTTATTAAAACCTGAGGCATACCGAAATATCCAAGTCCCCATGAAAGGGTTGATAAGACGGTTAAAAATCCATATTTTCCTGCTGAGTCAAATAGAGGTTCTCCATTGGTCCCTAATTGTTGAACCCCTTCTGCTAATGAAGGCTGCGCAATTCCGAAAAACTCAAAAAACCCTGGAATTTCTTTAACATTGTCAATTACAGCAGAAACACCTCCTGCTGTTGCAAATCCGATCGCAGATACAAAAACCAAAGCAAAAATCATCACAATACTTTGCATAAAGTCTGAAGCACTTTCTGCCAAAAATCCTCCAACAATCGTATATAAAAGAACAAACATTGCTCCTGCAATCATCATATATTGATATTTAACCCCAAATAAAGTACTGAATAGCTTTCCTACTGTAACAAAACAACTCGATGCATAAACTGCAAAAAATATTAAAATAAAGACCGCAGCAATGGTCATAATCACTTTTTTATCTTCTTTAAAACGGTTGCTGAAAAAGTCTGGTATTGTAATAGCATCTCCGGCAATTGCAGAATATCTGCGAAGTCTTTTTGCTACAATCAACCAATTAATATATGTACCAAAACCTAAACCAATAGCCGTCCAAAAAGCATCACTTAAACCACACCAGTAAGCAACTCCCGGAAGTCCCATCAAAAGCCAGCCGCTCATATCAGAAGCTTCAGCACTCATGGCCGTAATCCATGGTCCTAAAGTTCTTCCCCCTATAAAATAATTGGCACTGCTTTCATTAGCCTTTTTAGCATAATAGAAGCCAATGGCAATAACCATAGCTATGTAACTTGTCATTGCAATTGTGATTTGAACCTTATCGCCATTCATTTTGTCGACCCCTCCAATTATTTATAAATTCATATTATTTATATTACTAAAAGAATATAATTATTTCAATTCATATTTTTAAACATAGTAATTATTGAATATTTCTAATATTTCCTTTTATATTTCTTAATAATTACTTATTCATCTTAATCCCACAACTTTCTTACGATTAACACTGGAAAAATTATCTCTTGTAGTTTGCAAAATTCGTACTATATTCATTCAAAATATTTATTTTTAACAATAAATCATTTAATGTTGGTATTATAATTATAATGGTCATTATAACAATAATGGCTTACTGACGATTTGTACTGGTACTAAATGGTGAGAGTTTCTGTACAAATATGATTTGAACTTTTTGTATCAGGCATTTGTATATTAAAAATTATTTATTTATTAAAAAAACCTAAAAATTATATTGACATGTGTATATACACGTGTTAATATAGTCATTATTCTCTTTCTATGTATCAGCAAGGAGGTTATATGTTATGAATACGAAAAAATTAACCACAACTGCTTTACTAACTGCTTTAGCAATGCTTATTCCATATGTTGTTATTTTTAAAGTGACCATTCCTCCGTTTACAGCAACAATAGGTGCTCATTTACCTATGTTTATTTCCATGTATCTAGGTCCCAAAGCTGCTATAATGGTCGGACTCGGTTCTGCATTAGGATTTGGAATGAATGTGGGGCCTTTAGTTGGAGCAAGAGCATTTATGCATGTTTTTGTTGGTATAATTGGCTCATTACTTCTTAAAAAGAATGTGTCTTTTAATAAAGTTATTGCTATTACTGCTCCAATCCATGGATTTCTGGAAATGTTTGTAATAATGCCGTTTGTAAAAATTGACGTCTACCAACTTCTTGTCATCACCTGTGTAGGAACAATCATTCATCATTGTATAGATGGTTTAATTTCAGTCCTTATATTAAAATTCCTGCCTAATAATATATTTGCCGATTTTAACCTTCAAAAACAGAATTCATAAGAAAAACTCCATCAAAAACTGATGGAGTTTTTCTTTTTATTATTTCATTTTACTTTTTTCATTCTTTCGCCCATATTACAATGAATAACACATACCCTTTGAAACATCTTCTGCTTTTTCTTTACCTTTTAATATTTCTACAATTTTAAAAGCAAACTGGAAAGCCGTACCTGGGCCCTTTGATGTAATAATATTTCCATCTACTACAACGGGAAGATCCAAAAGCTTAGCCCTTGTTAAATCATTTTCACAACCTGGATAACAAATTGCATTTTTTTCTTCCAATAAACCAAGCTTGCCTAATATAGTAGGTGCTGCACAAATTGCTGCAATCCATTTACCCTTTTGATTATATTCTTTAATTAATTCTTTTAAGCCCTGATGTTTATCCAAATTAGCAACCCCCGGTCCTCCAGGAATAATAAGCATGTCTGCATCGTCCTTAAATACTTCTTCAAATAAAGTATCTGCTTTAACTTCTACAGCATTTTTCCCAACCACATTAGCCTTTCCTGTGGTCGAAACGGTCGTCACCACAATGCCTGCTCTTCTGAGAATATCCACGGTCGCCAAAGCTTCAATTTCTTCAAAACCGTCTGTTAAAAATAAAAGTGTTTTCATATTTTGCTCCTTTCTTCTTAAACTTGTTCTGATAGATTATTAATAGGTTTTTGTTATGTATATTTTATTATTTTTTATATAATTTTTGATATTAGTTTTTTGTTAATGGCTATTTTTATTCTATTTTATTATAACATTTTTTTAACAAACATAAATATTTATTCTGCTATTCCATTAACAAGCTAAATGAAAATTTGCCTTTTGGCCCATAATATATTTATAATGAACTTAATAATGGATATTTTAAATGAAATTAAGAATAATCCAGGAGGAATGAATCATGGAAGGTTTTTATCTTTTACCCCACCCCCCAATTATTGTACCTGAAATAGGAAAAGGCGAAGAAAACAAAATTGAAGCCAGCAGCAAAAGTTTTGAAATTATTGGCCAGGAAATTAAAAAGAAAGCTCCCAATACGATAATTCTTATTACCCCACATGGACCTATGTTCAATGATGCCATTAATATAACTTATGAAAACAGTATTAAAGGAAATTTTGGACAATTTGGGGCAAGCCAGATATCCATGGAAATCAGAATCAACAAAAAGCTCAGCAAAGAAATCAGTGAAACAGCCAAAAACAGCAATATTCCTGTCGTCTTGTCAACAAAAGAACTTCTCAGTCATTACAATGTACATATTAGCCTGGATCACGGTGCCATGGTTCCTTTGTACTTTATTAATCGTTTTTATATGGATTATTCCTTAGTTCACATCACTTATGCCCCCTTAGGTGATCTGGAATTATATCAATTTGGCATTGCCATAAAAAAAGTAGTAGAAAAAACAAATGAAAAAGTAGTTCTTATTGCCAGTGGAGATCTCTCCCACCGTTTAAAAGCAGACGGACCTTATGGCTACAATCCCTCTGGTGAAAAATTTGATGATGCCTTCCTTAGGCTCTTAGAAAATGGCCAAGTCACAGAAATCTTTACCATGAACAAAGAAATCATTTATAATGCTGGAGAATGCGGCAGAAAATCCGTTCTTATAATGCTTGGTGCCATGGATGATATCCATTTTAAAGGTCATTTACTAAGCTATGAAAAAACCTTTGGAGTTGGCTATGGCATTATGAAATTTGAAAGTACAGGACCGTGCCAGTCCAAATTAAACACTATTGTTGATGCTGTAAAAAATAAAAACAACAATCAAAGTAATCCCTACGTCCGTTTAGCCAGGGAAAGTCTTACAACTTATCTGGAAAAGAAAAAAATGATGGAAGAACTACCTTCCTATGTAACAGATGAAATGAAAAATTTAAAAAGAGGCGTTTTTGTATCCTTAAAGAAAAATGGAAACCTACGGGGTTGTATCGGAACGATTTTCCCTGCAACCAGTTGCATTGCTGATGAAATTATCCGAAATGCCATTGAAGCAGGACTTTATGATCCCAGATTTGAAGCCGTGGAATTATCTGAATTAAACGATATAGAATTTTCAGTAGATGTCTTAACAGAACCAGAAACGGCTACTAAAGAAGATCTTGATCCAAAAGAATATGGCGTTATCGTCAGAAGTAAAGGAAGAACCGGACTTTTACTGCCAGATTTAGAAGGAGTAGATACCGTAGAAGAACAGCTTAGTATTGCTCTTCGAAAAGCCGGAATCAGCCCTTTTGAAAACTATTCTATAGAGCGTTTTAAAGTCATCCGTCATAAAGAAGAATAAGGAGGCTGCATAAGTGAAAGTTGAAGCCTGTTTTTATGAAAAACATAGAGATAAAATTCACTGCTTTTTATGCCCTCACCATTGCCTTATTGAAAATCATGAATGGGGCAAATGCAAGGTCAGAATTCATGAAGACGGAGTCCTTTATAGCATTAATTATGGAGAAATAACGGCTGCTGCCCTTGATCCTATTGAAAAAAAGCCTTTGCATTATTATAAGCCAGGAACTTTTATACTTTCAGTGGGGAGCTTTGGCTGTAATCTCACCTGTTCTTTTTGTCAAAATTATAGCATTTCCCAATACAAGGCCCAAAGCACTTATATAGCAAAAGAAAAGTTGGCCCTTACCAGCATTAACATGGAAAATAATATTGGCTTAGCTTTTACTTATAATGAACCAACCATCTGGTATGAATACGTTTACGACACAGCAAAGTATTTAAAAGAAAACTTTCCTTTTTACGTCATTGTCTTAATTACAAACGGTTATATAGAAGAAGAAGCTTTAAAAAAGCTTCTTCCTTATGTAGATGCTATGAATATTGATCTAAAAAGTTTTAATGAGCAATATTATAAAGAACTTTGTGGTGGCAGGCTTAAGCCCGTCCTAAAAAGCATAGAATTAGCCGCAAAATCCTGTCATCTGGAAATCACAACCCTTTTGGTCAGCAAAGAAAACGACAATCTTACAGAAATCGAAAATATCGCAAAATTTATAAGTTCTATTGATAGCAATATTCCTTTGCACCTTACCCGTTATTTCCCTAATTATAAATTAAATCATCCGGCTACAGATAAAGAAATCCTGTATAAGAGTTTAGAAATAGCCAGAAAATATTTATCATATGTCAACTTAGGCAATATTTAAGAGACCTTTTCTATCCTGTCTTTTAATAAAAAGGCAATCATACTGCCTCCAATGCCTCCGGAAATGACTTGAAGAATATTAAATGGAACAGCACTAAGAGCTGATGAAAGAGCAGCTTTAAAACCTTCAGAAGAAAATACCAGTATAACGCCTCCAATATAATAAGTAAATACCATCACAAAACCTGAAAGACATATTCCCAGAAAATATTGCTTTTTACTTTTTGTTCGGTAGCACATTTTACCAGCAATATATCCTTCTAAGCCTTTTGCCAGCAAAGTTATAGGTATCCAGGCTGCATAACCACTCAATAAATCTGCCAGTGCTGACCCCAGTCCTCCGGCAATAAAACCAACTTCCGGACCAAAAATAAGAGCAGATGAAAAAATTAGAATATCTCCAAAATTCAGATAACCTTGCAGTCCTATGGGTATAGCTATGACCATCGTCACTATGGTTACCAAGGCAGCCATTAAGGCCGTAATGGTTAATTTTTTTGTTGTCATCTTGTCTCCCCCACTCCATAATATAAATTCATATTTTTATATATTTTAACGGTTTATCCATTATTCTGCAAGAAATAATTAAGAAATCATTGATCATCAGAAACGGGAGAGAGGCAGAGCAATACCCGGTTATTTTATTTTATCCACATCTTCTTTATTCTTTATATTTTCATTATTTTTGTCAATACGACGAATAAGGTTAATTTTTCTTTTAATGTTGATTATATCTAAATAATCCATTAATGACTTATTACCTGTTCCTCTGTTTTTTTCTGACTCTCTGTTATTTTTGTCTATACTCCATCTAATGATAGCCTCCAAATATTCAGGCTGCCTGGAATCATCTTTATCTGCAGCATAGACTAATGCATCTCTTAGCATTTGCGCATTTTTACTAAAATTCTCTCTTGAAATATAAACTCCTTGTTCTTCCATATATTGAATAATAAAAGTTGATATTGTTCTCGTATTTCCTTCCCTAAAAGGATGTATTCTCCATAACTCAGCAAAATACTTGGAAATCTCTGAAATCTTCTGGTCAAAAGTAAGATTATTCCAAGGAACTGCTTTCATACTATTAAGTATCATTTCTGACGATTTTTCAATATTTTTGCATGTCTCATACTGGATTGAACGGTGATTAAGTATAAGCTCATGCCGTATAATATCTTCTTCCCTTGGATGTCCTGCCCAGTCATAAATAGGGCTAAATAAAAACCAATGTATTTCACGCATATGTTAAAAATCAAACTTACCTTTAATTGGGTATTTAGATAAAGTATGTAACCGGTCAGAAACAATTTTATTTTCTACTTCTTTTAATTTTTTTGCATCTTTAATATCAAATTTATTCCTGAGAACAAAAACATCATCATATAGATATGGCTCATAAATCATAATCTTTCACTCTTCTCTATTTATTGTTGAAAAGATTAAAATACTCCAATACCTATTATAACGATAATTCTTATTTAGAACTTTGAGTGTCTCTAAAATATCCTGCTTTTATTATGTCTCTATTCATACCTTAAGGCCTCAATAGGATCCAGTTTAGCTGCCTTATTGGCAGGATAAACACCTGCTATAATACCTACCAGGCTTGAAACACCAACAGTAACCAGAATTGAAAATAGAGAAACCTTCGGGGTTACATCCATCAGCATACCAACCAAAGAACCACCTAAAAATCCTGCAATAATGCCTATTATTCCTCCAATGACAGTTAAAATAACGGCTTCTATCAGGAATTGCTTCCTGATATCTTTATTCTTTGCACCCAGAGATTTTCGAATCCCAATTTCTCTTGTCCTTTCTGTAACCGTCACCAGCATAATATTCATAACACCAATTCCGCCAACAAATAAAGAAATCCCCGCAACAAAACTAATAAATGCAGTAATATAGCCTAAAACTTGATTGATCATTTCTATCTCATCCATTAAACTTCTAATATAATAGGCGTCTTCATTCCTATGCTTCATTTCAAGCATCTTATTTAATTCGATGGCCGTTTGGTCTATTTTTTCTGGATCTTTAACACTAACATAAATATAGTCTAAATAATCTACTAAATAAATATCCATAACTGTTTGAATAGGCATATAAAGAGCAGATGGCATTTCTGCCCCCATAATACTTTCTAAAGCAGCATTGGAATTCTTTGTAACTCCAATGACCGTAAATTTTAAGTTTCCCCGCCATAATCTAACGGTTATCGTTTCACCTACAACATCTTTCCGGCCAAAAACCTTTTCAGCCAGGACTTCATCAATAACCACGACTTTACTTTTTGCTTTACAGTCGGACTCGATAATAAAACGTCCGTATAGTAAGTCTGGTGGAACCATAAACCTGTATTCCTCATTAATTCCTATAATATAACCGCTCTTTTCTTCCTTGGGATTTTTTAATTTTATCGATGCACCCCAGGCCTCAAAATATGGAGTCACATTTTTTACTTCAGGATGTTTTTTGATTAATTCTACATCATCCAAGGTAAGAAAATCTCTTAATTTTGCATCATTGCTTCCTTTCATCTGAATTGTTAACAAGCCAACACCTAATTTATCGAATTCAGATGTAATGGCTGCTCTGCTTCCTGCCCCGATAGAAGTAATCATAATAACAGAAGCAATCCCAATAATAATACCAAGCATGGTCAGAAAGGAACGCATTTTATTGGACATTAAATTTCTCAGAGCTGATTTTAAACTTTCAAAAATATTCATAATGCATCCCCCCCAACCCGGATGGGATTATCTACAAACTTATCTGTTATGATTTCTCCATCCTTAAAAGTAACGATGCGTTTTGTATGATGAGCAATTTCAGGTTCATGAGTGACCATGACTATTGTAACACCCTCATCGTTTAACTTTTGAAAAATACCCATAATCTCCTCACTCGATTTGCTGTCTAAATTCCCGGTAGGTTCGTCGGCCAGTAAAATGGACGGAGAATTCACTAATGCCCTGGCGATGGCAACCCTCTGTTTTTGTCCGCCAGATAATTCATTAGGCAAATGAAGCACCCTGTCGGACAAACCAACCTTATCCAGGGCAGCCAAAGCTTTTTCTCTGCGTTCTTTATGCTTAGCCCCTGCATAAATCATTGGTAACTCTACATTTTCTAATGCCGTCAGTTTGGGAAGAAGATTGAACGCCTGGAATACGAATCCAATCTTAAGATTTCTGATTTTTGCTAATTCATCATCATTTAAAGAAGACACATCCACTTGTTCTAAGAAATATTTACCGCTATTTGCCCGATCTAAACAACCCAAAATATTCATCAGGGTAGATTTTCCAGAGCCTGAAGCACCCATAATAGCAACGAACTCTCCCTGAGATACGGTTAAATTAATATTTTTAAGGGCTGCAACCTGAATTCTGCCATTTTCATAAATTTTGTTAAGAGATTCAACCTTTATCATCTCATTCACCTGATTCTACCTTATTTTCTATAGGTTTTACTTTTATTCCTTCCTGAACCTGGGCAGTAATATTGGTAATCACCTTTTCTCCTTCTTTAACCCCTTTAACTTCTACATACAAATCCGAATATGCTCCTACTTCGATTTTACGTTTTTCCACGGTATAGTCCTCTTTGACGATATAGACAAAGTTCTCATCATTTTCTTCAAAAACAGCTAATAAAGGAATGACCACTGCATCGTTAATTTCTGCAGTAATAATATCTGCATCCACACTATATCCAGGTTTAAGATTAGCTGAATTCTTTGTCACTTCAATTTCAACCTCAACCATGACTTCCTGAGAACTTCCTAAATTGATGTTCGTAGCAACAGGTGACACTCGGATAACCTTTCCTTCAATTTTTTCCTTTTTAATAGCATCTCCTGAAAAAGTAACCTTTTGTCCTGGTTTAATAGAAGGAGCATCATATTCAGATACCTGAACACGGACTATCAGCTTATCCAGATTTGCAATTTTTAATACAGGAGAATTTTGTGCAACCCATGTCCCCGATTCTGCAAAAACCTCAACAACTGTTCCATCCATAGGACTTTCCATAGAAGCCAGAAGTTCATCCCTTTTAAGCCTTAAAGCTTCCACTCTCATTCTGGCTGCTTCTACCTGGTTCTGTTGAATTTTTATTTCATTTTCTTTCTTAGAATCTGCATACTTGTTATATGTAGTGGAAAGATTGTATTCTGCTAAAGCTTTTTGCTTTCTTGCATTTTCTATATTTAACTTTTCAGATGCGATTCTCATTTCTTCTGCTTCTAACTGACTTCTTAATTCATTTAACTGATTAATGGATTGATCCAATTCTAATTTAGAAATTGCCCCCTGATTAAACAAAATTTTATTATTAGCCACCATTTGTTCAGCATCTTTAACCTTTTGCCTGAGCTGTTCAATGTTACTTTCCGCTTGCTTTAAAGATGTTTCAGCATCATTAAGGGCTTTTTTAGCCATGGTATAGGCTGATTCGGCATTTAAAATTTCACCCTTATCAGCCCCTGTTAAAGCGCTTAAAGTCAATTCTGCATTTTGTAAGGCTATTTCTGCTTCTTTTAATTGGATTTCAATTTCAGCTAAAGAATTGGAATCGTATTCAATAATCTTTTGTCCTTTTTTTACCATATCGCCTGGTTCAACTAAAATATCATCAATTTTTATGGAACTATTTACATATACAATTTCCGAGTCCTTTTCTTCAACGACTCCGGAAACATTAACCGTTGATATAATGGAATCTTTTCTGGCTTCTTCAACAGCAACTGAAATCGCGCCTTTAGGAGCTCCGGAAGCAGTTACTGATGAAGATGTATTTATTGCAGCAGCAATAATAAATATCAATAAACAAGCTGCTATACCTATTCCAATAAATAGTTTTTTATTTTTTACACTCATATTCTTCATGGATACTCTCCCTTATTCTATTGATTACATAAAGCTACTCAAGTTACTTAAAAGCTTAAAAGAAAAATAGCCATAAAGGGCAGTTAACAATTTAGCTGAAAAGAAATACAAAAAAGCAATGATGAACCCTTTTTTCTTAGAAAAATTATTAAACAAACTAATTCCCATAGCTACAATAATCATCGTCCATATTGTGAAAAATTCCAGATTAGAAAAGAATAAATAGATAAAACTTGTTATATCTGGATTCGGAATAAAGGCAACAGGAGAAAATATAACAATATCCGTTTGTAAAATCAGATTAAACGGTGCCGCAATCAGTGATCCAGTCACTAAAATAATCAAAGCATGGGCATATAAAGCAAGCATTTGTTTAAAAGAGCTTTTACCTTTAAAGACTTTAACCAATACCCACAATACAAAACTTACAAATAACCACGAAAGAATTAAGAAAACAGGAGATAATACAGCTGAAATGACAGATTGTGCAGTACTTATTTCAGTTTGTACAGGCATACCATATTGTGCATAGATATCATTCAGTTTTTGAAGGTTAATCCTTTGCACAGGAATTGTAATTAATTGCTTAAGAAACATGAGAATTGAAGAATACAAAAGAGGCATTAATAATCCAGGATGTTCCATGACATCATTGAGTACTTCAGAAGGACTTATAAATATCTGAAGTATTTTTTTAAAAATGCCCATCGGTTTACTGGCAGTGACTTCAACTTCTTGCTTGATTGCAATATTTTCCATAAAATACTCCTTTCATGCTTTATATTAATTGCGAAAATCAAAATTTTCAATATACCTTTCATATTATACGTTAAATTTTTAAAGTATGTTAAAAAATAAGAGGGTGAAAAAAACACCCAAAATGATTAAATAAACACTTTAAATACATTATTATTTTAAATAGTCAGGATTCAAAACTTTTAATTCAGGAAGTACAAACAAACCATCTTTTCTAATGAGAATATCGTCAAAATATATTTCTCCGCCACCGTATTCAGGTCTTTGAATAAGAACTAAATCCCAATGAACGGCAGATCTGTTTCCGTTAAAGCAATCATCATAAGCATTACCAGGTGTAAAGTGAATAGAGCCTGCTATTTTTTCATCAAAAAGGGTTTCTTTCATAGGTTTCGTAATATAAGGATTAAGCCCGATGGCAAATTCACCAATATATCTGGCTCCTTCATCAGTATCCAGAATTTTATTTATTCTTTCCGTATCATTGGCTGTAGCACGAATAATTTTTCCATTTTTAAATTCAAAGGATATATTCTCAAAAGTAAAACCATGATAAATTGAAGGTGTATTATAGCTAATTATCCCATTAACAGACTCCCGCACTGGGGCTGTATAAACTTCACCATCTGGAATATTCATTTTTCCATCACATTTAATAGCTGGTAAACCCTTAATTGAAAAAGTTAAATCTGTTCCCTTTCCAACAATCCTGACTTTGTCCATTTTTTCCATTAAATCCACCAGTACATCCATAGCCTTTGACATTTTAGCATAATCCAAATTGCATACATTAAAATAAAAATCCTCAAAAGCTTCTGTACTCATATCAGCCATTTGAGCCATAGCAGGAGAAGGATAACGCAGCACAACCCATTTTGTTTTTGGAACCCGGATGTCCACATGCACTGTTTTCCAAAAATACTTATAATACAAATCCATTTTTTCAGAAGGAACATCCGACAATTCAGAAGCATTCCGGATAGAAGTAAAACCAATAAAAGCATCCATGTCTTTCATTCTGTCAGCTTCATATTTAGCCATGGCTTCCATATGTTCTTTTGTCGTATTCATATATAATTCTCTTAAAATCCTTTGATCATTCAGTTGAACAAAAGGATATCCCCCAACTTCATATACTTCTTTTATAATGGCATTAACCAGTGAAACTTCTAAACCGTTTCCCTGGATTAAAACTTTTTCCCCTTTTTGAAGATTTACAGAATATCTTACTAAAGTTCTGGCCAGCTTTTTAATTCTGTCATCGTACATTTTATCATCCTTTCAAAGTATATTCATTTTATAACAGTTATATATCAGTATCTTTGTACTATATGTTATTATACCATGCCTTAAGAAAAAATAATTTTATAACATAGAAGTTTTACAAAATTTATTATGGATATAGAATTTTGATACTAGCTTTTCAGTACAATACTGTATAGTTTTCTGCATTGACAAAATAATAAATGTTAAAGAAAAATTTAAGATTTATTCGAGATTTGCAAAGGTATCCGACGAAGTCAGAAAACCATTTAGTTTTTCTTTATTCTTTAAAAAGGTGTCAGGTTTTATAAAAATTTTGTGTATGATATTATGAATTCCTGAAAATATAAATGGCTTAGAGAAATATAATCCCTAAGCCAATAATTAAATAATTACATTTTTGTGCATAGCATAAAGAATCTAAAACAGAGATTTTTGTATTTTATTCTGTTTTTTCTTCAACGTTTTCTTCAGCTTCTTCAACTGTTTCTTCTGTTTCTTCTGTTTCTTCAGTTTCAGCTTCTTCAGCTACTTCTTGCTCTTCCTGAACTTCTTCGTCAACAATTTCTTCTGCATTTTCTTCTGTGCTTTCTTCAGTACTGCTTTCTTCAGCTTCTGTATTAATTGTTATGGTCTTTGTTTCGGGATCCCAATCAGTTACAGCTCCAAAAGATTCAGAAACAAATTTTAATGGAACTAATGTCCTGCCATCAATTGCGATAGGTGCTGCAAGTAATTCTACTTCTTTATCTCCTACTTTTGCTATCTTATTATTTAATTGTAACCAAATAACAATACCATCTTTTTCAGCAGTAATGGTTTGGCTTTCACCGTCCCATTGAACAGAAGCGCCAAAAGCTTCAAAAACATGTCTTAAAGGTATTAAAGTTGTTTGATTTTGTACAACAGGGGCTACATCCAGCTTAAATTAAAAACATCTTTTATTTTCTTTTCTTAAACATACTTCTCCTCTGCCACAGCGATAGCAAACTTCATTTTCCAGTACTTTATCATCAAAATAATCTCTGCAATTTTTTAAAGTCGTTTCGGCAATATTATGTAAAGCTTCTTTGGTTAAAAAGGCCTGATGGGAAGTTACGATAACATTTGGCATGGATAAAATTCTTGCCAAAACATCATCTTGGATAACCACATAGGACATATCTTCATAAAAAAGCTCAGATTCTTCTTCATAAACATCCAGACAGGCTCCACCAATTTTCTCATTTTTTAGCCCTTCCAGTAAAGCTTCACTATCAATCAAGGCTCCCCTTGATGTATTGACTATATAGACACCTTTTTTCATCATTTTAATCGTTTCTTCATTAATTAAATGGAAAGTATCTTTAGTTAATGGACAATGAAGAGAAATGATATCGGATTCTTTAAACAGTTCTTCTAAGGAGACATAATGAATATCAGAATCTTTTAAAGGATATGGGTCATATGCAATAACTTTCATCCCGAAGCCTTTACAAATATCCATAAATACTCGTCCTATTTTACCCGTTCCAATAACACCTACTGTTTTCCCGTGCAAATCAAAACCAGTCAGGCCATTTAAGCTAAAATTAAAATCCCTGGTCCTTATATAAGCTTTATGAATTTTTCTATTTAAAGCCAGTAACAATGCCATCGCATGTTCTGCAACTGCATAAGGTGAATATGCCGGGACCCGGACAACATGAATCTTACCATAAGCTGCTTTAAAATCAACATTATTATAACCTGCACATCGCATGGCAATTAGTCTTGTACCATTTTGATAAAGGGTTTCTATGGTTTCTTTGTTAATTGTATCATTTACAAAAGCTACAATCGCTTCATAGCCATTAGCCATAAAGGCTGTTCTAGGACCAAGTTTGGGCTCAAAATAATCAATTTCTATACCATACGCTTCCTTTAATAAATCAAAATACATCTTGTCATAAGGTTTTGTGTCAAAAAAGCATATCTTATTCATCATATCCCCTCCTAAAATCATAAAGCACTTTACTTTATTTTTTAAATTAATTATAATTGACAATTCTGATTTCAAAAAGTCTATCCCATGGTAATTCAACTTTTTTAATGGCAATTTTATCCCAATATACATCATCAAATTCCATTAAGAAGTCACTTTGAAGCTTTATGAAATGATCCGTAATATAGCTTTCAAGATAACTCTTTCCATAAGAAGCATCTAAATTATGAACATCAGAACCGGTAGAAATTAAATAACTTTCTAAAACAGGTTTAATTTTAACTTTATAAACATAATCATTCATAAAACGATTATATAAAAACTTTTGATGATATTGCTCTGTTCCCAGCAAAAATCGTTTTGAATGCCAATAAGCCAATAAATGTGAAATAGATATCCCGGAAGCATTGGAAGCCGTATTCCATGCACTATAAGAGCCCAAGTCTGATAAATTAATATTTTTTCTTAACAGGCTGACAAAATCATTAGCAGAACTCTTAGAAAGATTATTACTTAAATCAATAATCCCTACTGTTTTTCCACTTTCTATATATTCTTTAATTTTTTTAATAAAGTCCAGAGTAATGGTTTCATTTTCTATGGAATTATAAACGAACAAATACAAATCCGCATTATTTGTTGCATAAGAAACATAAGAAGCACCAGCAAGTTCAATATGCTCGATAATCGTCTTATCTAATGGTCTGTCTTCGTAAGAAAGAATGATTCCCTTTTTATTTTCGTTGATGTATTGAACTGATACTTTGGGACTATAATTATAATGCTTTAAGATGTGCCTCATTAGTAAATTCAATTCAACTTCGTCTGTTCCTATAATCATTGAAGTTTTATCTTCAACACCCAGTTCATGGATTTTATTTTTTATTTGCTGTTGATCTAATAAGTGAATACCCTTTTCGGCTGCATCATCTTGTGATAAAACCAAATAATCAATGACGCCTTCTTGAACCAGATTAATGGCTTCAAGGTTAAAACTTAAATTAACAGCACGGCTATAAAGATATTTGTTTTTCAGTTCACCCGGAATTTTTTCTTCTAACGCTTTTAATTTATTCCTGTCCGTTATCATATAGTTTTTTGCCCAATTTTGAATATTATCATAAAGCTCTTTTTCGTATTTATTGTCTACAGAAACCGAAAGTCTTTGAATCGTATCAAAGGCATAAATTTCTTTACCGGGATTTTTGTCGTTTAATTCTCTGAGCCAATCTAAATCAATCACAAAATTATCATTATCTAACATACGGGAATGAATTAAGCCTCCGTGGTTGGTCATGGTAAGAGATATAATAAAGGCATCTGCATATTTAGAATTTTCTAATGCCCACTGTTTTATTGATTCAATATCTGCTTTTTTATGACGTCCGCCTAAAATCTCATTGGGAGGCAGTAAAATATCTACTTTTGCAATATCTGCTATAGCTTTAGGAAAATCAGTATTAACTGGCCTGTCATCTAATGGGACTATCATTATTGTTAATTCATTTTTTTCATCTGCTTCATTGTAATTCGTAAAACCTGCCATAAAAATGGATATAAAAAAAACCAAAATAAAAAAAAGATATCGTCTGCTCATGGATTAATCCTTCTTTCTCATAAGTAGTTTTAATGCGGGCTAAGAAGTAAAAAGATTAAATTCAAAAAATCATTCTTTATCCTGCTTTTTTACATAAATCCATATATAAAAAATCAATTACCTGCAATGTATCCTCCTGATAAAACTTATTTATTTTTGTAATTTAAATTTTTGTTTTCTTATCAGTGCTTCGATGTCTCTGTTTATGTTGCAGGAAACTCTTTAAATATTAGATTCATTATGTTTTGCAATAAAGAAATACTTTTATCATTACTTTTATCATGTTCAAGGAAAAATATATTTCCTCTCCAACTATTAAAACTCTGTAAAATTCAGTAAGTGCTTTTTTAATATTTTTAATACTTCAAAGCAAAAGTGCTTGACGGTACTGTCAAAGAATGCTTTCAGAAATAATTATTAAAGTGTCAATATTTATTTTATTATTGATAAATATAGTATGATATTAAATAGTGATTTCTATTCTGTTACCATCCGGATCCTCAATAACGCTTTCAAAATATCCATCACCAGTTGTCCTGGCTTCACTTAATACCTTATAACCATCCCGGCGTAGTTTTTCTGTCAAGTCAATGACTTTTTCTTTGCTGCCTACAGATATGGCTAAATGAGCTAAACCAATATAATTTTTTTCATCATTACAATCCATTTTTATAAGCTTTGGTCGTTTCATGATTTCTATTCGGCATTCTCCATCTGGAAAAGACAAAAAATAAGATTCAAAGTTTTTGGATGCATTAATATACTTTTGATTTGCCTGCGCATCAAAATAAGTGACATAAAATTCTTTAAGTCTTTCTAAATTATTTGTCCATATGGCTATATGTTCAACTCTCAAAATAATTCCTCCTTTATTGACATGATTTCTTATTAATAATACTTTAAAAACGGTCCTGATTCAATAATAATTGAAAAGGACCGTTTTTTGATATTTAGTATCAGCAGCTGTAAATGCTCTGATTTCAAAAATCATTGCTATTCAGGATATTATAATATTGTCGGAAACTTTCCGGACTTTCTGCAATTTCAGAGCTTTTACAAGACATAAGTGACATACTTAATGCATCTGCATCTTTTCTGTCGGTATAAAAAATAATTTCTATCGAATTACCATCATCTATGGCATATTGAATATAATCTAAATTATGAATCAGGGAAAATAATATCAGAGACTGAGTTCTCCAGATATAATCAGAATTCATGGACATATATTTCTTTTTTGCCCCCTCATCAGCCATAAAATTTATTTGCAGGCCATAGGGCTCTTTTTTTGTAAACAGTTCCATTCCATTAGAACTCAAACCTTCCGGAAAATTTAAATAACGAATAATCTTTCCCACCCTGACATTATCCCCGATATATGTTCCTCTTAGCTCATATAATTCATCCACTTTGTCTGGCTCAGAATTTTCTTTCTTCAAATTCTTATTAAATTGATCTCGGTTACTGATATAAATATCCAGGGACATTTCTGTGCTGATATGTCCATAATAACCGAAACTTTCTTTTGCATCAGCAAACACGATATTATCTGCAAAAATTTCTTCCTGACCATCAGATAATTTAATCAAACTGAAATATCCATTGTCTTTATAGCGGATAAATAATATCTGCTGATTGGATAAATCCATTGGTAAAAAGTCAAAATGATTACCTTCTGTAAGTCTTTGTATTATAGAACTTTTCAAATCGTATTCGTAAATATTAAAAGCTGGTATTTTATTATTAAATATAATATCATTAAAATCTTTTGTATCAGCTGCTGAATACAATATTTTCTTTCCATCCAAAGTAAATGAAGGGGTCATTGCAACAAAGTCTTCATCCGTAATGTCTACAGTGCCACCAGATATATTGAATATTTTTACTTTTTTATTTCTGCTCATTTCCCGGCCGGCACCTTCTATTAATCCAACCATATTGGCAAAAGGTCTTACCGCTAAATGATTTTTATAAGCTAAAGTTTCTATTTCCGGATACTCTTTATAAGTTTTTTCTTCTGAATCATATACTGCAAAAGTAATTCCATCACTACTAAGAGAAGCAGAAGCAGGTATAACCATGATATAAAGATATCTGCCGTCCTGGGAATGATTCCAGACAACAGGATAGCTGTCCAGCCCATCTTTAGTGGATTCTTTACTTTTTATAATCGTATCCGTAAAAAATTGTTGCTTATCTTTACTATATTGATTTAAATCAATTTCCACAATTCCTTCATAAATCATTAAACCATTTTCCGATCGGCTTTTACTTGCATAAACTTTCTTCTGATCCGATGCAACTAAAGCTGTATAATAAGCATCCTCTAAATGAGGTGTTTTTTCTTTTGTAATGACATTATAAAGAATAAATCCATATCTTTCTTGACTGCCATATACAATAGAACGATCATCTATCCAATCATAAGAAGTAAAATGATGAACGATATCATCATCAACCTTTTCTAAACTGCTATCTCTTAAGCTATAGATATAAAGGCTATTATTTTTGGTATAAGCGATATAATTTCCTCCTTTTGAAATCAGAGGACAAAAAAAGTCATCACCATCATCTATCTTTATTTCTGCCTGCATATCTAAATAAGAATAATAAAGCCCATCTTCTTTAGTATACACCACAAAAGATTTTTCATTTTTCCATTGGTTATCAGCGAATAGACTATAGGCAACCGTAAAACCGCATGTCACAATGATAATGCCTGAAATGAACGACATAAATTGTCTTTTTCTTGTTGTTTTCAGGGAATAAAACATATTTTCCAATCTGTCTTTTAATTGCCTGCCACCATTACTCATCGCTGTTGTAAGAGAACAATTTCTAAAAGCAGAGTTGCTGATTAAATTTATAATCATTTCACCATAAAATTTTCTATCATTTTTGTCCATATTTTCTACGACTTTCTCATCAACAGAATACTCACAGTATTTGTTCATCTCCTTTAACAAGAGATAAATCAAAGGATTAAACCAATGCATTGCATGAGCAAAAAGCCCAACTGTTTTTATGATAATATCTTTCCTTTTATAGTGATTTAATTCATGTAAAAAGACCAATTCTAAACCTTTATGGCCTAAATCTGTTTCAGGAATAAGAACGATTGGGTGTAAAATCCCTATTAGCATTGGAGAAGCAAGGTTCTTATAAATTCTTAATTCTAATTTTTTATTAATATGAAGCTCTTCTTTACATTTATCAAATAGCTGAATCACTTCATCATTTTTAACAAAACTGCTGCTTTTAAGCATGGTTCTTTTAAATGCTAAATAAGGTATGATTTTTAACAAGAATAAAGCAATAACGCCAATAAGCCAAAAATACAATAATAGATTTTTATATGGATAAAGATTAATTTTTTTGTTTAAAATTGTATTATCTTCCAGTCCGAATTCATTGCTTTCTCTTTCTTTATAGTTCGCTTCTTTTTCTGAAATATGCACTTCGTTTGCAGTACTTTCATTATTTATTGGGTTTGTTTCGTTTTTTCTTTCTGCTTTATTATTTTTACTTTGGGGAAAAATTGATTCTTCGATTCTAATCTTTGGAATCCTGGCAAATTGTCTTACAGGCAACTGAAGATAAGAATCTATAGGTAAAATAAAAAAGCATAAAAAGACAATAAGCATTTTATAATGCCAGGAAGAATTAAATAATTTCTTCGTCAGGGGTTTAAAAATTAAATATAACAAAAAAATAACACTTCCTGTCAGAGACATCTGAAAGATTTTGTTTAAAAAGTCCATATTATAACCCCCTTATCCAGTCTTTTAATTCTTCTAAATCTTTATTATCAATTTTTTTATTATCATATAAGGAGGCTACCATAGATTTAATACTTCCGTTAAACATCTCCTGAATAAGTCCACTTGCCTGGTAAGATTTATATTCTTCTTTGGTAATTTTAGGAGAATAATAATTGACTCTCTTTTCCTTTCTTACTTGCAAAACATTCTTATCAACCAAACGCTTGGCAAGGGTAAGTACGGTTGTAAGTTTCCAGCTTTTATTCTTCTCCAACTTTTTCATAATATCTGCCGTAGTCACTTCCCTTTTTGCATTCCATATGATTTCCATTATTTCGTACTCTGCATCTGATATTTTTATAATATTCATAATACTCACCTCTTTATTCTACATCATGTAGTATTGATTTTATTCTACTTATTGTAGAATAAAATGTCAAGAGGATGAGGATAATTTCATGGATTATATTTTTCTTAATAGCTTTCCATATGGGTATGAAGTGTCTTTTATTTCCACCAGCTTAAGTTTATTTTCTTCAATCATTTTATCAATACGTAAAGCATACCAGGCATCGCTGATACCAAGCTTATATTTTCCTAAAAGTTTGCCAATCAATTGTCCCATCAGAAAATCATTGTCTGGCAAATTATTTATAATAATAAAATCATAAAAACTTTCTTCAACTGAAGTCAACTTTCCATTGATTACAGCACGTAAAGGTGCATTTTCTAATACTAAATCCTGCCACTTTTGACTATAATACTGCTTTTCTATTGAACTCAGAGGCTTTTCCAGATTTAAGAACTGATAGAATTGGCCTGGCTTGATTTCTGCCCAGTGCGAACATTCTATAATCTCATGATTAGAAAATGATATAAATTGAGGAAGAGAAACAACCCTAATCTTACAGTCAATATTTCTTAATAGATAGCAGACATAATAAAATCCACAAACAGAATAAGGCGCATGACTTGTCCAAATCCGGATATCCATACCTTCTTTAGCAGCAGAAATTAATTTCTCCAGATCTTTTCTTTGATATTTGAAAAATAGTTCTCTTTCATTATCTTCAATATTAAAACGTGTCCATAACTGGCTTAAAACTTTTTTTCTTTCACTCCCATCAATCTCACCTGATATATCTCCAATATCAAGATAAAAACCTATATTAACAACATTATTAGCATCTCCTTCTATGGCTTTCCCTTCTAAAAAAAGCTCTATTTCTGCTTCAGTCGGTTGGCTCCCAATATAAGTAACAGATCTGCCAAGAATTTTTTTTTCATTATAACATTTGGCAAGTTTCATAGAAGCTTTTTCGCTATCACTAAATACAACTTCAAGCATAAAATACCTCCTAAAAATCAAATCTTAAAAATTCATCATAATTTTAATATTACTATAATAAAACAAATTATTCAAAAATTTATTAAGTTTGGAATAAAATACTCATGACTTTTCCAAAATTAAAAATAAAGCGATCAACTCAAAATGTTGACCGCTTTATCTTAAATACGATAATCATCTTCTAAAGCTTCCATTAAACCATATTCAAGCAAAATTTCTTCTAATCGTTCTTGCGACATAGGCTTAGGGATGGTAAAAAAGTCGTTTTCATCAATTGCTTTTGCTAATTGTCGATATTCATTAGCCTGATGGCAATTGGGCTTATATTCTATTACTGTTTTCCGGTTAATTTCAGCATGCTGTACCACATTGTCGCGAGGTACAAAGTGAATAAGCTGTGTTCCAAGTTCTGCACAAAAGGCTCTTAATAGGTCAATCTCCCTGTCGACATTACGGCTGTTACAGATAATTCCGCCCAGGCGTACCCCACCTTTTTGGGCATATTTGGCAATCCCTTTTGCAATATTGTTGGCTGCATAAAGTGCCATCATTTCTCCGCTGGCAACAATATAAATTTCCTGAGCTTTTCCTTCACGAATCGGCATTGCAAAACCTCCGCAAACCACGTCTCCAAGAACATCATAAAATACGTAGTCAAGGTCTTCTGTATAGGCACCTAATTGTTCCAGCAATCCAATGGACGTAATAATGCCACGACCAGCACATCCAACACCAGGTTCCGGTCCTCCGGACTCAACACAGCGGATTCCTCCAAATCCAGTACGCATGATATTTTCTAATTCTACATCTTCACCTGTCTCCCGTAGTGTATCCAGAACAGTTTTTTGTGCAAGAGTTCCCAAAAGTAGTCTTGTAGAATCCGCTTTAGGGTCACAGCCTACTACCATCACTTTTTTTCCGCTTTCTGCAAGGGCAGCTGTTAAATTTTGTGTTGTAGTGGATTTTCCTATGCCACCTTTACCATAAATAGCCACTTGTCTGATTTGTTTACTCATAGCCTCTATCCTCCTAGTCTTTATTATATTTTTATATGATATACTCTGGTTCTGGTAAAGCACTAACCAGATGAAGTTTTTCTAATATCGTCCGGCGAAGGTATAGAAAATCTGTTCCTCCACGATGGCGGGGATGGGGCAGATTAATATCCATAATCTCACTAATTTTTCCTGGCCTTGGTGTCATGATGACAATACGGTCAGAAAGATAAATAGCTTCATCGACATCGTGTGTTACTAAAATCATGGTGGTTTCATTTTCTTTATGCAGCTCCAGAAGTTTATCCTGAATATCTGCACGGCTAAAGGAATCAAGCGCTCCCATTGGCTCATCCAGAAGCAGCACTTTCGGCTTATTAATTAACGCTCTTGCTATGGCAACACGTTGTTTTTGACCACCCGATAAGCCCCCCGGATAATCTTTCAGCTTATCAGATAAACCCACAAGTTCTGCTGTTTCCAAGACTCTTCTTTTAATTTCTTTCCTCGGGACCCCGCTAATTTCTAAAGGATAAGCAATATTGCGGTAAACATTTCTGGCTTCAAATAAATTAAAGGTTTGAAAAATCATGCCTATCTTTTTCCTTTTCTGCAGGAGTTCCTTTTTGGAAAGGCTAAGCATTTCAACGCCTCCTACTTTAATACTGCCTGCATCTGCCTTTTCCAGCCGGTTAATACATCTGACCAAAGTTGATTTTCCAGCACCACTAAAACCAATAATTCCAAAGATTTCCCCTTTCCGTACCGTCAGATCAATTCCTTTTAGTACTTCAAGAGGACCATTAGGCGTTACATATGTTTTATATAAGCCTGAAATTTTAATATATTCATCTATAGGTTCCATATTCCGCCGGACTTCATGATGATTAGCCATCTTCCATCTCCTTTCACTGGATCATTAAAGAATCCTTTTCGGTCTTTAACAATACCAGGTATAAAATAATTGTTTTCGAAAAATAAAGTGTACTTATTTAATCATATAATTCATATAGACATTATATGAATTAAAAAAGTTGCTGTCAATGATATTTTTCATAAACTTCCAATTTTGCGCAATTTGCTGAATTATTGAATTAAGAGTATTCCTTTTTTGTGCATTTTTATATTGCATATATGTTTAGTATGTTTTAATAAAATAAAAAATACCTCCTTTTCGGAGGTATCCTGATCTAACTTTAAATATAGTACATTATAACGTTATTGGATTTATGCTTTTCTGCTTCTTTTACCAAATCTTCAATCGTGATTGAACTTAATATTTGCCTGATATTGTTATCTAATTGTTCAAAAACCGACAGCCGCATAGCCTCATCAATATCAGGAGCTTTTTCCAGAACAGTTTCCTGTACTTGTTCAAATAAAGAAGTTTCAACAGCTTCCAATACATCTAAAGCAGTTATCTTAGCCGGGCTCCGGGTTAGCTGGTAGCCACCCTGGGCTCCTTTTTCAGAACTAACAATTTCCGCCTTCTTCAATAAAGCAAATACTTGTTCTAAATAAATTTTAGATATTCCTAATTTTTCAGAAATACTAATCACTGTAATATTTTCCCCTGTATTATACTGCTGGGCCATGCTGATAACCGCCGCCATGGCATATCGCCCTTTTGCAGATATTCTCATTGCTCTCACTCATTTCATATATAATTACTATGTATTTATGATAATAAAAAATCTGCTTCTCGTCAAGCACGGATTGCTAAAATTCAAATAGTCTGTACGATTAATAAATGATTGTTTCTTATAGCTTTCTTAATAGGTTCATTTTACAAATTATATTTTATTCCTTGTAGGTAGACTTAAAACGCATTTTTGGTGTGCGGGTGCTTATATATACAATAAATTTTAATTCCTTATAGGTAGGCTAAAAACTTCGATTTACTTAGCACTAGATTTACTTCTTTTACAGGGAAAATATCTTCCGTCGCATTAAGAGGAATAAGATTATAGTGATAATTTTGTTTTTTATACTCTTTTCCATTATTTATATTTTCAAAGATAGAATAAAGCCTTTCATTGATGTACTGACCTTTTTTTATACTTTCTCTTTCATTTCCGTCCATTTTTCTTCTGTCCATACCAGCCGAAAAACAATCTGCTTCTTGTATTAGTTTTTCTAATTGATTGTCTGGCACATGATGTTTTGCAGCCATATTGATTATATTTTCATCAAGCACCATCTTTAGATTTTCCTCTAAAAATTGAACAGTATAAAGAGCATGTTTGTAAGAAAAGTAACCACCCATATTTTTATAAAATACACTTTCTTGGCCTTTTAAACTATCATTTATAGGCACGCCAGTCCGCTGCACCAACTTCCCTATATCGTGTAAAAGTGCAGCAAGCGCTACATCATAGTTATCCATAGGCTACACCTCCTTTTCATAGGGTAAATATTTTCTGAAATTTACATGTTTAAATATTCTTCTGGACTCAACTTGTCCATCGATGATATGTTCCTCTATTTCTCTTTGAGTTGTTGAATATATTGGTATTCTGCTATTTTTAATACAATAATCAACCACATAATAAGTTGCACCAAAATCGCCTTGAACAAGTACATAATCACCCTTATCGGATTCTTTTTCAATCCAGGCAATCATTTGATTAAGTTGATCTTTTGGCATAGGTCCAAATGGACTAATATTGGCCCATATGCTTTTGATGTCTTCTGGCATTAAAACAATTGAATCAACTTTTAATTGATTTTTTGCTTCTAATACTTGTCCCTCCATCAGAGTATGAGAAATTAAAGCTAAAAGTTTCATATTCTTCACTCCAAAATTTTTATTATATTGCTCTAATCAATTGAATACATCCCAGCCCCTGAGAGTTTTTGCTGCCAAGACCGCAGTTTAAAGCAGCATGGATTAGCTCCTCATCCCCATGAATTTCAAACAAGCCACTGCTTCCCTTGATTACAAACTGTTTATAGTAAAGAATGTTCATTTGAGTCTTATCCTGTATGGCTTTTATCTCGAATTTTGCATCGTCAAATCCTCTACCATAAATTAGTTCAGCTTTTTTTATCAAATTATCCCGTATATATTTTTGAAAAAGGCTATCTTCTGGAAAGTAATAAATCGTCTTCTTTCTGCCATTTAAATATACGGTAGAATATACTGTAATTGGCGACAGAGTTTTAACCAGGGCATCCTTTATTCTATAGCTATTATCATTTACTGCTATTCTCTGAACTTCTAGAAGCTGATTATTTAACGTTAAGTTTTTACGACTAAGACAGGTCTTCAAAAACTCCTGATTAAAGTCATCTACAACACTGGATACAGTTAATTTAACACTTTCGGGGAAGATAATTATTTTATTTTCCTTATCGATTTGGTAATTTCCATAAAGCTGTGAAAAGGTAAATAATTTAAATTTTCTTCCTTTAAATTCAAAGCCTTTTTCATGCAAAAATACTCTAAAAATCATTAAACCTCTAATATGGAAAACAATTTAGCTGCAATTCTAGGAAATTTGAATATATTATTCCACCAATCAAAAAACCAGAGTGAAAAATAACTCTGGTTTTTATATACTATCATCTTG
>JAAYML010000130.1 GCA_012521395.1 Candidatus Epulonipiscium sp. | reverse complement strand
TAAAGACCCATAATTATTTTTTTCGCTGGTAATATGGATGAGGCACTCATGGAAAACTCATCAAGACCATATTCAACCAGAATTGGAATGGCTGTTTCGTCGCCAGCCATTTCACCGCACATACCAACCCATTTGCCATATTTGTGGGCACCGTCTATGGTCATTTTGATAAGTCTTAAAACGGCTGGATGCATTGGATTATAGATATAAGACACTTTTTCACTCATGCGGTCTACGGCCAGGGTATATTGAATTAAATCATTGGTGCCGATTGAAAAAAAGTCTACATACTGAGCGAGTTCATCGGCACAAATGGCCGCAGCCGGAATTTCAATCATAATGCCCCATTCGATGTCTTTTGAATATGGAATACCACTGACATCTAACTCTTTTTTACATTCTTCCACGATTTTCATAGCAGCTAAAAATTCCTGCAAGCCAGAAATCATAGGAAACATAACACTTAGATTTCCATATACTGAAGCCCGTAACAGAGCTCTTAATTGTGTTTTGAAAAGTTCTTTTTGATCCAGGCAAAGCCGGATTGCCCTATAGCCCAAAAATGGATTCATCTCCTTTGGTAAACCCATGTATGGGAGTGTTTTATCTCCTCCAATATCCAAAGTTCTTATAACAACTTTTTTATCTCCCATTTTTTCTAAAACAAATCTGTAGCTTTCAAATTGTTCTTCTTCGCTGGGAGCAGTGTCCCGGTCCATGTATAAAAATTCTGTACGAAAAAGACCTATACCATCCCCACCATTTTCAATCACTTGATATATATCCTCGGGTTTTCCGATATTTCCTGCAACATAAATCCTTTTTCCTGCTTTTGTCCTTGTTTCACAGGATACCAGTTTTTTAAGTTCTTTTAATTCTTCCTGGTATTCTTTTATTTTCTTTTTATATATTTCTAATTCGTCGTTGCCTGGATTTATAATGACCGTTCCAGTAAAACCATCGACAATGACCATGTCTCCATTTTTAACAGAACTACTTATATCTCCCATGCCTACAACTGCAGGAATTTCCAGAGTTCTTGCCATAATGGCAGAATGAGAGGTTCTACTTCCTACATCGGTCAAAAAAGCAATAACTTTATCTTTGTCTAACTGTGCTGTATCAGAAGGAGTGAGGTCATGAGCAACGACGACAATGTTTTCTTCTTCAATTTTAAAGTCTGTTTGATTACCTGTCAGATTTGCCATTAAGCGGTTTGTAATGTCTTTCAGATCTGCTGCCCTTTCTCTTAGATATTCGTCTTCAATGGCTTCAAATTGGGCAATAAAGAAACTGGAAACCTGACTTATGGCTTTTAATGCATTCACATGATTGTTTTCTATCTCGGAAATAATGGCGTCAATGAATTCTCTGTCTTCAAGCATCATAATATGCGTTTCAAAAATCTCTGCTTGTTCTTCTCCCATGGATTGTGCTGCTTGTTCTTTCAATTTTTCCAGTTGCGCTTTACTTTCTTCGACTGCCAATAAGAATTTTTCTTTTTCAGTCTCGATATCTGAAATGCTTTCATCTGTAATTTTGATTTCCTGCTGAGACTTTACCATAACCTTCCCAATTGCATATCCTTTTGAAGCTGTAATACCTTTTTTCATCTTTACCTCCACTAGCACTTATCTTCCTCTGTTTCACTATTCTCCTAATCCGGATTCAATCATTTCCGTTAAAGTTTTTAATGCTTCTTGTTCATCTTCCCCATCACATACTAAAGTAATTTCTGTACCACAAACGATACCTGCACTTAAAACGTTTAAGAGCGATTTGACATTAATTACTTTTTCCTGAAAAAGAATCGTAATGTCCGATTTGAATTTTGATGCTGCTTTTACTAAGTTACTTGCCGGTCTTGCATGGAGCCCGGATTTATTCACAACAACAATATCTTGCTTTACCATTTACTTTTCCTCCTTATCCAAAAAATCAAGGACTGCTGTCAACTAACCAAACTTGACTTCTACGGTTACTGAGTACCAGTTTTTATTAAAATATGTTTCAGCATATTCAATGACTTTTCCTGTTTCATCAAAAGTAGTTCTTTTTACAAAGAATGTATCCGTTCCCTTTTTTATTTTCATGAGTTTTGCTATATGACTGTCATTGACTGTTTTAATCGAATAATTTTCAGTCGCTCCTACAGGAATAATATTATATTCTGCCAGAGTTTTATAAAAAGATTTATGTTCATGAATTTTTTGTGCTTGCTCAAGACTAAGCATCTGACTATCCATGAATGAACATTGATAAGCAACTGGTTCATTATTAACCAATCGGACTCTTTTTACACAAATGAGGGTTTGATCAGGGGCTAAGCCAAGCTTTTCTGCAATTCTTTCATCTGTAACTTCTTCTATTTTGTCCACTTGCATGTCAATTTTATAGCCTTGTTGTAATAATTCATCACTAAAACTGATTGAAGTTAATCTGCGATTGATTGGTTCTTTTGCAACAAAGGTACCTACACCTTGGACACCAACTAAATAATTCTCATTGATTAAATCATTAAATGCCTTCCTAACAGTAATAGAAGATACATTATATTTTTTCTTAAGAACAGATTCGCTATCAACCTTATCTCCTGGCTTTAGCTTCCCCGATTTAATGGCATTTATAATATCTGTTTTTATTTGTACATATTTTGGTACTTTATAATCCATAAATATTAACCCCCTAATATGTTAATCGCATACCTGACAAATATTATAACATACCATTGTTGAACTGTAAGCATGCCATCTTTCTATTCAGGAAACTTTGCAACAGCTGTCTTAGTCGTTTCAACAGCGTGATTTGCCAGTTCTTCTATTGATAACTCACTGTCCTCTATCATACTTAATTCCATAATTGCCATGGCGTTTAAACCTGCCAGGGTATAATATTTCCCTGCTTTACTTATGCAAAGCTCTGCTGCCACTCTAAAAGGAGAAGCACCCAATAAATCACATACAAATAATACTTCATCATCGTCGTCAAATTGTTTTACTAAATCTTCAACTCTGGCTTTAAAACGATCTAAATCATCTTCTTTAGTTAAATCAAGAAAATGCATAAACTCAGGAACTCCGACAATCATTTCAAGATTTTTTCTTACACCTTCGGCATATCCGCCATGCCCCATTACTACAACTCTTTTCATATTTACAACCATACCTTTCTGCAACGCATTTTATAATGCCCCATTTTTACTTTTTTCTGTCTTTTCATTTTTATTTGCTTTTATGGGGAGGGCAGGGGCTTTGATACTTTCAAAGCCCCTATCTTATTTTAACAGATGATACACATCTGATGTCTTTGAAAACAGAACCAAATTCTATAAACTAACTTTATTTGACAATGATATTTTTTTAATTACGCATAAACCCCCGTAGCGTATCCTAATAAAGTAAGCAAACATGCAAGAACAAAAATTAAGCCCATTAATTTTAGCGGTGACCATTTTTTCTTTGAATATAAGTAGTAAACGGCTAAGGTTAATAGCAATGGCAAAATATTGGGGAAGATTGAATTTACTACTTTATCTGCATCAAAAATCACTTGATTTTCCAGGATCTGACCTGTTGTTGCATCAAATACGTCTCTTACGATTTGAATTGGTAAAGGAAGACTAACGAAAGATGCCGTTAATGCACCAACAACGATTAAACCCAGTACGGTCATCGTATCTGTTAAAGAATTAAGCCTTCCTGATGACATAAAGGTCTGCATACCTTCAAGACCAGATCTGTAACCTAATTTAAACAAATACCAGCTTAATATAAATGTTCCAATCGGGTAAACCAGCATATATAATACAGGACCTAACCAGCCAGTAGCTAATGATGCTTGTGAAATAGACAAGCAAATGGTTAAAAGAATAGGTATAATGGTTGCAACCCATAAAGAGTCACCAATTGCTGAAGTTGGACCAATTAAGGCTACTTTTACACTGCTGATTAATTCTGGAGTACAATTTCCATTGGCATTGGCTTCTTCCAGACCGCAAACAATACCATTACAAATGGATCCTACCTGAGATTCTGTATTAAATAATGTAATGTGTCTTTTTAAAGCTTCTGCTTTTTCTTCTTTTTTATCGTATAATTCATCAATAACAGGCGCCATAGATTGCCCAAAGGCAACGCCCAGCATACTTTCAGCCTGTTGTGAACATCCATTCCAGAAAAACCAATTCAGAAAAGATCTTTTTAGGGTTTTTTCACTAATCTTCTTCATTATTGCACTTCCCCTCTCTTAGCCTCTAAATTTGTAACAGCAACATAATACAGTACAGCTATAATAATGGCTAAAACAGCCACTGCCATGGTACTAAGATTGAAATAAGTTACTAATATAAAGCCGGCAAGGAATATCACCACATGGTATTTTTTCTTGAATAAGAAGGAAAGGATGATTCCCATTCCTAAAGCAGCCATCATTCCGCCGAAAACACCTAATACGGTTGTAAGCCAGCCAGGAATCAATGAAGCAAAGTCCCCCTGAGCTGAAGCTGCTGTCATGGATGTAAGGACAATTACGGCAGGAATAAAACGGCATGCAAAACCAATCAATTGTCCTAAAACCACATTTGGAATAAACATCTTTTTGGTTTCTCCAGCTTCTGCATATCTTTGAGCAACACGGTTTAATGGAAGATTAAGCGCATAGGAAAGATTCCACATAATTTGTCCTACTAAACCACCAATACCAGCAAATACAACTGCTAAGCCGATCACTTGTGCCGTGTCTAAGCCTTTTCCAAATACGAGGGCAGCCGCTGTCCCAATATAGGTCGCATAAGATAAATCCCAGGCTACCGCACCTCCAGGGGTTACATTACCCATGTACATGATTTGCAGGGAAATTCCAACCAATATAGCGGTCTGCACATCTCCCATGATTAACCCTACAACAAATGATGCAACTAAAGGTCTTCCCAAGGTATACCAGCCAATTGTATTACCAACAATTGAACCAATTGACCCTAAATAGATAAATAAGGCGATAAGAATGATTTGATAAATTTGCATACATGCTCCCCTTTTCTAATTAATAGATTTCTTGAATGCTTCCCAAGTGGTTTTTGATGTTGTAGGTACTTGCTGAAAGCATACTTCAATACCTTTTGAAGCAATTTCATCGATGATTGAAACATCTCGGTCACTTAAGTAGAAAATACCGGTTGCGCCACTGACTTTATGAACTGTATCCGGACGTTTTGCGATATTTCCTAAAATAAGCATCTCCACTTGTTCCATTTCTTCTTTTAATTCTTCAAGTTTTTCCGGAAATCTTACGATAACTAACCGGTTTATCGGACTTTCCTCTTTAAGTAATTTTTTTGCTTCTTCTGTCGTAACGATATGGGTCTTATAATTTTGAGGAACCCCCATCGTTAAAATGGATTTTAACATTGGATTTTTTGCACTTTCGTCATCTATTGCGATGATTTCCTTAATAGATAGGGCCGGACACCAGGCAACAATCGTCTGCCCATGAATTAACCGGTCATCGACCCTTATATAAGTTTTTCCCATCTAACCACTCCTTTTCTTCTGAACCCTTTTATTCTCTGTTTGATTACTGTTCAATGCATTTTCTCACAAAACCTTTATTTTCTATGATTCTTCTTTCTGCCTCCTCTCTGGAAACTCCAGTTAGAATCATGACAATCGCTTCTTTCATAGAATAATCTGTTTCTTCCAGTATCTTTTCAGCCGTTTTCTTGTCACAACCTGTACTCTCCATAACAATGCGTTTGGCACGCTCTTTAAGTTTAAGATTCGTCGGTTTCATGTCTACCATTAGATTTCCATATACCTTCCCGATTCCTACCATAGATGCTGTTGAAATCATATTTAAGATAAGTTTTTGACAAGTACCAGCCTTTAAACGGGTAGAACCGGTTAATATCTCTGGTCCGGCATCAACTTCAATCGTCACATCTGCGTATTTTGCCAGTTCAGAATTTTTGTTGCATGCTATACCAACAGCTTTTGCACCATGTTTTTTGGCATGTTTTAATGCACCAATGACATAAGGGGTTCTTCCAGAAGCTGCAATACCAACAACAACATCCTTTTCTCCTACACTAACAGCATCCAGATCTTTTTCAGCCAGTTCCTCTGAATCTTCTGCACCTTCAACTGCCTTAATAAAGGCTTTTTCTCCACCTGCGATGATACCAATCACTTCATCCGTTGTCGAGAAGGTAGGGGCACATTCAACAGCATCCAATATTCCTAATCTGCCACTTGTTCCTGCACCAATATAAATAAGTCTGCCGTTATTATTGAGCGCCTTAATGACCAATTGCACGCACTGTTCGATTTGTGGTAAAGCTTCTTTTACCGCATCAATCACCTTCTGATCTTCTTCATTCATGATACGAAGTAATTCCATCGTAGACATCGTATCTAAATTCAAAGTTCTCGGATTACGGCTTTCGGTTTTTAAATGATCAATTCTTATATCACTCATGTCTATCACCATAACTTATTTTCGATTAAACTAGCGTACATATATGCTACTGTAAAGCCCGTATTATTCGATTCAATTTGTCGAACTTTCCCTATAGTTGTATAGTAATCATTATATGGAAAGTCATTCACTTTTCCGCAAAATACGGAGTATTCGCGTAGGGCTGAAAACCATTGTTCCACTTCTTCCGGCTCCAATTTAAAATAAGCTTGTGGAATAAAACCAACCAAATCCTCGAAATTTTCTCCGTATACTAAACGAATAGGATTTCCCTTTTCCCTCAAACATTTTACTGCAGTAGTCACTGCATCGGACGTATTAATATGTCGGGGATGCATGGAACCGCGCCAATGCGTAATAACTAGATCGACTTTTTCATCTATGAAATATTGCTCCATTCTGGAAGCAAATTCTTCTAGAGAAGGCATATTACTGGAAACATAGCCTAACCAAAGACAATCACCGTTTAACTTTTCAGCAGCCCGCTTGTTTTGGTTTAATAATTCTTTTAAATAGGCTTGCTTTTCTTCTTCCGTTGCATTTGGATCTTCCAGACGGCCCTGGGTCACATGAACATAAGTACAGTGAGCGCCTTGTTTTGCATATTTTAGCATAACGGGTCCGCCTAAAATCTCCGCATCCAGAGAATGTGCTCCAACACTGACTACGCGTTTGATTTCACTCATTTATTAGTCTCCTCCTTTACTATATCGTCATATTGTCTTTTGATAATCAACAAAGGTTCTATAGACCTTAACACCGTGTCTTTCATAAAATCTTCTGCCAGGTTCATCGGTTGATAAGAAGAATAAGTGGAATATACCGCGCTTAGCCATTTCAAATTGCATCAGATCAAATAAAATACCGCCTATGCCATAGTTTCTGGCTTCTTTCTTGACACCAATCGGACCAAAACGCATGGGGTTACCATCAATCATTCTCATGCAAAAGCCTACAATTTTTTCCTGGGAGTCTAATACCAGCAAAATGCAATCTTCGGCTAAATTGTTTTGCATAGAAATCAGTGCATTCCGCTTCCAGCCACCACCAAATTCATCTTTTAAAAATTCCAGTAATTCTAGGGCGTACTTGTATTCAAAGTTTATGAAGGAAAAACCTGCTTCTTGTGCTTTTTTGAGTTTCTCTAATGTGTCCTGACTCAATTGATATCCATGTAAATCCTTGCACATTGAATAACTTTCTTTGCCTGGCTGATAACCCATTTTTTCAAAGAATTTTACTGCATCACTATAGTTATCCTTATCTATCCCAGGGAAGAAATAATTCGGACTGTATGCTGCCAGGGTCACTGTCTCTACTCCCAGGGATTTCAATTTCTTTTCTGCATGTTCCACCAGAGCTGTTCCAATTCCTTTTCGCCTGTAATCCTGATCAACAAACATCACATTAATCCAGCCTCTTGTAGGTTCCAAACCTCTTTCAAGATAAGGAAACTTTCTTTTTGTTGAAAGCAGGAAACCTACCACACGGTCGTCTTCTGCTGCCAGATAACAAAGTTCAGGATCAAAATTTTCATCAAAAAGGATTTGTTTTCTAAACTTATGAATGGTAATAGGATCTGCTGTCAAAGTTTTGTTCCATAAATCAACCACTTCTTTTTCGTACTTTTGCTTATAATTTAATATTTCCATATTATCTCCTTTCTTTTTAAAGAGCCCTCTTTTTTAATAAAATTAATTTTGTTTGTAAATTATTATGTTAATCTATTAATATGTTTATATGTTAATATGTTAAGTTGATTATAGCACAGGAAATTTTATTAATCAACAAATTTTTTATTAAAAATAAATAAATTGTCGAATTATGCTTATTGTTAATTTACCTATTATATTTTGTCCAAATATCAAAATTCTATTAATTAT
>JAAYML010000111.1 GCA_012521395.1 Candidatus Epulonipiscium sp. | reverse complement strand
CTTCTTGCTTTTCAAGAAAATCAAAAATCGTAGGTGTAATAATATATCTGCCAAGAATAGCAACATTGGAAGGTGCTTCTTCCCTTTTCGGCTTTTCTACCATGTCACTTACTTCATAAATTCTGTCCCGAATATTTTTACCCTTTATAATACCATATTTTATTACATCTTCATAAGGAACTTGCTGTACACCTAAAATAGAAGTATTATATTCATTAAATACTTCTATCATCTGCTTTAAACAAGGTTTTTCAGAAACAATAATGTCATCTCCTAATAAAACAGCAAAAGGTTCATTCCCTATAAAATTTCTTGCGGTTAAAATAGCATGTCCTAAGCCTTTGGGCTCTTTTTGGCGGATATAGTGAATATTCGCTAAATCTGAAACGCTTCTGGTTAATTCCAGTAGATCTTCTTTACCTTTTTTTTGCAATTCTAATTCCAGTTCTATGGATTTATCAAAATGGTCTTCAATCGATCTTTTACTTCTACCTGTTACGATAATAATATCTTCAATTCCGGATTCTACAGCCTCTTCTACAATAAATTGAATTGTTGGCTTATCTACAATGGGAAGCATTTCTTTGGGTTGTGCTTTGGTCGCAGGCAAAAATCTTGTTCCGAGACCTGCTGCAGGTATAATTGCTTTTCTAATTTTCATTGTCTCAGCTCCTATATGATGTATTTATATTTACTTTTCCTGAAGATAATCATTTAAAAAAGCATCATCCAAACTGAGGTCCTCACAGGAAGCATTGTTTTCATTTTCACTGGTTGGATGCATTTTTATGTAAAGAATATTGATTCCTATAAGCATGTGATCTATTTCAAATTCATAAACAACCTCTATTTCTCCTTTGGCTTCTTCTTCATCTAACTCCACACGGATTTTCTTTGCGGTTACCGAAACCGTTAAAGCCCCGTGTTCTGTATCATAAAAAGTAGTATGCTTTTTATTCAATTCAAAAGTCATATTGGTGTTAATTCCACCAAATCTCATTACGGATATCTTGTCATGCTCTATTTTAACCGTCGTTAAAATATCTTGAGAAGCACCTTCATTTCTTTCTTTATAGGCAAGATATTGTTTATTGTCTTTTACATAATATTTCCCCGGCGCAACAACTTCAATTGAATTGTCAAAGTCATCATACTTTTGAATTCCCGT
This sequence comes from Candidatus Epulonipiscium sp., assembly GCA_012521395.1. Lineage (GTDB taxonomy): Bacteria > Bacillota > Clostridia > Lachnospirales > Defluviitaleaceae > JAAYML01. The sequence continues at coordinate 52,579 of JAAYML010000111.1, read as the reverse complement.
AATCGATAAGATGACTTTCTGTCTTGTCTGGTTATTCTCCATATATTCACTCCTTGTTAAATCCTAGTGTCATTATACCGATAAAAAAGGCAATTTACAAGGAAAGAAAGCTAAGATTATTTTTTAATATTGCTCTATATCTATAATTTCTACCGGAGGAATAGATTTTTTTAGAGCAATGGCTGCTATTTGTTCAAATTTACTGGTATTGTCACTCACATAAAAAGAATGATTAGGAGCAGTTTTATCTTCTCGTAAAGCATTGCCTGCACTTAATAATTCTTTTAAATCTTTTGCCGTTTCAAGAGCTGGATTAATTAACTGTACCTTATTGCCTACCACATTTTGTATAACATCCTTTAACAAGGGATAATGGGTACAGCCAAGAACTAAAGTGTCAATTTCTAAATCCGCAAAAGGCTCTAAATATTTTTTTGCCACTAAATAACTAATTTCATTATCCGTCCAGCCCTCTTCAGCCAAAGGCACAAAAAGAGGGCATGGAACAGAAAAGGTCTCTATTTCTTTATCATGCTTTTTTATTTCTTTACTATAACTTTCTGAACGGATGGTCGCTTCCGTTCCAATAATTCCAATCCGCTTATTTTTTGTTGTTTTATAAGCCATTACTGCCCCTGGCTTTACAACACCTATAATAGGAATATCAAAAGTTTTCCTGACTTCCTCTAAACTATTGGAACTTGCTGTATTGCAAGCAATAATAATTGCCTTAATATTTTTGGTCAGTAAAAATCGAATGATCTGCTTTGAATATTTTGTAACAGTTTCTTTGGACTTGCTTCCATAAGGAACCCTGGCGGTATCTCCAAAATAAATGATTTCTTCATTGGGCAGTTGATTCATAATTTCCTGAACCACTGTAAGTCCTCCGACCCCGGAATCAAATACCCCTATCGGACGGGAATCCATCTATACACCTCTTCTCATTTGTTTTGCACTCTTTCTATAGCTAATTCAATTAAAGTATCAATTAGCTTGCCTATTGGTATGCCAGCATTTTCCCAAAGCATTGGATACATGCTGATTGAAGTAAAGCCTGGCATCGTATTAATTTCATTAAAAATAACCCTGTTCGTATCTTTTTCAATAAAAAAGTCCACTCTTGAAAGACCAGAACCGTCAACTGCTTTAAAAATTCTAACCGATTTTTCTCTTATTTCTTCTGCGATTTCTGTAGGAATATCCGGATTAATGATGGTTTTTGATTCACTATTATTATATTTTGCATCATAATCATAAAATTCAGCAGCTGCAATAATTTCTCCCACAGACGAAGCCTTAACTTCCAGATTGCCTAAAACCGCACATTCGACTTCCCGGCCTACAATAGCTTCTTCTACTAAAATCTTTCTGTCATGCTTTGCCGCTATATGAAGACCATTAATCAGTTCTTCCTGATTATGCGCCTTTGTAATTCCTATGGAAGAACCTGCATTAGATGGCTTAATAAAACAAGGATAACCTATCTTTTCATTAACCTTTGATACAATAGGCTCTATGTCATTCAAATCTTCTTTATAAATTACAAGATATTTAGCCTGAGCGATATTTTCTTTTTCAACAATCATCTTGGTATATACCTTATCCATAGAAACACTGGAGGCCAGGACACCACAGCCCACATAAGGAATTTGGGCCATTTCTAAAAGTCCCTGAACCGTTCCATCTTCACCATACAAACCATGAAGTACAGGAAAAACCACATCTATAGGTATCGTTTTATACCTGTCTCCCGCAAATTTAATTAAAGCTTTTTGTGTGGCATCAGGACTAATAAAAGCAGGTGTAGCAAACTTTTCCCATTCTCCTGTTTCAATATGATTAACCGGACCATTATATAACATCCATTTTCCTTCTTTAGTAATCCCCACAGTTAAAACAAAATATTTATTAGGATCCATATTCTTTATAATTGTGGAAGCAGATATCCGTGAAACATCATGTTCTGAAGATTGTCCCCCAAATAACACAACAACTGTTTTTTTACTATTCATGATTAAATCCCTCTTTCCAAATTATCGATATTACTATTCTATGATTTAGGCTCATCATATTCAACAAATATTTGTTTTTATTTCCATACCATTTTAATGTTTTATATGTATGAATTCAAGTCATTTTATAAATACAAGAGAAACCATTAAAAATGGGCTGGCAAATTCCAGCCCCTTAAATTGTTTCAGACAAATAATTTTCATAAAAAATGCATGCTCAATCTATTCCAATTCTGATAACTTATCTGAGAGCAATTTTATATAGTCATTTATTTTGCTGTCCGTATCGTCCCTTTTTGTTTCCATTAATTTGATAATCATGTTTCGCTTCTGAAAATAAACATATGTAACATATTGGTCTGTTAGCAAATACAGAGCGTCTCCACTTAAACGCAACTGATTTTTATATGTAACAAAATACCTGTCACTATTGCTTCCACCACTAGTCATAATTCCATAATCTTTTCCAAGATTTTTGTAGTTGTGTTCATATGATTCATTGGCACCTTTCACACTACCATATACATATATATTAACCATTAAATAAGCTCCTTTTGGGTCAACCCCAGTTAACATTTCAACAATTCCATCAGTTGTTCTTACTGGCATTGCAATATTTACGCCATCAATCGTATTCACTTCCAATTCGTCAAATGATTCGATGCTTTCCATAATCTCTTTAACACTTTTAATATTGAAGAAAATTTGAGTTCTGTCATTGGTGCAACATCCACTGTTTCTTTTACCCTGACTGTATCAAGACAAAGCTTTTTTGAAAATAATATCATTATCATCGCTATTGAGATTAATAAAAAGTCAATAAACCTTAAGCCATTAGTTTTATTCTTAAATATTACAAGAAGTATAATGCCTATGACTGTTAAAATAAATGATATAATCATTATAAGCAAAAAGCTAAATAATCCGTTTTCAAATGCCATAAAGTGCCCCTTCCCCGGATACCTCCCTCAACCTTCCTTCTGAACTAAATCTTTCTCTTGCAATCATAACGAATGGTTGCAAGGATATAATTATATTTTTATCATAAAGCTTGTCTCTATTTTGTTTGCAAACCTTATTGAAACTATGCTTTATCAAGATAATATCAAAAGATAATGTTTTTCCTGATATAAATAAGGATGCCATAAGCATCCTTATTTAGTCAATACTGCATTTTTACTCTGCAAGATTTGAAGGATTTTTTCTTGTTTTCCGCTTTCGGCATTAATATAAATTAAAAAGAGTTGATTATCAAATTCGCCCTTAAATTCATAGCATAAAACCTCTCTTTTAGATTCTAAAGGAATAACTGCCATATTAACTTGCTGGACTTTAAAATCTTTCGTAATTTTATCCCTTGCTTCTTCTTCTGTAATTTTAATTTCCGGCAGTTTCCTGTCATGATGCATCATAATATAACCCAGGGACTCAAAGCCAATGATTTCTCCATCATCCATAGCCACCTTAACCTTTATTAAATCAGGATACATAATCACCTTATTTTCATAAGGGGCAAAATTAATAACTACGGTCCCATCTACCTTTTCATAATAACTTGCTTTCATATTGGGATAATTTCTTTCTTCTAAAAATTTTTCTGCTTTCTTTCTGGCTTCTTCTAAGCTGAGCTTTTCTTCCGTGGACTCTTTTTCAGTATAATTAAGCATCCATAATACCAGTCCGCCGTGTTGTGTCACATCGATTGAAATCGTCGGCTCATCCTGATCTCTTAAAACAACCTGATAGCTATATACAGGAATCGTATGTTCCACTTTTGTATCCGTTTCTCCTGTTTGCTTAATACTTTTAACTTTATCTTTCCCAATAAATTCTTCTACAACCTTTTTCCCTTCTTCTTTAGAAATTTTCTTTTTATTTCTGGTCATTCTGGGTTCCATTCTTTCAATATGATCTGAAAAAGGTCCGTCATAAATTAAAGTAGGAATATCTTCAAACTGCTTGCTGATTTCTGAAAAGGAACCTGTAATTGCTTTTGTATTTCCTTTGGCTAACCTTTTTTCTCCTTCACTTTCTATTTCTTCCCAGTCAATACGCTTGCCATCATTAACCTCTTGTTTAATTTTATTTAACTCATCAGAAAGGATTTTAGCATATTTTTTTAACTGGTCTACCTTTTTCCAGTCTTCCTCATCCAGTTCAAAACCTTCAATGGCTTTATTGGTCATAGAAAAGGAAAAATCACTGGCCTGGGATAAAAATTTTAAAGCTTTTGAAATTGTATTATGGTCATAAGGTAATTCCGCCAAATTATCCTGAGCTGAAGAAGCTTCTCGCCAAATTTGGGCAAACAGAGGGGCACTCTGATCCGGACTTTTTGTTAATCTTACTTTTGTAAAAAGATTTTCCATATTGTCCACATAAGTCGTTGCCTCATAAAAGGATTCCTGAAAACGGTTTTGTAAGTACTGCCTGTAATTAAGCTTTTGCTTATACTGATAAATACCAAAGCCTAACAACAACCCCAAAGCAATTAAAAAACTGCCGCCCGATAAGCGTTTCCACTGGGATAATCTATTATCTTTTTCTTCCATAGTATTCACCCCTTAAGCATTATTTTTTGCCAAATACATGTTTGCCAATCCGCTTTGTAATGGGCACAGACCAAATCCATTTACTCTTAGCCGTTGCAGGATTCCAGTAATAAATGGCACCTCCTGTTGGATCCCAGCCATTTAAAGCATCCCTGGCTGCTTTGATTGCACTGTCTCCTGGTTCCAAGTTAATTTGTCCGTCTGCCACGGCATCAAAAGCCCCGGGCTGATAAATGACCCCTGCTATGGTATTGGGGAAAGAACTATGCCTTACCCGGTTTAATATCACGGCTCCTATCGCCACCTGACCTTCGTAAGGTTCTCCTCTTCCTTCCCCGTGAATAGCTGCTGCCATAAGCATAAGATCTTTATTACTTGCTACGTTATCCCCTCCTTGTTTTCTGGAACTATCCTTCACTTGAATTCCCATTTTCTCTAAAGTCTGCTTTCCTGCTATTCCATCTGCTTTTAGTCCATTCTTGCTTTGAAAAGCCTTTACCGCTTCCCAGGTTTTATAACCATATTTACCATCTACATTACCTTCGTAATAACCCCACTGTTTTAACTTTTGCTGGATTTGCCTTACCACGTCTCCTTCTGAACCCCATGTATAAGTGATGGTGTCTACAGCCTTTGGTGTTACTTTATAAATCCAAAAAGAATAGGCTAAATTTAAAAACATGATTAAGTTAACCATAAGTAGTATAATTTTTTTAGCCTTCATCTTTTCCCTCCTGTTCTTTAAAGCACATAAAAACTGTCTAATTTTTTATATAGAAAGTTTTATTTTGCAAAGACATGTTTTCCAATTTGTTTAATAATAGGTCTTGACCAAACCCAGCTGCTTGTCGCCGTTGCAGGATTCCAATAATAAATGGCGCCTCCTGTTGGATCCCAGCCATTTAAAGCATCTCTGGCCGCTTTAAAAGCACTGTCATCCGGAGTCAGATTTATTTGTCCGTCTGCCACAGCATCAAAAGCTCCCGGCTGATAAATAACTCCTGCTATGGTATTGGGGAAGGAACTATGCCTTACCCGGTTCATAATAACTGCTCCTACTGCGACTTTCCCTTCATAAGGTTCTCCTCTGGCTTCCCCATGAATAGCTGCTGCCAGAAGATAGAGGTTTCTTTCCCATGAAGTCTGACTTTGACCCGTTGGAATACCCAGAGCTTGAAGGGTTGCAGCACCTGTTACCCCGTCTGCCTTAAGACCGTTTTTTTGCTGAAATTTTTTTACAGCCGACCAGGTTCCATAGCCATAAATCCCATCCACGCTGCCATTATAATAGCCCCAGTTTTTTAATCTTCTTTGAATTTCTCTTACGGTTTCTCCTCTGGCTCCCCAGGAATATACTTTTCCCGAACTGCCCCCGCCTCCTGATGGAACATTAATACCTATTTTTCTTAAAGTTTCAGGGCCGGCTATTCCATCCACCTTTAATCCGTTTTTGGCTTGAAACTTTCTTACGGCCATCCAGGTATTATAACCATATTTGCCATCTATATTGCCATTGTAGTATCCCCATTGTTTTAACTTTGTTTGTATTTCCCTGACAGTAGCCCCTTCAGAGCCCCAGGTATAAGTAGCTGCTTCCACAGACTCAGGAGTTATATAAGAAGTAAAAACAGCCAGGCTTGTACTAACGATCATTAAAAAAATCAGCAGACCTGTGGCAACTTTACTTATCTTCATTGAAATCCTCCCATCACAAACTTGTGTTGATAGTAGTATTTGTAAAGAGATAAATTTTTATCCGATTCAATTAACAAAAGAACAAAAATATAGAAAAACTTTAAATAAAAAATTTTAAAAAGACAGGTCAAAATAAATAAATTGTCTTTATTATATTTAAACTTATTCATGAAAAAATCCGCCTTAATAGCGGACTCTTTCCATACATATATACGATTTCCAAATTTTTTAAAATCTTTTTTGGGCAAAATGGTGTCCTTTACTTAACTTCCTCTCTTGCCACCATTTTACGATTTTAAATTTTATCTTAACTGGAATCTCTTCCTCGTTTGTGACTTGTGTAATGATTTTATATTCTTCATCCGTAAGAACTTTTCTTAAATCTGTTTTTGACTCCTCAGGCACAACACCATGGGTTACATCAACAAAGCAAAGAGGAGGAAACATTACACACCACCAGTTTTTCCCCTGGGCCTTGCCGATAGATACTCTAAGTGCCTCATATTCCCCTGTGGGCAGTACAATATCCCCATACTGTTTAGTAGGAAATACAGCAGGACCTAGAGTCACTTCAACCGGATAAGATTTTCCATTCTTATGAATAACTTCTTCTGCTATCTTTTTTATTTTATCTCTATTATCAAGAATTAGATTTCTGGTTTCTTCAATTGAATCAGAATCTGAAAGAACTGGAGCCATTTCATTTAAAATAGCATCCCTTACTTTTTCCTTTATTTCCTGATCTTCTTTTGAGTCACTATTAGCAATAACATGAAAACGGATTACATTAGCGGCTAAACCACTTTGTATAGTTTCTGAATATTCCTTAGATGCATGAAGAATAAAAGCTGTTATAAGAAAACCGCATATTAATGACAATAAAAGAATTGTTTTTTCTTTACTAAACCAATGAATAACATTTATCTTTTTCATTTTATTTCCCCCTTTGTATTTTGTTATTATTATTCCCATTTCTATTATTGGTATACAAAGGAGCTTATTTTATTTGTCCAACCCGACGAGCATAAACTTTTACATCAACTGTAAAGTCCATATTTTCAAAAACTTCATCCCAGTTGTCTTTTATTTCTTTCCAAATCTCCGGCTTTTGTCTTTCTAATCTTTTACCTATTTCTATGACATCTGTTTTATATTTTTTTTGGAGAATTTCAATTGAATCAAGAACTTCTTTTTCAATTTCTTTTTCAACTGCCTTTTCCAGATTTCTTATTTCTTCTGCTTGAAACATTTCTTCATCCAAAATATATTCATCAATACTGCCTTCAGTCTCAATCGAAATTTTACAGGATAAGTCCTGACTATCTCCTGAAAATTCAATTTTAGTTTCTGAGTCTGATACATCATAGGCAATATAATAATCATGATAAGGAACACTTATTTCTAAGCGGTATGATTTTTTTAAAAGCCATAAAATACCTTTTAAATATTTTTCATCCAGCCAGCCCTGCAATTCATAATCTTTAATAATGGCAGCTCCTTCAAGTTTTAAGTCTTTTTCCCCTACAATCAGCCTGGGAATCAGCCCAGTTTTATTTTCTTCAAAATCTTGCAGAAGATTTCCTAATTCTTTTTCTTCAATAAAACTTCTCCGTTCTTTATTATTTTCAAATAACTCCATAATATATATTCCTACCATAGGCTGGGTATCTGGCAAAACTTCTAAGGCATCTACCACAGAGCCTTCTACAGCAACAACAGGAATACTTTTCCCAAAATCAGAATTTCTTTGAAGGACGTCCATGGTTTGTTTTAAAAGCACTTTATCTTTTAGAAGTTCTTCTCCAAATAATAGGGACTTCGTATGACCAAAATAAATCGATTTATTAATACGGCTTTCAAGGGATTTATAAGCATTAGTAATCGTTGTTCCCACACTGACCCTTGTATATTTAGGCTCATCACTGACTCCTTGCTGTCCTACGAATTTAGGAAGATTAGGAATGGAAAAAGCAATTCTGTACCGTGACAAATCATTGTTTAATTTGGGATCGTCTTTTTCTTCATCAAAAACAAATTTATCAATACCCATACTAATCACAAAGGCTCTTCTATTAATGTTTATATTATCCCAGCAACCTGTCAGGAATAGAGAAATCACTAAAAATATAATCAACAGCTTATTTTTCAACAGTCTCACCCAACTTCCTTAATCTCGCAACCAATAAAAGAACAAGAGGAATAAAAAACATAAATAGAATTCTAAAACTTCTTAACACCAAAATCCAGTCGGTTGTCTGTACGATATTATCCGGAAATAGAGAAATTAAATATACAATAGGTACCAGGGGAAGTACTAAAAAGCCCTGATCCTCTATTTTTGACACTCTTTTTATAATAAGGCTCGAAAAATAAAGACTAGCATTTATAAAAGAAAAATCAGATAAAATCCAAAAAATTATCATTAAAATTTCTTGCCTTTCAATAAAGGCTCCCGGAATTTCTACTATTCCCATTAAAACCATAAAAGGCAATAATTGCCTCTTGGTTTGCACTACTCCAAAGACAGCCAAAACTATAATTGCTGAAATCACATTTAAAATACCTACAAAAAAAATGGAAATAACAGAAGCCTTTTCTAATTTTCTATAATCATTTATAAAAGGTCCTACTAATAAAAGTAATTCTATGGCAATATAAGTAAGGCTCAAATCATAACTACTCTTTAAAAAATGAGTAAAAGAAGTCGTTAAAAAGGGTTGTAAATTACCAAAATCAGCATCTGGAAGAACAAAAATTAACACAGAAATAAGCGGTATAAAAACAATAAAAAAAAGAATTTCCCCTAATCTTGCCCTTGCCTCAAAGCCTTTTCTAACCAAGTAAGAAGCTATAAGAAGCATAGAAGCAATAATAACTTCTATAGGCGTCTGAGGCAATAGGATTTGTTTAACCACTTCTCCAAATATTCTTAATTCAAAAGCAGCAAATATTATTAATTTAACAAAAAAGAGGAGGCTTAAAACCATTCCTACAGGCTTGGACAATATTTTTGCAGAAAATTCTACAAAAGTATCATTAGGAAAACGCCTTACCAGCCTTGTAATAATAAAACCATAAAATGCTGCTAAAATAGTTGCTCCTATAAGGCAAATCCAACCGTCCTGATTGGCAGCTTCTACAGCAAGTCTTGGTAAAAACAATACACCTCTGCTGTATAAATCCAGAATGAGCAGGCTTTCGAGTTGTCTGATACAGATCTTTTCATTTTTTGAAAACATAATATCCTCCTACTCATTTTTCTTTTTCATTCTGAACCGGATTCTTTGCTCATGTCTGGAATAAACAGGTCTTTTATACATCATAAATAAAGGAAGTCTGAAAATCGAATCTTTTAAATCATTATATCCTGTTATTCCTGCTGAAACATAAGGATATAAGTAAGGAATATTAAAGCTTTTTAAGGATACAAGATGAATAAGAACAATCAGAATTCCCAGCAAAAAGCCATATAAACCTAAAATAGCAGAAGTAGCAATGATCAAGTACTTTACAATTCTAAAGCCTACTGTCAGGGAATTATCAGGAATTGCAAAGCTGGAAATGGCAGTAACTGCTACGATAATAACAACAACCGGGCTTACAATTTTTGCTTCAACTGCAGCTTGTCCGATAATAATACCGCCAACAATTCCAATCGTGCTTCCTATGGGTCCCGGCAGCCGGGTTCCCGCTTCTCTTAGTAATTCAAAGGCTAATTCCATTAAAACCACTTCAACCACCGTTGGAAAAGGCACTTGTTCTCTTGATGCAGCAATAGCCATGGTAAGAGGAGTCGGAATCATAGAAGGATGATAATCCGTTAAAGCGATATAAAAGCCAGGTATCCCAACAGAAAAAAAAGCTGCAATAAAACGGATCAGTCTTGTAAAACTCATAATTGTCCATCTGTCATAATAATCTTCAGAGGATTGAAAGAAATTATTAATCGTTGACGGAATTAAAAGCACAAAAGGAGAATTGTCAACAACGATGGCAATTCTTCCTTCAAGAATTGCAGAAGCTGCTTTGTCAGGCCTTTGTGTCGCCTGTATTTGCGGAAAAGGAGACATCCAGTCCTGTTGTATAAGTTCCTCAATATAAGAACTATCTAATATGCTGTCAATCTTAAAACTGTCTAAGCGCTTTTCCAAATCCTCAAGAATATCTTTTCTTACGATATCATCCAGATACATAATGGCAATGTCCGTCCTGCTTCTGGTTCCTATTTGTAATTGTTTCACTTTTAGTTTTGTATCCCGGATTCTTCTTCTAATCAAAACAGTATTCATCCGGAGGGCTTCTGTAAAGCCTTCTTTAGAACCTCTGATAACAACTTCCGAATCCAATTCCTGAATGCCGCGGTTAGGCCAGCCTTTCGTAGATATCACTATAACTTTTGCATAACCATCAATAATTAAAATGGTATCACCGGATAATATGGCAAGAACTGCTTCATCCAGGCTTTCTACTTCTTTTATATCTGCAGTGGCCAAACCTCCGTCCCGGATAAATTCATATATAGATGTCTTTATCCTGTCCATTTGAGGCGGAACGCTGCGGATTTGAACAATAAGCTGTTCCAGCAAAGATTCTTCAATAATTCTTCTGTCTATCATTAAATCAATATAGGCAATAAAAACATTAATTTCTTTATTAACCCCAACAGGAAACTTTCTTCTGACAAAGTCACCGCAATCCTGAAATAAAATCTCTAAGTTTTTAATATTTTCATCTAACTTTTTTGAAAGAGGAATGGTAATTTTATTATCTTCATCATGGAATGCATCTTCCCATTGTTCTTTCCTTTCCGTTTTATTTTTAAACCAGTCTTTAATTCCCATTTTAGCCTCCTATTGAGCACTAAATTTTGCTAATTTTTTATTTTAATTTAACAAATATAATTCTTTTAACTTAATATTTTGAATAATATATAAAAACCGCTTCCTGCAAATATGTAAATATAGCCTAATATCCTTGCCCATTTTGCTTCCCTTAAGCAATTATGGTCTTTTAAAATTTGTGCATCTTTAAAAAGGGTAAAAAAACCTATTCCTACTGTTAAAATCATAGGCCAGATTGAATAAATACTGACCATTTTATTAATAAACCATTCCATAATCCATTCCCACCCAATGCTTTTCATCTTGTTTACTTCATTTTTTGTACTTTCTTTGCATTTTATTCATAAAAGCTAAAATTATCATATATCGCTTTCACCCCTCTGCCCTGAAACTACCCATAAAAAAACCTTTAGGATTTTTCCTAAAGGTTAATTCTTTGACCCTTGCTTTATATAATTAATCACAGTTTTTTCTTGATTCTTAATATGCTCATTGGCTATTTGCTCAGCTAAATTCTGATCCTTATTTTCAATGGCACGTATAATTTGTTTGTGTTCTTCACCAATGAATTTATAATCTGCAAAGCTTTTTAAATAAGCCACCCTGTAGCGGTGAATTTGTTCTCTTAAATTATTAATGATTTGAATAAGCTTTTCATTATTGGTTGCCTGATAAATGACATCGTGAAACTCTACGTCTTTTTCAATAACTTTATCAATATCTTTCTTTTCAGAAGCCTCATTAAACTCTTTCATAATTTCTTTTAAATGATCTAAATCTTCTTTTTTCATTTTTTCACAGGCAATTTTAACGGCTAGAGCTTCTAAAGCTCCCCGGACTTCTAATACATCCTGGATGTCTTTTTCAGTTATTTCTGCAACCTGAGCTCCTTTCCTGGGTACCATTACAACAAAACCTTCTAATTCTAATTTTCTTATAGCTTCTCTGACAGGAGTCCGGCTTACACCCATTTTTTCTGCCAATTGCTTTTCCATAAGTCTTTCTCCGGGCTTTAAACTTCCAGATAAAATAGCCTTTCTAAGTGTATTAAATACAACATCCCTAAGAGGAAGGTATTCGTTTAAGTTAATATCTAATTCGTTTTTATCCATTCCTATCTCTCCCTATTAAATATTGTAGCGATAAAAACATCCTTGACCTGGCTGTGAAGCTTAAGCTCTGTATAAGCAGCCTGTGCTTCTTTTTTATCTTTATAAAGTCCAAAAACAGAAGGACCGCTACCACTCATTAAAGCACCCAATGCTCCAAATTCAATCATTTTTTTCTTTATGTCATTAATTTCAGGATGCTCTTTTATTGTTACCGTCTCTAATACATTACCAAGATTTTTTGCAATATGCTCTAAATCTCCCATCTGAATTCCCTTAATCACTTCTTCTATATCAGGATGATAAGATAAATTATTTAAATCAAGATTTTGGTATACATATGCCGTTGAAACACTAAACAAAGGTTTTGCAATGACAACATAGCAAAAAGGCATTGAAGGCAATTGGGTAAGCTTTTCTCCGATACCTTCTGCTAAAGCCGTCCCCCTTAAAATACAAAACGGAACATCAGCACCTAATTGATATCCTAAATCCATTAATTCTTTTTTCGTTTTCTTTAAATCAAATAATTTATTCAGTCCAACCAAAACTGCTGCTGCATCAGCACTTCCTCCTGCAAGTCCTGCTGCAACAGGTATCTTTTTATGAATATTTATTAAAATTCCTTCATCTATACTATAACTATCAAACATCAATTTTGCTGCTTTATAAGCAATGTTTCTTTCATCTTCGGGCAGCCATTTATAATCGCTTTTTAATTTTATCCCTGGACTTTTTGTCTTTCTGATTGTTATATAATCATATAAATCGACCGTTTGCATAACCATTCTGACATTATGATAACCATCTTCTCTCCTGCTTAATACATCCAGGGCCAAATTGATTTTTGCCCGGGCCTTTAATTCAATCTCGTGCATCATCATCACATCATTTCCACAAGGTTGTATACTTAATATTATATACACCATATGATTTGCAAGTCAACTATAAGGATTTTCCCAATACTAAATGTTTTAAGCGAAGTTACAATACTTTCAAATGATTTTCAATAAGCAGAAAAAAATAAAGACAGGTTTCCCCGTCTTTTTTTATATTTTTTTAATAATAAGCAATTTTTGTCCAGGATAGATCTTATCAGGATTTTCTATATCATTAATGGCTACCAGTTCTTCAACCGTTGTATTATATTTTTTTGCTATTTTCCATAAGGTATCTCCACATTGCACCATATAAATAATCAAACTTGGCATATTTAAAAGAACATCTGGGTCCAGATCTTTCTCTGTCATATCGACAATAATTTCAACTTTTTGTTCATCAATAATGTCTACATCTAAATTAAGAATAATATTAACCTGAAAATCTTTCTGAGATTCCCGGCTATAAATGATATCGTCTACATCAACTTTAACTTCCAGCTTCTTTTCTAAAGAAGCCCCTTCTGCAACAATATTTTTCTTAAAGGGCAACATACTTTCATAGACGCAAACAGGCTTTTCTTCATCTTCAGACATATATATCATTTTTACTTCTGCCATGCCCTCTAAAGCAATCTTATCTTCAAAAAGTTGAATTTCTTCTATCTTTGGCCTGACTTCGACATTATATATATAATTGATATCTGGTAAATCCGAATCAATATTAATAACTTCATTGAGTGTTATGACTTCTTTTAACTTATTAACAAGTCTTTGATAAGGAATCTTTTCCTTTCTGATAAGTATTTCTTTTCCGGGACAGTAAGCATCATCAATAATTTTCAAATTTTCAACAGAAATGACTCTGACATTTACTTGAAGTTCTACTTCAATATCTAGTATTCTTTCTTCTCCATCTAAATCGGGTTTAACTTGCACATGATAATTCGATACTTTAATATCTACATAACAATAAATACCTTCTTCGCTTCCTGCCCCCGGGCAATCGATACTGCCATTATAAGGAATACTATGTTCCATATACTCAATTTCTTTTTCTCCCATACTGCTTGCATACAGGGTTCTTATATTTAAATATCCTTTTACAGTAATCGTATCATCACCTGTTCTGACTTCCTTGTTAGAAAGGCTGATATCATTTTTTAAAATTTCTTGTATATTTGCCTTGCCTGCAGGAACCGTCAATTCGTCTTTTATGATGATTTTATCTTGTTTGCTGCCTACAGTTTTATAATAATTAAAATCCCGGGTCTGAACCTGGATGGGAGCCCGACTGTCTGTACCAACCACCACAGCATTTTGTTTTTTATCGACAACCTTGGCATTTAAAGTGATTAAAGCACGTACATTAAGTTTCCGGCTATTAATTAATGAATAATCCAAATGCTCCAGGAAGTAATCCAATTGATAAGACATATCTTTCTTAATTCCGTCCATATTAATAAAATCATCCATAGATAGGCTTGCTGACATAGTATGTATCGATCTTTCTGACCCTTCCGCTGCATAAAGGATATTGACTTTAACCTGACCTTTATAATTAAGCCTGTCTGCCGAAATATCCAGCTGCCCCATATCTATTTTTCCATCGATTTGTAAAACCTTTAAAATATCTGGTTTTATGTCAGGTACAATAATATCTCCTTCTACAATAATCTGTACGCTTTCTTTTCCTATAATCTGATCAAATTCTACCGTTTCCTTAATTAGCTCCAATGACATATATTTCCCTCCTTAGGACCTTTGTCTATATAAATGTATGACTAATCCTAAGGAATTTATGACAAAATAAAAAAACAAAATCAAATTAATTGACTTTGTTTTCGGAATCATTATAAAAAGAAAGCTCTACGGTTTGTGTTAAAATATCTGTGTAACTATAAGAAACTCTTCTAAAAGAATTTTCAAAAGAGTTTTTTACCTTTACAACAAAAACACTAGGATAAGCATCTTCAAGTATTCCTTCATTGATAACTGTCTTCCGTCTTCCTTTATTGGTCTTAAGCTTTACTCTGGTACCAATGCAGTCCTGAATGTCCTTTCTGATTTGGGAAAGGTCTTGCCTTATAAACATTTACATCACCTCATCCTATGTCACTTAAATTAGTGTATCATAAATAAGCTGAGATGTCAATAAATTTTTGATTATACCAAAATCTCCATTAACTGTCAATAGATAATAGTAATTATGTTATACTTAGAATTTTCAAAAATCGTTAATAGCTCGGGGCCCCTTCCCTATATTTGCCCCTGGTTTGAAAACCACCTATACCCTTTATCCCAGTAATGGTATTTTCTAAAATATCCTCTATAGAAAGAAGATTTTGCACAGACGAATAAGCAATTTTTTCGCAAATAAAAACAGGGTCTAAGGCATGAATCATCACTCTTTCAGGAGAACTTGCAAAATTTGCTCCTGCCTCAATTAAAGCTTCATAATTTGATTGACAGGCTCCTGCAAAGATAACCAATTGATCCATATCAGGCTCATATTCTCTTGCCTTTTTTACGGCTTCAACAAAATACTTTGAATTTCTATAATTACTTAAGTCTTTATAGTCTTTTGTCCCCTTTACAATTGAATCATGCCCTGTTATGACCAATATATCTGGTTTATATTCCCGCAGTAAAAATAAAATCCTGCCTGGATGCTCTTTTTCTTCAATATTTTTTCCTATTACTTGTATGTTTAATTTATTATAATATTCAAGACATATCTTTAAATATTCCGAATCCCCGTCCAGGTGCAGAACCTTTCCCGGTTTTTTTAATATGGCATTCCTTGTCATATTTCTATTGGCGTCTTTTTCTTCTCTTTTTTTTAAGATGCTCCGGATATTTTTCTCTACCTTTTGTATACTGATTTCATCATAAGCATATGAAAGGTCCGGATAAACTTTTTCTAAATCTTCCCATGGAGCATCAGCCAAAATCCTATAATTTAAGCCTGCAAGTTTGACAATACCGTAGCGGTTTATTTCAATAATTCTAAAAAGCAAATCCTTTCCATAGGACTTTCTGGCAACTATATCCCCCACTTTTAACATATAAATTCTCCCTTCAACAGTTCCATAATTCATATTATGTTGTCAGAAAGCTTCTGTGAATAAAAAAATGAGCACATTAATGTGCTCATTGAATGATATTATTCATGATATCATTTACTAATTGGTCTAACTTCTTATTAGCATCTTCTTCACTGCTTCCTTTAACACCAAAGTAAATTTTTACTTTTGGTTCTGTTCCAGAAGGTCTGATACAAAACCAAGCTTCATTTTCTAAAACAAAGTATAAAATATTTGATTTGGGCAATACTATTTTTCTTGTTTCACTGGTCAAAAGGTTTTTGGCAACTTGTTCTTTATAATCTCTGATTTCCAGCACTTTCATACCCGCTATTTCACTGGGGGGATTATTTCTGACAGAAGCCAGCAGGGATTGAATCTTTTCTTGTCCTTCTATTCCTTCAAGGGTAATGGATTTTAAGCTTTCTTTATAGTAGCCATATTTTTTATATAATTCCTGCAAGCCTTCATATAAAGTCATGCCTTTATCCTTATAAACCGCTGCCAGTTCACAAGCCAGCATGGAAGCAACAACAGCGTCTTTATCTCTTGCATAAGTTCCCACCAAAGAACCATAGCTTTCTTCAAAGCCAAAAAGATATTCATATTCACCAGTTTTTTCAAATTCTTTTATTTTTTCTCCAATAAACTTAAAGCCTGTTAATACTTCCATTAAAGCCACATTATATGCTTTTGCAACCGCATCAGCCATTTTGGTCGAAACAATAGTCTTAATGATAATACCATTATCAGGAAGAGTTCCTTTTGATTTTTTTGCTGATAATAAATACTCTGCCAGTAAAACACCTGTCATATTTCCAGTTAATACATTATATTCTCCATTTTCATCTCTGACTAAAACCCCAACTCTGTCAGCATCCGGGTCTGTACCAATGATAATATCCGCATTGTTTTCTTTTGCTAATTTAATTGCCAACTCAAAGGCTTTTGGATCTTCCGGATTTGGATAAGATACCGTTGAAAAATCAGGATCGGGCTTTTCTTGCTCCGGAACCACAATAACATTTTTAAAACCAAGTTCTTTTAAAACTCTTCTGACAGGCTTATTACCTGTTCCATGCAAAGGCGTATAAACAATCGTAAAGTTATCAGCAAGCTTTTTAATAATATCCCCGTTAATACTTTGAGCTTTTACGGCTTCCACATAAGCATCATGAATTTCTTCATCAATAATATTAAATAAGCCTTCTTTTTCAGCTTCAGACTTATCTTTTACCTTAACTTGACTAAAATCAGTTACTTTCTGAACTTCTTTTATGATTTCTTCATCATAAGGTGGAGGAACTTGCGCCCCGTCTGACCAGTATACCTTATATCCGTTATATTCCGGGGGATTGTGGCTTGCTGTTATCACAATTCCGGCAATGCAGTCTAAATGTCTTACTGCAAAAGATAATTCAGGTGTTGGAGCAAGTTCTTTAAATAAATAAGTTTTAATCCCATTGCCATTTAGTACAAGAGCCGCTTCCTGGGCAAATTCTTTAGAAAAACGCCTTGAATCATACGCAATGGCTACACCTTTTTTATTGTCGTATTCTTTGTGTGCTAAAATGTAATTGGCAAGACCTTGAGTTGCTTTCCTGACAGTATATTTATTCATCCGGTTCGTACCTGCACCAATAATCCCTCTAAGACCTCCGGTTCCAAATTCAAGTTCTTTATAAAATCTTTCTTGAATTTCCTTTTCATTGTCTGCAATAGATCTTAATTCATTTTTTGTTTCTTCATCAAAATAAGTATCTTCTAACCATTGATTGTAAAGCTCCATGTAATTCAACTGTATTACCTCCTAAAAAGCAATATAAAAATATCTGATTATTTTATTTTTAATCCTCAACTATTGTACTATTGTCTTCCTGAAGAGTAAATAAAAATTGTCTTTCTTTTCTTCCTTCTTCTAAATTGACTGGAAAATGAATCGGACTATAACCCTCTTTCTTGATACTAAGATTATATTGTCCAAAACGCAGTTGACATTCAACTGGAGAAATACCCATATATTCGCCATCAATATAAACTTCAGCTCCTTGGGGATCTGTATCAACCACCAGTTTTACTAAACCAGCCTCAGGTTCTTTTTCAAGCGCCAGCTCAATCCGGTTCATTTCCTGTTGGATTTTGAACTTCCTGCTCCAGTCTTTATAACCTTCTTTCCGAACAACTAAATTATATTCACCATATTCGAGTAAAATAATTTCATTGGCAGGATATTCTATATCATCAATATAAATTTTATAATCAGAAAGTCCCTTTGCAATGACCTGTAACTTTCCTACCTTCTTCTTCATTTCTTTTAAGTCAATTTCATAAGTTTGCCCTGCTTCAATATCAATATTTTTTACCAAAGGTTCATAATCTTCTTTTTTAATGACAATTTTATGGCGTCCTTCTTCTAATTCAATATTTTTTGCTTCACTTAAGTTCATTGAAATATGATTACCTATTTCAATTGTTCCTTCTTCATCGTCAGCAGCATTAATCTTAAGAAATCCATGGGATTTTTCAACATTTATATACCAAACCTTATCCTGGTAACCTTTTAAAGTAAGGCTGTCTTTAGAACTGATATCATTTATGGTAATAAGGCCATTCTTATTGGTTGTAATGATTTTATCTGTATAAGAATAAAGATTACTTCCTACTTCAATAGTCTTTGCTTCTTTATCAATTTTAAAATCTTTAACACCTGTTTTTTCCCATCCTTCAGCACTAATCCTGAAATATTCAGCCACACGGTTGCCTTTATCATATTTCGTTTGAATAATATCTCCAATTTTAAATTCTTTTAAAGTCATTGCTTCCCCATAAGCATCTTTTAATTCTGTTCCCGTATCAATCTTAAGAATAATGCCTTCGCCCGTGTTGACATTAACTATTTCTATGACATTTCCCTGGGCTTCTTTTGACACAACACCTGTGATTTTTTCAACTTCACCACTGGGTGCACTGGAAGAATTATCTTCCAAATTCTTTTCTTCCTGGCTAACATTAGAATTATTCTTATTTTCTTTTTTCTCATCACCACTCATCATGGAGAAAAAGATTCCAAACATTAAAAGCAATACGAATAGGCCTCCCAGACCTGTTAATACCATAAATTTAATAAAATCAGACTGGGATTTGGCACTACTACGCCTAGATGCATAAGACTTACTGCTCTTAGAAGTCCCTGGCTTATCTAAACGATCTTTATTTATGTTATTTCTATCTGTCTTGCGATTATCCATAAATAATCCCTCACTTTAGTTCTTAAAATTCTTACCCGTATATTATACACTAATAAAGACATAAAAAAAAGAAAGCTTTTTTAGCTTACATAAACAGACCATCAAAAACTTAACTTAAAATCATTAACGATTTATTCTTATTTTATATATTTCTTATAAAGTTTCAATAAATTTTATAAATTTGTCCTGATTTTCTTTTTGATTAACAATAAAAGATAATTTATTAACCGGATTTTGAAAGGCCCTGACCTTTCTGCTGTTATAATATCTGTTGCAGAGTTTCCAAAAGTCATCAGGAAAAATTAAAAGACCAATCAATATATTTTTTATTTCACTGATATCTATCTTTTTTGTATAAATGGAAAGCAATTCACTGGCTATTTTAATATCCCATTTATGCTTTTTCATAATTTTCTTTAAAATATAAATCAAATCATAGACAGGAAGACCATATCTACATTGTTCAAAATGGGTAACAAATAAGGAACCATCGGGAACTAAAATTAAATTATGATATGTATAATCATTATGATAAAAATATTTCTCCTTTTCTACTTTAGCCTTTATCTGATGATAATCCATTTTTTCAAGCCATTCTAAAGCTCTTTGGCTGTATTCTTCATATTTCTTATAATTTTTTATAAATAATAAATCAAAATTACTCATATGACTTTGTCTTTTAATTTTCTTCTTTATGGTATGAAATTCTCTTATTCTTTTTTTAATAACAAAAGATAAATCTTCATCATAAGGCTTTGCAAAACTTCCTTCCACGGGAACAAGCCCTTTGGACAGCTTATGCATATCGGCTAAGGTAGAAATAGCCTTTTTAATGTCTTCCAGATGATTAAAATCACATTCCCTGCCTTCCAGCCAGTCAGTCATCACATAAATATTTCCCTGATAAGCATAATAAGGTGTTTTATCCAAAGAAAGATGAAAACGGTCCAGATACTTAAAACCGTTTTGATATAAATGTTCTTTTACACTATGTTGAAACAGTAAACTTGGAATCTTATTCTCTACAGACTTAATAACTTTTATCCCTGAATCGGTCGTACAAATATATAAATTACGAAAAGCATTATAAGATTTTAATTGATAACCAAATCCCCTTACGACTTCAGAACATAAACTTTTCAACTTATCACCACCATTCTATATAAAAAGCAATTCTTTAGATAAAAATAATCCAATAAAAATTGACTCCCTATATATTTATGAAAAACTATGGAGAAATATGAAGAGATGGGCATCTATTTTTACTTTTTGTAATTTGTTCATAATTTGTTCATAATCTCAAATTATACTATAAATAATTATTAGTTAAAGAGGTGTTCTTCCATGATTGAGGTCTCTAATCTCTCAAAATCCTATGGCTCCCTAAAAGCAGTTGACAATATTAGTTTTTCTCTTAAAGAAGGCGAAATTTTAGGTTTTCTTGGCCCCAACGGTGCTGGAAAAACAACGACCATGAATATGATTTGCGGTCTTATGATACCTGATGAAGGGGAAATTAAAATTAATGGAATTAACTTATTGGAAAATCCAAAAAAAGCAAAACGACATATAGGGTACCTTCCTGAAATCCCTCCTTTATATCCTGATATGACCGTAATGGAACTCCTTTCTTTTTGTTGTCAGCTAAAAGATTATAATGGCAATATTCAGGAAGAATGTCAAAGGGTTATCAGTTTATGCGGCATAGATAATGTAAAGACAAGGCTGATAAAAAACCTTTCCAAAGGGTACAGGCAAAGAACTGGCATTGCAACCGCCTTAATCGGAAATCCTAAGGTCCTTATTTTAGATGAACCAACTGTAGGTCTTGACCCGAAACAAATAAAAGAAATCCGGGATGTTATTAAAAGTCTTTCAAAAAAACATTCCATCATTTTAAGCTCGCATATTCTTCCTGAGGTAAATGCCCTCTGTGACAGGATTGTCATTATTAATAAAGGAAAAATTGCTGCTATTGATACACCTGACAATTTATCCTATTCTCTTCAAAGCTCCTTCAATTTGTATTTGGAAATTGAAGGACCGAAAGAAGATGTCCTTTATACGATTTCTTCTTTAAATAATATTTTATCAGTAGAAGCTGTCAAACAAATTGATGAAAAAATCTTTGGATATGTGGTTAAAGGAGAAAAAGATAAAGATATCCGCCGCTCTTTATTTTATGCCCTGGCAGATGGAAAAATGCCAATACTTAAATTAGAAGTTGAAAAAATGAGCCTGGAAGATGCATTCTTGCACATTACTTTAGAGGAAGACCTCAGGGAAGGAGAGGAGTAAGGCTTATGAAAACTTGGGTAATCTTTAAAAGAGAATTAAGGGGCTATTTTTATTCACCACAAGCTTATATCTTAATGGGATTTTTTATTTTACTGACAGGTTTTTTCTTTAGTGATTATATCATCAATACAAGATATCCCAGCATCCAATATGTCATGTCAAGCTGGCCAATGATTTTCCTTTTTATTGCTCCTATACTGACCATGAAACTCTTTACAGAGGAAAGAAAATACGGAACAGAAAAATTGGTTTTTTCTTCACCAGTATCGGTTACAGAAGTCGTTTTAGGAAAATTTTTTAGTGTCTGTGTTGTTTATCTTGCTTCATTAATACTTACCTTAACACATGTGATTATTGTATTTATCATAGGAAACCCGGATCTGGGACGCATTTTTACCGCTTACATAGGTAATATTCTTTTAGGCTTTAGCTTTTTATCTGTTGGGCTTTTTGCTTCTTCATTATCAGAAAATCAAATTATCGCAGCTATTATTAGCTTTGGACTTTTAATATTCTTTTGGGTTATTGATATCCTGCAAGACATTTTTACAGGGATACCCCACAAAATCATCCAAATCATTAGTCTTTTTGAACCCTATGCCGGTTTTCAAAATGGATTTATTTCTCTGTCATCTGTCGTTTATTACATCAGTTTTACAGGTATATTCTTATTTTTAACCGTTAGGGTTATTAAAAGTCGATGGCTACAATAATAGGGGGAAATATTATGAATAGAAAAAAATTAAGCAGAAATATAAAATACAGCAGTAATTCATTCATTTTTACTGCAGCAGTCATAGGAATTGTTATCATTATTAATTTAATTATCCGTTCCTTTCATATACAATGGGACTTAACCAGCAATAAAATATATACCCTTTCAGAAGAGGGTATCAATGCTTTAAAAAAGCTGGATCAAGATGTCAGTATCTTATTTTTTGCTAATCCAGCAGATCCTGTAACTTCAGATATTCAGCAATTATATGAAAATATGGCGACGGTTACAAATCATATCTCCTTAGAAATCATCGATCCTTTAAAAAATCCCAGCTTAGTCAACCAATATCAAATTACTACTGAATACTCAGCAGTTGTTTCTTCTGAAAAAATGAGCAAGCAAGTGCACGGCTTTGACATTATAAGAACCGATTATTCAACCGGAGAATACTTTTTTGACGGTGAAGGAGCCCTTATTCAAGCCATTTTAGATGTTACGGCAGATAAACAAACTCAATTATATGTTCTTGAAGGCCATGGGGAATTTAGTCTGGATGAAAACTTAACACTTTTTAAATATCTTCTGGAACAAAAAGGAGTAAAAGTGCATTCTTTTACCCTCACCACTTCAGCAGATCTTCCCGGAGACAGTGATATCATTTGTATATTAGGCCCTCTGTATGACTATACGCCAAATGAAATTGAAATATTAAAAGATTTTCTGGATAAAGGCGGCAAAGTAATTTTAGCCTTTAATGATTATCAGGAAAATGAAAATCTGGACAATCTTAAAAACTTTGCCCAAAACTACGGAATAAAAGTAGAAAATATACCCCTGAGCGACTCTTTAAGACATTACGCCCAGGATGAAAGAGCCCTGGTCCCTGTATATACAAGCCATGAAATTGTTCAAAGACTGGAAGAAGATAATATTGCAACCATCATACCCAATGCCAGAAAACTGTCTATTGAAAAAAAAGAAGATATCATTAACCGTGTTGTTCTTGAAACTTCTCAGGAAGAAGCAATTGCCATAACCGCAGAAAAATATCTGGATAACGATGAAACGGCACAGCTTTTGGTTATTGGAAATGCCTTTTTCCTGCATGATCAGGCCATTAGCTTAGGCGGAAACAGTGATATCGTTTTAGGCGCTTTAACCTGGTTTAAAGATGATGAATCCATCGTTAATATTAAACCAAAAACCTATTCCCCTGAACCAATCGTTTTAGTAGGTATTCAAAGCCAGTTAATCTTCTTGGTTTGTGTGGTTCTTATTCCTCTTTTTGTATTCATATTTGGCTTAATGTTATACCTTAGGAGGAGAACTTTATGAAAAAAATTATTCCAACCTTATTGGCCGTCATTATATTTTTAGCTGCTTATGCTTACTATTGCTATTATGAAAAAACATATGAAGTCCCTGAAGATGAAACGATTTATGTATGGCAACTTGAAAAGAATAAAATTACCCATATCGATATTACCCATGAAAATCAAAGTATTCAATTAGTAAGAGACGGTCAAAGCTGGAACATTACACAGCCCATAGAATTTCCTGCAGACGACTTCAATGTAAATACCTTACTTGGCAGATTTAATACTCTACAGGCAACAGCTTTTGTTGAAGAAAACAGTAGTCACTTATCCAATTATGGCGTTGATTCATCTAAAACAAGCATTACTTTTACCGACGATGAAGGAAATTCAAATACCCTGATTTTAGGAAATGAGGCCCCTTTATCAAAAGGCATTTATGTTTATAATAAAAATAACAATAGTATTTATACCATAAGCTCAAGACTATTGGAGGATTTATCTTTTGACTTGGACTTTTTCAGGGATAAGATTCTACTATCCTTTAAAAAGGAATATATAGAAAAGATTAAGATTGAAAATGAAGGAAAAACTTTTGAAATCCAATTAAAAGACGATCAGTGGTACAGTAATGACAGAACATTAGACGAGGCCTCTGTCAGATCTCTGATCACTGTATTAAATACAAGAAAAATTTCTGAATTCGTTAAAGACAATGCCAGTGAAAAAGACCTGGAAAAATACGGCCTCAAAAACCCCAGAACCAGCATAACCATTTATTTATATGACAGCGATAACAGTACTTTAAATCTTTATCTTGGAAATATAGAAGATACTTTTACCTATGCCAGCAGAGATAAAAAATTTATTTATAAGATTTCCAGTTCTTCCTTACTATCAAATGATTTATCCGTCGAAAACTTTTACATCAAAAATAAAGAATAAGATACCTGAAATAAAAAAGCTCCTATTTAGAAAAAATAACTTATTTTCTAAATGGGAGCATTTTTTAAGGAATAAGGTTTTCTTTAACATATAAAAGAAGACTTTCTTTATTATTTTGATCTGGATTTTCTATCACCAATTCCAATAACTGCTTTAAAAGCTCTCCGATTTCTTTTCCTTCCTTTATCCCCAAACGAATTAAATCTTCTCCATTGACAGCTAAATCCTTTATTAAAAAACATTCATTATTTTCTTTTATCTCTTTATAAACTTCATAAAGACTTTGCAGTTGTTCTTCTTTTTCTTTTATATATTTAGGATTTTGAGCCCTTGAATCTGCCAATTGTACTTTTAGCAAATCTAAAAAAGCCTCTTCTCCTATTTGTGATAAAACTTCTTTAACTGCCCTTTTATCTTTTTTTATTC
This sequence comes from Candidatus Epulonipiscium sp., assembly GCA_012521395.1. Taxonomy (GTDB): domain Bacteria; phylum Bacillota; class Clostridia; order Lachnospirales; family Defluviitaleaceae; genus JAAYML01. The sequence continues at coordinate 27,452 of JAAYML010000111.1, read as the reverse complement.
TTTCATCATGCCAGTCTATTAATTTAATAATATGACTGCTGCTTTTTTTATCAAACTTTAACCTCTTCACAATATCTTTAGTCAAACGAACACTTTCCCTGACATGACCATGAAAATGATCAATGCCCTTTTCATCTGTTTCTTTACAATTGGCTTTTCCGATATCATGTAAGAGCATAGTCCATCTTAAATTTAAATTTTTATCCACAAGTCCGACCGATTTTAAAGTATGAATCCCCACATTATCCACATGATGAGGATGATTTTGCTCAACTGCAAAACACTTATCCAGTTCAGGAAGAATATATTTTAATAGTCCTGTTTCATATAATAAGATTAAGCGGTCAGTATAAGACGCCATTAACATCTTATCCAGTTCATCCTTTATTCTTTCTGCACTAATATGCGTAATTAAAGCAGCATGCCCTTTAATCGCTTCAAGGGTCTTTTCTTCTATTTCAAAATCCAGTTGTGCAGAAAAACGAATGGCTCTAAGCATTCTAAGGGCATCTTCTTCAAATCTTTTTGAAGGCTCTCCAACACATCTGATCATCTTATTTTTTATGTCTTTAATACCTTCCACAGGATCCATAAAACCTTCCTGAGGATGATAAACGATGGCATTCATGGTAAAGTCTCTTCTTGATAAATCTTCTTCTAAATTTCTTGTAAAGGTCACTTCTTTAGGTCTTCTGTAATCTTCATATTTTCCTTCTATTCTATAAGTTGTTATTTCAAAATGAGCCCCATTTAAAATCACCGTAACTGTTCCATGAGCAATACCCGTATCATACGTTTTAGGGAAAATTTTTTTAACTTCTTCAGGTTTTGCAGAAGTTGTTATATCCCAGTCATTCGGAATTCTACCCATCAGAAGGTCTCTTACGCATCCCCCAACAATATAGGCTTCAAAACCCTCTTTATTTAGTTTTAAAATAATTTCTTCAACTTCTTTGGGAATCTTTTCCTTATACACATCTTTCCCTCCAAATGCAAAAGCGATTATTTTTATTAAATCAACTTTATGAATAAAAATGACTTTTTAACTTAAACTATGGAAAAGGAGGTATCTTTATGGATAAAACCGTCATTGCTCTTTTCAACCGCAGAGAAGATGCTGAACAAGCAGCAAATGAACTTAGAAATCAAAATTTTCCCATTGAAAATATTTCTATAGCCGTAAAAGAATCGGATAATAATGAAAAACAAGAAGAATTGGTTGATGATGATATTACCGATGGAATTACAGCTGGAGGGGTGCTCGGTGGTATTGCAGGGCTTTTAATTGGCGCTGGTACTTTTGCTATCCCTGGTCTTGGCCTGTTAACCGCTGCCGGACCTTTAGCCGGTCTTTTATCAGGAGCAGTCACTGGAGGAATCGTCGGAGGTTTAATTGATCTGGGCATACCCGAAACGAAAACCAGTCTCTATGAAGAAGGATTAAAAGAAGGCAAAATTCTTATGACAACAAAAGTCAAAGCTGAAAATATCAATCAAGTGATGAATATCCTCAAAAAATATGGCGGAAATGAAATAGAGTCATATTAAAAACTTCCGGAAACGGAAGTTTTTAATATGCTTTACCCCAATAAACCATTTTATCTGCAGACTTTCCACAACAAACACAGGTATCTGATAAATGCTCTTGTTCAAAAGGAATACATCTTGCTGTAGCCCCTGTTTCTTCTTTTATTTTAATTTCACAAGCTTCATCGCCACACCACATTGCTTTTATAAAGCCAGGCGTATTTGTAATAATATCTTTAAATTCGTCCATATTTTTTGCAATATAAGTTTTACTGTCCCGCATTTGACGTGCTTTTTCAAGTAAATCTTTCTGTAAGGTATCCATTAATTCAGGAATTTTGATTTCTAATTCATCCATCGCCACTTTAATTTTTTCTCTTGTATCTCTTCTAACCAATATCACTTGATTATTTTCAATGTCTTTAGGTCCTATTTCTAAGCGGAAAGGAACCCCCTTCATCTCATACTCACTAAATTTCCAGCCAGGCATTTTATCGCTGTCGTCCAATTCCACTCTGACAATAGAACTTAATCTTTCTTTTATTTCATGAGCTTTTTCTAATACTCCTTCCTTATGCTGTGCAATAGGAATAATAACCAGCTGGATTGGCGCAATTCTGGGAGGCAGTACCAGACCACTGTTGTCTCCATGAACCATAATCACTGCTCCAATTAAGCGGGTGGTTACACCCCAGGAAGTTTGATGAACATATTGTAATTCATTGTTTTTGTCTGTGTATTTAATATCAAAGGCTCTTGCAAAACCATCCCCAAAGTTATGGCTGGTACCTGACTGCAACGCTTTACCATCGTGCATTAAGCTTTCTATGGTATAAGTTTCCTTAGCCCCGGCAAATTTTTCTTTTTCCGTCTTTTTACCTTTAATCACTGGAATAGCTAAAACGTTTTCACAAAATTCAGCATATACATTCAACATACGGATAGTTTCTTCCTGAGCTTCCTCTGCCGTTGCATGGGCTGTATGACCTTCCTGCCATAAAAATTCTAAAGTACGTAAGAAAGGTCTTGTGGTCTTTTCCCAACGGACCACTGAACACCATTGATTATATAATTTAGGTAAATCTCTGTAAGATTGAATAACATTAGAATAGTATTCACAAAAGAGCGTTTCTGAAGTAGGTCTTACACAAAGCCTTTCTGTTAATGCTTCATTCCCACCATGCGTCACCCAGGCCACTTCAGGTGCAAAACCTTCTACATGGTCCTTTTCTTTTTGTAATAAACTTTCTGGAATAAAAAGTGGCATATAAACGTTTTTGTGACCAGTTTCTTTAAAACGTTGGTCCAATTGACTTTGAATCAACTCCCATATAGCATATCCATATGGCTGAATAATCATACATCCTCTGACACTTGAATATTCAATAAGCTCAGCCTTTTTGACAACGTCCGTATACCATTGAGCAAAATCTTCATTCATGTCTGTGATTTCCTGAACAAATTTTTTATCTTTCTCCATTTTAATTCCCCTTCTCTTCCTTTCTTTTTGTCCTTCATATACTTTATTCATTATAACGTTTTTTCTAAAAAGGTAAAATAATATAAAAACCTCCATCCCAAAAGGGACCGAGGTTTTCGGCGGTACCACCCTAATAATGCATACGCATCACTCATTTTTATTAACGATAACCAACGTTACCGCTGTATTCATCATACAGAACTCCAAGGCGGGTCATAAATACATTTTTTAGAAATCTCCCACCAACGATTCCCTCTCTGAAAAAAAATGTATTTACTATTCCTCTTCATTGTCTTTGTCTATTTTTTTGATTAATAATAAAATATAACTTACTGTCTTGTCAAGGCATTTAAGATTTTTTATGCTACTTAGCCCGTATTTGACAAATTTCATCGGCATTAATCAGTTCTACTTCATCTTTATGAGCAATTATTGTATCAATGGTCTTTTGATTATCTGCCGTTTTAATTACAATAAAAGCTTTTTCGCCTACTTCAAAAGCATACATATATTCTACACTGATACCATTTTTTGAAAGAATATCTAATGCCTTTGCCAATTCCCCGGGTCTATGGGGTGTTGCAATACATAATACATCTGTTAATCTTACGGAAAAACCCTTTTCTTTTAATGCTTTATAGGCTTTATCCGGATCTGTCAGAATCATTCTGAGAATCCCATATTCTGCCGTATCAGCAATGCTGAGTGCAGAAATATTAATATCTAAATCCCCTAAAGTTTTTGTTACTTCCGTTAATCTTCCCGACTTGTTTTCCAGGAAAACCGATAACTGCTTAATGAGCATTATATCCCTCCTTAAAGTTTTCTCCTGTCGATAACCCTTTTACTTTTTCCTTCTGTTCTTTCGATGGTCTTTGGCTCTACAAGTTTAACTTTTACAGAAATTCCTAGAGTGCTTTCTATCTGATGTTTAATTTTTGCTGACAAAGATTCAAGATTTCTGATTTCATCCGAGAAGAAGATTTCATCCACTTCTACCCATACTTCTAAAGTATCCAGATTATTTATCCTATCAACAATAAGTAAATAATGAGGCTTAGTTTCTCCCATATTCAACAATACACTTTCTATTTGAGATGGGAATACGTTTACGCCGCGAATAATTAACATATCGTCACTTCGGCCTTTACATTTTTCCATACGAACCAAAGTTCTTCCACACGGGCAATTATCATAATGAAGAACGGTTAAATCTCTTGTCCTGTATCTGAGAAGTGGAAGCGCCTCTTTTGTAATGGTTGTAAATACCAGTTCCCCAACCTCTCCTTCTGAAACCGTTTCTAAGGTATCTGGATTAATGGTCTCAGGAATAAAATGATCTTCGTTAATATGTAGGCCATTTTGCATTTCACATTCACAAGAAACACCAGGACCAACAATTTCACTTAAACCAAATATATCAATCGCCTTTAAATGCAACTTGCTTTCAATCTTTTTCCTCATTTCTTCGGTCCAGGGTTCAGCTCCAAAAATTCCAACTCTTAAAGAAAGTTCTTTAGGATCAACGCCCATTTCTTCCATCGTTTCAGCCAGGTAAAGAGCATAGGAGGGTGTACATGCTAACACCGTACTTTTAAAATCTCTCATAATTTGAATTTGCTTTTGTGTGTTTCCGCCGGATATAGGAATGACAGTTGCTCCAACCTTTTCACTACCATAATGCAAACCTAAGCCACCAGTAAACAAACCATATCCATAAGCTATCTGAATAACATCATTTTTCCTGACGCCAGCAGCACAAAGACACCTGGCAACCACTTCAGACCAGGTTGTTATATCTTTTCTCGAATAACCTACTACTGTCGGCTTTCCCGTTGTACCAGAAGAGGCATGCAGTCTCATCACTTCACTCATAGGTACAGCAAATAAGCCAAAAGGATAATTATCCCTTAAATCCTGCTTTGTTGTAAAGGGAAGTTTATTTAAATCTTCAATGCCTCTTATATCTCCTGGTTCCATGCCCATTTCCTGCATTTTCTTTCTATAAAAAGGGACATTATGATAAACCCTTTCAACCGTCTCACATAGTCTTTTACTTTGGAGTTTGATCATTTCTTCCCGGCTCATGCACTCATTATATTCATTCCAAATCATAGTCTAAGTCTCCCCACTCTCTTATTAATAATTTCTTATTTTTTATAGTAATCAAATATTTTACGCTCATTGGAACTTTAATTTTAAGAGCTGTCAGGAAGCAGCCAGATAAAGATATTTCCTGTTTGGAAAATACATTATTTTTAAATCATTATAAATGAATTATATTTATTATACAAGTTATTCACTTTATTCATTTTTTATCGTGTATTTATCTCCACTCAGGAATAATTCCAACTTTCTGCATGGTCTTTATAAAAATAACTACTATAGGACCTGCAATAATTCCTATAACACCAAACATCTTAATACCTATGTACATAGCCATTAAGGTCACAAGGGGATAAACCCCTATTTGTGTTCCTAAAACTTTAGGTTCTACCATTTGTCTGAATAAAATAACCACACCATATATGATTAAAAAACCTATCGCTCTGAAATAATCCCCCGTAATAAAATTATAAATGGCCCAGGGAATAAGAATCCCACCACTTCCCAAAATGGGGAAAGCATCAAAAATACCGATAACAAATCCTATTAATAAAGAATATTTTACCCTTAGAATTGTAAGACCTATAATACATATACTGGAAACAAATATCATAAGAATAAGCTGGGTTTTTATATATCCTAATAAAGCCCCAAATAAATCCCTTCTGGCGATATCTATTTTTCTGTTCCAACTGGCTGGCAATTGTCTTTCAATAAAGTTCTGGATTTTCATCTTATCTTTACTCATAAAGAAGGTTGCAATCAAGGTCACAACACTGACAAAAAAAGCATTCGGAAGGGCCACAACAAAGCCAATAGAACCTTTTTTAACACCTGGTCCGACCGCCTCTGTTAAACTTTTCATGATGGCATCAAAACCATTTCTTATTAAATCCTGAAGAGAATCCGGTAAGGCTAAAATAAAGGTTTCTGTCTTTCCTCTTAAACTTTCTAAACTCTCCATAAATCCTTTATAATAAGCAGGAAAATCCTGTGCAAAAGCCTGAGCTTCCTGGATAATTCTCATAACGATTCCTGTTACTACAGTTCCTATAAAAACAAGAATAATAATGATTGATAAAATACTTGCAAGCCCTCTGGGCATCTTGCATTTTTTTTGAAACCACCTGACTAAAGGCTCCATGGCAGAAGCTAAAAGCCAGGCAATAATAAAGGGTGCAACATACGAAAAAATATAACGGAAAAACAAGTATAAGCATAAAATTAAGAATAAAGCTGTCAGTAATTTATTAATACTATCTTTGTGTTTTTTATAAAACTCTATCATTGTATCACCCTTATACTTGTCTTATTTTTATTGATATTTGACTTTATGATAAATTATGATAAATAGCAGAAAATATTATTATATTATTAATTATCTATTACTTGAATTATACTACATGATTAAAAGATATTAAACATTTATATTAGATTATAAAATTAGATTTTTAAAAAAATTAAAGGCAGGTTGCCCTGCCTTTTTCATTCTAATGGGATTTCTTCAACCGTTTTGATTACTTTTCTTGCTCCATATTTTTTAACTAAGTTTCCATGATTATCACTAAATATATTGGCCTGAATAATTTCATTCATAACCCCGTCCACTTCACTATTGCTTAAACTATCTTTTGGTGAAGGTACCGCAATCGTCACTTTACTTCCATCAACAGCTAAAAAAATCATTTCCAAAACCTTATTTGTATCCATCAATTCACCCCTCCTTTATCTTACTTATAATTAAACTTCCGCTAATTCTGTCTCAACCACTTTTTTTACCACTTCCACTGTTTTGTCAGACAAATATGCTATATTTCTTGCTACATCAAAAACAGCCTGGTCTGTCGCATCTGCTTTAATGTTTCCATATGTTTTAGAAATCGTCTTGTCCCCATCCTGAAACTTTAAACTTAATTTTGTTCCTACAACGTTTGCCACTAATGCCATTCTTTCACCTCCCATAATTTTATTACAAGAAAATGCGCTATAGCGTCTGCTTTTCTTGTCATCTTTATCATATTCCTATCCTGAAGAATGAAATAGTTATAGCATTCAGTGAATTTTTCCTGTAATTTTACTCCGTATCCAAAGCTAACTTTATATAAAAAAAGCCCAGAACAATTTGTCTTTGTTCAAGGCAAAAAAACAAAGGGTATTTGGGACTCGACCAAACACCCTTTATTATTCATATGCGATTGGGGGGACTCGAACCCCCAAGTCCGTAAGTGGACACTAGATCCTTAGTCTAGCGCGTATGCCAATTCCGCCACAATCGCAAAATACACCATCGGGGGCTCGAACCCCGGACACCCTGATTAAGAGTCAGGTGCTCTACCAACTGAGCTAATGGTGCAAGCTTTCTACGCAAAGGGTATTATAACACGGATAAAAATCTTTTTCAAGTAAAAGCTTAAAAAAAATTATTAAAAAGCGTATTAAAAAAAATGGTAACTCATCATTTGATTGACTTGTTAAAATTAAACTTCTTTGATAATATATTATAATACTATTAAAATATTAAAGAGGTGTTTTTATGAATACAACTCATAGAAGTAACTTGTTTGCTGCCATTATTTTATTTGCTTTTATGATTGGTAGTATTATTTTATCCTTTATACCGGGAATAAAGCAACTGCCTATTTTATTCATTCAAGTTATGATAGAGATTATATTTTTAGTTTTGCCTACGATAATATACCTTATCGTTACAAAATCACCAGTTAAAAAAACGCTTAGACTAAACTGGCCTGGTTTACCGACTGTCATTCTTTCTTTTTTAGTTGGCATTTTTATCTTACCATTAGTCATGTTTATATCTTCTCTTGCTAATTTGTTTGTTACCAATGATGTTCCTTTCGTGATGGAAAAAATAATATCTTCCCCAACTTTAGCATTACTGGCTGTTATTGCTCTTACCCCGGCCATTTGTGAAGAATTACCCCTAAGAGGTGTTTTATTATCCGGCTATGACCAAATTGATATCAAAAGAGCCATTTTAATAAATGGCCTCTTTTTTGGAATAATCCACTTAAATCTGCATCAATTTTCATATGCCTTTGTTCTGGGTGTAATCTTTGCTTATATCGTAAGACTTACAAATTCTATTTTTCCTTCAATGATTATGCATTTTACCATCAATGGTTCAACTGTTTTATTTCAAAAACTGCTTTTTAAAATGATGGAATTATATCCGGATTTATATGCAGATGCTGCAACTACTGCTTTAGAAGCTTCTTTTACAGAAAAACTTCAAGCTGTTGGGGTTACATTTGCTTTAGCCCTTTTGATAACACCTGTTGCTGGTCTTTTCCTATACTTCATGCATGACATCCATCAAGAAAACTATAAAAAATATATCTTGCTTCAAGACAATACGATTATTCAAGAGCCAATAATCACCCAAAACAAGGATTTTCCTGAAACAGAAAGTCTTGTTCCAACAGAACAAACTGCTGTTACAACTGAGGCTGAACCTTCCAGAATAAAAGTACTCAATTGGCCAGTCTGGCTCTCCATTATTGCATTTGTTATTTTTATGGTAGCTACTGCCCTTTTCGAATAATTCATTATTTCATGTTTTATTATTGATGTAAAAATAAAGCCAACTTTAGTTGGCTTTATTTTTTTCTTTTTCTGCTCTTAGTCATTTCTTTTTCTAAATACTTATCGATCTCTTCAATCTTATTAAAAAATTCCCGTGACAAACTCTTAATTTTCTTATGTTCATAGCCATACTGGCGGAGCCTGAACCTTACTTTTTCATGTAATTTCATAGGATTCCCCTTTTTAATCTTTACTTAATAATATAATATGCCCTTTACACGGAAGAGTTAATTTTATAAAACTTATTACAAAATTATTAAAAGCAACTTTACAAATTAACATTTTTGTAATATAATCATATGTAAAGGAATTATGTAATCTAGTCATCAAAGGAGGAGACAGCATGAGTAAAAAAATAAAACAATGGATTATATGCAGCCTTGTAGCATCTATTTTAATACTTCCCCAGGAGGCCTCTGCCATTCTTTTAAAACAAGGTTCAAGGGGAGAAGAAGTTAAAAAAGTTCAGACGGAGTTAAAAAGATTAGGATATTTTAATTATCACACAGCTACAGGTTACTATGGATCCATTACCGCAGATGCAGTGAAAAAATATCAAAAAGCCCATGGTTTAGCTGTAGATGGAATTGTAGGAAATATGACATATAATTCGTTATTTGGCAGCAATGCATCCAGTGAAGCAACTCAATCAACTCCTTCAAAAGGAGCCCTTGATTGGTTTAGCAAAGTTCAGTACATATTCCCAAGAGGAAAAACTGCTAAAGTAACAGATATAAAAACAGGTAAGAGTTTCATGATTAAAAGAACTTTCGGAACCAATCATGCCGATGTTGAAACCCTGACGAAAGAAGATACAAAAATCATGAAAGAAATCTGGGGCGGTTTTAGTTGGGAAAGAAGAGCGGTGGTTGTTGAAGTAGACGGTAATTATATTGCTGGTTCTATGACCGCTATGCCTCATGCCGGAGTAGATTCAGAACCTGCTGTAAAAGTCGTTAACGAACGCAGTGGAGGATATGGCAGAGGACAAAATTTAGATGCCGTTAAAAACAATGGCATAGATGGTCATGTGGACATACATTTTTTAAACAGCAGAACCCACGGTACCAATGTGGTACAAAAAATCCATCAGGATAAGGTGAAAGAAGCTGCTGAATATATTGCTACACATTATTAAAAATAAAAGTTAAAATTAAAGGAGCTGTTACGAAAATTTATTTACGTACAGCTCCTTTTTTAATACTAAAGTAAAACAATACATTAATTGATTTAACTGTCAATGCAACAGACCTTTTTTAAAACTAAACATTCATGACTAAATCGATAATCCAATAGCCATATTCTCCTGTAACTGGTTGAGTATTTCTACAACACAAAAATGTTCTGTAGCCAAAAGATTCTGCTCTTTCTTTAGAATACTGAGAATATAAGTCCGGAATTCCTAAACAATAAGTATTTAATTTCTTATTCTTACCCAAAAGAATATGATTGTATTTTTTAGCCCCAACCAATAAAAAGGGATTTGAATACCAGCGCCAGGGGAAATTTACAATAAGGGGAAGTTCTTCATAGGATATTCTATACCATTCCATATCTTCACCTGGCTTTTCAAAAGGATTCATCCGAATACTTCTCTCTATAATTTTATTGATATAATCTTCTTCTTTGGATCTTTTATCAAAAAAGTTCCAATAAGTTTGACCAGTAAAAAATTGATCTTCCGTTTCAATTTTGGCTGACTCTTCTTTATCTTGATCTGATTTTCTTTCTTCTTTATCTGGCTTTTTTTCTTCTAGCTCTTCATTCTTAAATTCAAAAATTTCAGTAAAATCTTCTTTCCTTTCTTTTTCACTTTCAAATAATCTTATTTCTTTTGTCTCATCGTTTTCTTCTGATACAGCTTTTTCTATTATATTTTCTTCTTTTCTTTCTTCCTGCTTTTCTTCTTTATAAATATCTTCTCCTTTAATCTCTTTGAGCTTTTCTGTTGCTTTTTCTATATCCGATCTTTCCATTTCTTTTTTCTTGATTTCTTCTTTTCGTTCTTTTTCATCTGTAGTAGTTTCTTTTAATTCTTTTCTTTCTTTTATTGCTTGCTTTTCTTCTTTATTATTTTCTTTCATTTTTTCTTCTTTTTCAAATTTTGTTCGCATTTTTTTAGGATTCCACTCAAAAGGTTCTCTTTTAAAACCTATTAAAGGAGCCACTGTATTAGAAAAAGAATCTTCAGCTAAGACTGCTACCCCTTCAATTTGCTCCACTTTAAGGCCGCTTCCGCCTATATTATTTCGGTCCATCTCAATTTTAAAATTCCGCTTACCTTTTTCATCAACATAAAAGCTATCCAAAGGAATTTGCTTAGGACCCGCAGGTAAGTTAGCCAGCAAGGTAAATCGGTAACCCTTTTCTTTTGGAATAATTTTTAATTCCTGTACATATAGCTGGAATCTTGCTTTATCCCCATAGGCATCTATTTTACAGTAGCCAAATGGCTCCTTACTGGATATAGCATAGCCCCTGCAGTCTTGTCTTAAAATAATAAATGAACGGTAATTCCCATTACTCAATCCTAACCCTCCATTCTTAATGTCCAGATTCCTAACATATCTTGTCTTTATAATATATTTATGGAGAGTTAAAAATATGCTATTTATTCTTTTTTCAAGGCATTGGTTAATCGTGCAAAATCCTCAATCGAAAGCATCTCACCCCTGATATTTTCATCAAAAGCCAATTGACTAAATATTAAAGCAAGTTCATCTTTAGAAAGATCTGTTATCTCCTGGCTAATTAAATTATTCATCAGCTTTTTCCTTCTTTGAGAAAAAGCAGCCTTTACAATTTTAAAAAATAGTTCTTCATCTTTGACTTCTACGGCAGCTTCTGAACGCAACTCTAACTTTATTACAGCAGAATCCACATTAGGTCTTGGAATAAAACAATTTCTTGGGACATTCGCAACAAGATATGGAACCGCATAATAATTTACGGCAACTGTAATCGCTCCATAATCTTTTGTCCCTGGTCTGGCAATTAACCTGTCTGCTACTTCTTTTTGAATCATAACCGTAATACTTGAAACAGGCAGCTTATTTTCTAAAAGCATCATAATAATTGGCGTCGTAATATAATAAGGAAGATTTGCAACAACTTTTATGGGTTGGTTATTATTTTTTTCTTCGATTATTTTTTTAATGTCCGTCTTTAAGATATCTCCATGAATAATCTCTAAATTGTCACATTCCTTTAAAACATCCTCTAAAATAGGTATCAACTGAGAATCAATTTCTACAGCCACCACTTTTTTAGCCTCTCTTGATAAGACTTGAGTGAGGCTTCCTATCCCAGGACCTATCTCCAAAACAAAATCTTCACGGCCAATTTCGGCCCCTTCTATGATTTTGTTTAAGACATGGCTATCAATCAAAAAATTTTGTCCATATTTTTTTCTAAAAACAAAAGGATATTTGTTGAGTATTTCTTTTGTCTTACTGGCAGATGCAATTAATTCCATAATCCTATCCTCCATTAGAAAAAAGCCGATTATATCGGCTTTTCCTATTCAACTAAAATATATACTTTTAATTGTTTTCTTCCAAAATTTCTTGCCTCTTCAAGAGTATTATAATACAAGTCAATTTTGTTTCCTTTAATAGCTCCGCCTATATCTTCTGCAACAGCATATCCATAACCTTCAATATAGAGTTTTGTTCCAAGAGGAATAACATTGGGATCAACCGCTACTGTTCCCACCCTGGCTCTTGTACCCGTATAAGTGATACCGAAAGCCGGATGTCCTGGCGCCTTTCCCGTATCTTCATAGCTTGCCGTATAGGCAGTAGCACTCATTGTAAGAACTTTCTTGTACTTATAAATTTTCCCGTCTTTTCCTTCAATGACGTTTTCAGCTCCAACTTTAATAATTTCCTTTTGAGCTTCTTCTACGATAACTTCAGATATTATTTCCCTGTTAACTTCTTCCCCTCCTATGTATTCGACTCTATAGCTAATTTTCTTTAGCCCGTCTTTTCCCTCCTGGACAAGTTTTTTCTCACCTACGGGAAGATGTGGTGTTTCCTGTAACTCTGTTTCATATGGAATAACACTTTCTTCTGTAATCGTTTCTACTTTACGGGTTTTAATCTCTAATTCCATATGAGGACTAATTATTTCGTCCAGAGAGCTACTGATACTCACCAGATTCTCCTCGTCAATTTTTTTCTCCTTAAGAAAATCTTTTACTGTCTTTGCTTTCGTATAAGCTTCTTCTTCCCTGCCGTCCAAAACTAATTGAATTGGAACGGCTCTTATGATTTTAATCGTCATGCCTTCCACTATGTTATCATTCATGGTCACATTAATCTCGTCTTTGGAATCAATAACTATGCTTTGTTCTTGTAAAAAAGTTTCAACTGTAGTTTTCGGTGTTTTATATAAATAAACTTTATCATTGTCAATTACAATTACTTCTTTAAACATTAATTGATATGCTGTTGCACTGCTGGAGCACAACAAGAACATGACCATGATGAAAAACAGTGTTCTGGTTTTGTGTCCCATTTTTTTACCTCCTGTTTTTCAATTTGGATTCTTAGGTATTATAATTTGTAACGGGTGAATTGTCAAATAACTAAATGTATATTTTTTACAATTCACGGAAGCCTTGATATTACTATTATATACGCATCTTTTAAATTTTATTCATAAAAATATTACATTTTGTAAAAACTTTTTTATAATTTCTTAACATATAAAAAAGCCAGAATACATAAGGCTTTTTGGCACCTTACATATTTTGGCTTTTTAAAAATAATATAAATCTTTGTAATATAAACTTAATCTTTCTCAAATTTCAAACAATTTTATACCATTTTCCTTTGTGATGCGGGCAACCGTATCTAAATCAAGGCCCTTAATTTGGGCGATTTTTTCTGCTATATATTTTAGATTTCTGGAATCATTTCTTCTTCCTCTGTAAGGTTCAGGACTCAGATAAGGGGAATCGGTTTCTATCAAAATAGAAGATATGGGGATTTTTTCAACGACCTCTACCACTTTTTTTGCATTTTTAAAAGTTACAGTTCCTCCTATTCCAATATAAAAACCCATTTTTATATACTCTTCTGCCATCTGGGCACTGCCCGAATAGCAATGAATAACCCCTTTTTTAGGAAAATCATATTTTTTTATGATCTCAAAAGTCTCCTGGCTTGCCTCTCTGCTGTGTACAATAATAGGCAGATTTTCTTCGATTGCCCATTCTATTTGCTTTTCAAACCAATATCTTTGCAAATCTCTTGGTGAATTGTCATAATAATAATCCAGTCCTATTTCTCCTATAGCAACAACCTTATCTTCTTTAGATAATTTTTTTAATACATTAAAATTATCTTCATTTAATTCTTTAACTTCATGAGGATGAACCCCTAAGCTGCAGTAAATAAAATCATATTCTTTTGCCAGTTTTAACCCTGCTTTTGATGAAGCAATATCGGCAGCTGTCTGTATTACATAATCTATTCCCTCATTAGGAAAGGAAGACAATAAGTCTTCCCTGTCTTCATTAAATGCTTCATCATCATAATGTGCATGAGATTCAAAAAACATTATTTCACCTTCGCTCCGCTTTCAATGTCTTTATCTACAGAAACAAGAACCAATTTTCCATTATCATCAGAAGCTGCCAGAATCATTCCTTCTGAAAGGATACCTCTTAATTTTACAGGTTTTAAGTTACATACGACAACAACTTTTTTTCCAATCATTTCTTCAGGAAAATAATACTTTGCAATACCAGAAACAATTTGTCTTACTTCATCACCAATTTTTATTTTTGATTTTAATAATTTATCCGCATTTTCAACCTTTTCACATTCAATAACTTCTCCAACTTTTAGTTCTACTTTACTAAAATCATCAATGGAAATATATTGTTCCGTGTTCTTTTCCTCTGTTTTTACAACCATTTCTTCTTGTGCTTTCTTTAAGGCTTCTTCTAATTTTTTAAGTTCATCTTCTAAATCAATTCTGGGGAAAAGAATTTCTCCCTTATTAACCTTTATATTATCAGGCAGCTTACCCCACTCTTTGATACTGTCCCAAGTTGTAAACTCCCCTTCACTAATACCAAGCTGATTCCATACTTTGGGTGTTGTTGCAGGCATAAAAGGCTGGATTAATATAGATACAATCCTTAAAACTTCTGCTAAATTATATAAAACACCAGCCAGCTGTGCCTTATTACTTTCATCTTTAGCTAAAACCCATGGCTGGGTTTCATCAATATATTTATTAGCCCGTCTGATTAAATTCCATATTTCCGCTAAGGAATCACTAAACAATAGTTTTTCCATAGCTTCTTCCATTTTTATTATGGTTTCTTTTGCAGTATTTTTAAGGTCCTGGTCAAAAGCTGTTGCTGCTTTTTCTTCAGGCAACTGTCCATTAAAATACTTTTGAATCATAGCAATCGTCCTGGATAAAAGATTACCAAAGTCGTTTGCTAAATCCGAATTGATTCTTTGAATTAAAGCTTCATTATTAAAATTGCCATCCTGTCCAAAAGCAATTTCTCTTAAAAGAAAGTACCTGAGAGCATCTGATCCATAACGGTCAACCAGAACTTTAGGATCAACAACATTACCTTTAGATTTTGACATTTTACCTCCATCAATAATAAGCCATCCATGTCCAAAAACTTTTTTAGGTAACGGTTCGCCTAAAGCCATTAAGATTGCAGGCCAAATAATCGTATGGAAACGAACAATTTCTTTTCCAACCAAATGAACATCGGCTGGCCAGTATTTTTTGTATTCTTCATCATTGTCTGAGAAATAACCTAAAGCAGTAACATAATTAGAAAGTGCATCAATCCATACATAAACCACATGACCTGGATCAAATTCAACCGGTATTCCCCATTTGAAAGAAGTCCTGGAAACACATAAATCTTCAAGACCTGGCTTTAAGAAATTATTAATCATTTCATTTTGTCTTGCCTGAGGTTGGATAAAGTCAGGATTATTTTCAATGTATTCAATTAATCTGTCCTGATATTTTGACAATTTAAAGAAATAGCTTTCTTCTTTTATTCTTTCTACATCTCTTCCACAATCCGGGCATTTTCCATCCACCAATTGTCTTTCTGTAAAAAAGGTTTCGCAAGGGGTACAATACCAGCCCTCATAAGTACTCTTATAAATATCCCCCTGGTCATATAGTTTTTTAAATATTTTTTGTACAGATTTAACATGATAATCATCGGTTGTACGAATAAATATATCATAACTGATGTCCATAATCTTCCAAAGCTCTTTAATCCATTTTACAATATTGTCTACATATTCTTTGGGATGAATCCCTTTCTCATTGGCAATACGCTCTATTTTTTGTCCGTGCTCATCAGTCCCGGTTAAGAATTTTACATCATAACCTCTTAGTCTTTTATATCTTGCCATAGCATCTGCAGCAACCGTCGTATAAGAATGACCGATATGAAGCTTGTCACTGGGATAATAAATAGGAGTAGTAATATAAAATGTTTTTTTACTCATCTTTTACCTCCACCTTATTTGTAAATTTGTATGTAAAATGCATTGATATATTAAAAAATATTATATATCCAATGGAGAAAAAAAGCAAAAACAATTCATCATTTACAAAAGTATGATATAATTTTTTTTAAAATATATTATTATTATGTTTTAAAACTAAGAATTTTTATCAATTCTATTGACTTTTTTCATGCAGTTACTGTATCATTATAACCTGGGGCAAGATTTTTATTATTGTGTTTGTTTGTTTGTCTTTTTTTTATATTATAAATTTTTAATATAATATTTACAAAATTTAAGGAGGGTTTAAATGGCAACTCAACAATGTTATCCAAGGAATCAAATAGGAGCAAATAATCCTGTATTCTCCCAAATCAGAACTATTATCGAAACACCTTTTTACGGCAATAATGTTATAAAAATAACATCTTTGAAAGAAGCTTATAAATTAGCAGCTGCTTCTCCAGGAACTATTGTAACCGATATTCCTGTTTATAATCCAGAAGCTATTGGATTAGATGCCGATGCTAAAGTACTTCTTTTTAACGATGGTGCCGTAAGTGGTCGTGCAGCTTCAGCAAGAAGAATTATTGGTGAACCTGGCGTTAATACTAATGAATACGCACTTAAAATCAGCGAAGCAGTTTATCAAACCCGCTTCAAAAAAATGTATCATGCTGAAGTTTACGTAGGACTTGACAAAGACTTTATGGTAAAAGCCCATCTTTTGATCCCAGAAGGTCAGGAAAATATTATGTATTCATGGATGCTTAACTTCCAGTACATCAATGAATACTACTTCAACATGTATCAGGAATCTGTTAAGTTAGAAAATGAAGGAGATATCTATGTATTCTCCGATCCTACATGGTCTCATCCAGATCATCCAATGGGACTGACTTGTTTTGACCCACAACATAACTGTGCAGCCATTCTTGGTATGAGATATTTTGGAGAACACAAGAAAGGTACCTTAACACTTGCATGGGCTATTGCAAACCGCAATGGTTACGCTTCCTGCCACGGTGGACAAAAGAGATATAATTTACCATCCGGAAGAAAATTCGTAGCAGGTGTGTTTGGTCTTTCCGGCTCTGGAAAATCCACCATTACCCATGCACGTCATAATGACAAATATGATATCACAGTTCTTCACGATGATGCATTTATTATTTCCACTACTGACGGTTCTTCAATTGCATTAGAACCAGCTTACTTTGACAAAACTCAAGACTATCCATTAACTTCTGAAGACAACAAATACTTATTAACTCTTCAAAATAACGGGGCAACCCTTGATGAAAATGGTAAAGTCGTTGTTGTTACAGAAGACATCAGAAATGGTAACGGTCGTGCGGTTAAATCTAAATTATGGTCAACCAACCGTATTGACAAATTTGATGAGCCTGTTAATGCAATCTTCTGGCTAATGAAAGACCCAACCCTTCCTCCTGTTCTCAAAATTAAAGGAGCTGAACTTGCTTCCGTAATGGGTGCTACATTAGCAACAAAAAGAACAACTGCAGAAAGATTAGCACCAGGTGTGGATCCTAATGCATTGGTTGTAGAACCTTATGCGAACCCCTTTAGAACTTACCCCTTAGCAGATGACTACAATAAATTTAAAGCTTTATTCCAAGAAAGAAACGTAGATTGCTACATTTTAAATACTGGTTCTTTCATGGATAAGAAAGTTCCTCCATCAGTAACTTTAGGTGTATTAGAAGCAATTGTTGAAGGAACTGCTGAATTTAAACCTTGGGGTAACTTCTCTGACATAGAAATATATGAAGTTGAAGGATTTATTCCTGACTTAAATGACGCTGAATACTTAGATCAATTAAAGAAGAGAATGGAAGACAGAATTAAGTTTGTTGAATCCAGAGAAACTGAAAAAGGCGGATTCGATAAACTTCCTCAGGAAGCATTAGACGCACTTAAGAAAGTTATCAGCGAATTACAATAAAAAAGGAGCATATGCTCCTTTTTTATTGTTAAGACTTTTATTTTCCAAAAATAAATAAAGTAATATAAAAAGAAGCGATAATCCCTGCCAGATTGGCTATTAGAGCTCCTGCCAGAGTATATCTTGTCTTTTTTATACCAACGGACATAAAATAAACGGACATGGTATAAAATATAGTTTCTGTACAGCCCATCATCACCGATACCAACCTGCCAATAAAAGAGTCCGGACCATACTGCTTAAATAAATCCAGAACCAGGCCTAAACTGGCTGAAGAAGAAATGGTTCTAAGTACAATAAGAGGAATTAATTCAACCGGAAAAGTGATTAAATTGCTTATCGGTTTTAATAAAAGTTCAAACATATTTAAACTTCCAGATGCCCTGATAATCCCTACAGCCATCATCAGACCAATTAATGTGGGCATAATGGTTAAAATTACTTTTACACTTTCTTTAGCTCCTTCTATAAAAACATCAAAAATATTGATTCCCTTTAATAGACCATAAATAATAACCCCACTGACAATCAGTGGAATCATAAAATCGGATATATATAATATCCATTTCAAGCTTTATTCCTCCTCTCCATAAGCTTTCCAAATATAATTGCTACTATTGTTGATATGGTCGTTGCCAGAATAGATGGTCCTATTACTTCTGAAGGATTTCTTGAACCATACTGGGCCCTGTAAGCAATGATATTGACAGAAATAAGCTGGACAGAAGAAATATTAACAATTAAAAACATGCACATAGTATTACTGGCTTCATCCTTTTTAAGATTTAATTCTTGTAAAGCTTTCATAGCTAACAAGCCTGGTGGTGTGGCTCCCCAACCAAGTCCCAATACATTTGCAATAATGTTGGTCGCTATATATTTTTGGGCATCATGACCATCAGGAATATCAGGAAAAAGAAATCTTAATATGGGACGGATTTTTAGCGTTAACAAATTAATCAGGCCGGATTTTTCTGCAATTTTCATAATGCCCATCCAAAAAGCAAGAACGCCTAATAATCTAAAACAAACTTCTACCCCTTCTGCTGATGAGGCTATGGCCGTATTAGTGACTTCACCCATTTTTCCCGTAAAAGCTGCTACAATAATGCCTAATAAAATCATAAAAGCCCATATGTAGTTTAACATCTCTTCACCTGTTTCTAATTCAAATTTTATTTTCCTGTTTCAGTAAAAAAATGAAAAAGAAAAATAGTACTTTTGTCTGATATACCAGCTTTTTTATCTGGTACTTTTATCACATATATATGCTGCTTGTTTAAAAATATGAACTGCTTTATAAAAATTGATAAGCTCAATTTTTGTCGAATTGTCGAAAATAAATCATTTTATATTTACCAAGTCTTATTTTGTTTGAATTGATAAAAAATGTAACATTTCTTATAATGAAAAGAAAAATAAACTCATAAAATGCAGAACTTTTTCTTAGAAAGTCATATATTGTCAAGTTTTTATAACTAAAAATGTATATAATTCTTTATATTTCATTTTTTTTTTAAAATCTGTTGACTTTTATTTCTAATTATGGTATCCTAGCATTGTAGTTTCATGTCGAATAATAATTTATAAAGAGGAGAGGATAAAAAATGAAATCTACAGGTGTAGTAAGAAAAGTTGATGAATTAGGAAGGGTAGTTTTACCTATCGAATTAAGAAGAAATCTTGATATCAATGAAAAAGACGCTTTAGAAATTTTCGTTGACAACGACAAAATCATCTTAAAGAAATATCAACCTGCTGACATTTTCACTGGAAGTATGGATGATTTAATCGATTATAAAGGTAAAAAGATTTCTAAAGAAACAATTATCGAACTTGTAAGATTAGCTGGATTAGAATTAAAAGACAACTAAAATAAAAAAGCCAATTGTTGATTGGCTTTTTTATTTTTTACTCTATTTTATGAATGATTTTATAAACTTCTCTTTTGCTTATTTTTCTATCTTTAGCTACTTGTTTTATGGCTTCTTTATTATCTATACCTTGTTGAATATAAAAATGATAATGATCTTCTATAGTAATATCTTCCCATTTTTTTGTTTCTATTTCTTCTAATGCTTCTTTTGATAAAGCTTCAATCACTAAAACAAATTCACCTTTTGGCTCCACTTCTGTATAATAATGAATTCCTTCAGTTATGGTACAACGATAAACCTCTTCATATTTTTTTGTTAGTTCTTTTATAACAGAAATATTTCTGTCACCTAAAACTTCATAAAGATTTTTCAGGGTATTTAAAAGCCTGTGAGGCGCCTCATAGAGTATAATGGTTCTGTCTTCTTTTTTGAGTTTATCTAATCTTTCTTTTCGTTCTTTATTATCCGTGGGAAGAAAGCCTTCAAAAACAAATCTTTTTGTTGAAAGTCCTGAAACAATCAGACCTGTGATAAGGGCTGAAGGTCCAGGTACTGGAACTACCTTTATATTATTTTCATATGCCAGACGGACTAAATCTTCACCAGGATCCGATATTCCAGGAGTGCCTGCATCTGTTACAATGGCAATGTTCAGGCCATTTTTTAATTTTTCAATAAGAAAAGGACCTTTTGTCTTTTTATTATGCTCATGATAACTTGTTAAGGGCGTATGAATATCTAAATGATTTAGTAGTTTTTTCGTATGCCTTGTATCTTCTGCCCCGATTAAATCCACTTCTTTTAAAACTCTTACTGCTCTGTAACTTATATCTTCTAAATTTCCTATAGGGGTTGCACATAAATATAAAACTCCGGCCATCTTAAACCCTCTTTTATCAATATACTCAAATTCTTTTACAATAGTATTTAAATTTTTTCTAAATAATATCATCTTCGTAATATAAACGCTTCACTTCTTTTGTATATTGTCCCTGATTATCATAAATAATCAGGGGTGGTAATACTTTAAGTAAAGTTCCTGCATTTTTTATGGCTTCTATAAGAACCATATTGGGTTCTTTGCCTTCATAAGGTTGCACCAACTGCATCTTTTTAGGTTCCAGCCGGTATTTTCTAAGCAAAAAGATAATATCGACCAGCCTGTAAGGACGATGAATTAAATAAAAACGTCCTTTATTTTTTAGTAAATAAGCTGTTGCTGCAATCACATCTTCCAATTTGCATAATAATTCATGCCTGGCTATAGCCTTAGCCTCATAAGGATTTTTTAGGCCTCCCCCTTCATTCATATAAGGAGGATTTGAGGTAACTACATCAAAAGACTCTTTTTTATAATACTCTTCAACCTTTTTAATATCGCCCTGATCAATCCTGATTTTATGGGATAAATCATTGTAAAGGACACTCCGTCGGGCCATGTCCACGCTTTCCGCCTGTATTTCAAGCCCAAGAAAGCTTTTTCCTTTTGTTTTTGCCTCCAGTAAAATTGGAATAATTCCATTACCCGTCCCTAAATCAATGACTTCTTCTCCCTCTTTTACCTCCGTAAAAGAAGATAAAAGAACTGCATCCATCCCAAAACAAAATAATCTGGGATTTTGAATAAGAAAGTAATTTTTTATGTTCAGGTCATCTAAACGTTCTCCTTCTTTTAAAGCTGGCTTATTACTCATCTTCAAATTCTACCTCGTCTAATTCATCCATTTCATCCAAAATATCTTCTGTTTTATTCTTTTTTAATGCAGGATCAAAAGTTACAAGATTTGCAGGATAAACGATGACTTCTGTCACATCTTCACCTTTATTGATAGCCACTTTAATCAGTTCCCTGAGAACATTAATATCAAGTACTGTTCCCTTTCCATCAGGCGTCATTACTTCTTGTCCTACATCAGGTAATCTGTCATTAATTTCTCTATAAGTTTCTTCTTCAAATTTTAAACAACACATAAGTCTTCCGCAAACACCAGAAATTTTTGTGGGGTTAAGGGATAAATTTTGATCTTTGGCCATCTTAATGGAAACAGGCTGAAATTCACATAAAAAACTGGAACAACATAAAGGTCTGCCGCATATCCCTAAACTTCCCATCATCTTTGTTTCATCCCTGACACCTATTTGTCTTAACTCAATTCTGGTCTTAAAAATCGCAGCAAGGTCTTTAACCAATTCTCTGAAATCAATTCTGCCTTCTGCAGTGAAATAAAACATGATTTTATTATCAAAAGTGAACTCTACATCAATTAACTTCATTTCCAAACCATGTTCTTTTATTTTTTGTTTGCAGATATCAAAGGCCTCTACTTCTTTTACCCTATTTTCCTTTTCTTTTTCATCATCTTCCGGGGTTGCAATTCTTATGACCTTTTTTAAGGGAGCAACCAATTCTTCTTCACTGATTTCCCTGTTGGTAATAACAACAGTACCATATTCTATACCTCTTATGGTTTCAACAATGACATGATCACCAACTTTTATATCTAAACCGTCAGGATCAAAATAATATATTTTACCCGCTCTTCTGAAACGTACTCCGATTACATTAGCCATTCGCATTCTCCTTTATTTGTAGTAACATTAGTTCTAAACTAAGCCTTAAATTAGCATTTTTGCTAATTTGGATTCTTGCATTATTTATCGTCTCCAAAATTTTGTCAATATTATTATAAGACAGGTTCAGACTTTGATTCAACAAGATATTTATTTTATCTTTATTAATGATATATGGATTATCTCCAATATGCTTGATTAATAAAATATCCCTGTACCAAATATACATTAAATAGAGTATAAGTTCTATATCTTCCTTATAAGTTTCCATTTCTTTTTCAATGTCATATATAGCAATTAAATCCCCGGTTTTAGCTTTTTCTATCCATTCAAGAACTTTTTTTCTTATATCCATAAAATATTCTGATTCCATCATTTTTTTAACCCTGCCAATGCTGCCCTCTGAGAAAGCAATGTATAAGTCAATATTCTCTGCCTGGGATGGATTGCTTTTCATAAAATAATGCTTTATTTCTTCTGTTTTTAATAAATTAAACTTTATAAGAGAACATCTGGATATGATGGTAGGAAGAAATTGTTTATAATTCGTTGAAATAAGAATGATAATACCATAAGCAGGAGGTTCTTCAATGGTCTTAAGTAAGGCATTTTGAGCCTGAATTGTCATCTTGTCCGCATTTTCTACAATAAAAATTTTATATTTGTATTTATAAGGTTTTATTTCTATTTCTTTTTGTATCCCTTCCCTGATTTCATCTACCCCTAAACTCTTTTTTTCTGATTTTATAAAAAAAACATCCGGATGATTGCCGGAATCAAAAGATTTACAAGAAGCACATTCATTACATGGACTAGCAGCTCCTTTTAGACATTGGAGGGTTTTCGCATAAGTATAAGCCAAGGTTTTCTTCCCGATTCCTTCTATTCCATCAAAAATATAGCTATGAGATATTTTGTTATTTTTTATTCCTTGTTGCAGCCCCTGTATAATCTCTTTGTGACCTACAATTTCTTCAAAGCTATACATATATAATCTCCTGTTCCTTGAAATTTTCATTCAAAAAAATACCGCTGTATAAGCAGCAGTGTATTTTTATTATTATAGTATATTAAATAAGATCTATTATTATCAATTCTTTTTTATGTAATGATATCTAATAATAAGCCTCTTATTTCGTCAACCTTAGCTAAAATTTTCAAATGATCTTTTTCTTTTTTGATAATTTCCTGGGCCAATTCATCTAAATTATCATTGACTTTTTTAACAATACCATAGACTCTGTGTCTTCCTCTTTTATCTAAAAAATTTTCCCTTGAAAATTTATGAGACCTGGACACAACCTCATTCATAAAATCCGCAACCATTGCCCTGTATTTCTTTAAGTCTTTAATATCCATATGCTCAGCCAATTTTTTACCCTGAACAGTAATCTCCTCAATCATTCTTTCAAGCTTTTCCTGTAATTCCGATTCGTCAATTTTGCTTAAAAGGGTAAAGGCGAAATCTTTTTCTGTTACTTTTTCTTTAACAGTTTTTACTTCCGTAATATTGGCTGTTTGGACTGGCCCTACTTTCATATCCATGAAAAATTCTCCTTTAAACTAAATTTTTTTAAACTGTTCTACATCCAATACAAAGATTGTTGCTCCCCCAACGGTTACTTCTATCGGATAAGGTACATATCCATCGGCTACACTGGTGAGAGGAAAATTTGCTGTTGTTACTTGTTTTCTGCTTTTACATTTGTTTTCTATAATTGAAATGACATCATCAACTTTTTCTTCTCCCGCTCCAATAATCAGTGTCGTATTACCAGACTTTAAAAATCCACCGGTACTTGCTAACTTTGTAACCCCAAATTGATTTCTGCTGAGTTCATCCATTACTTTTTGCGCATCATCATCATGAATAATTGCCATTACTAACTTCATTTTAAACCCTCCTCCTTTAAAAATCGGTCTATTTCACCAAGAATCTGGCTCTTAACCTCATCTATGGATTGACTTGCATCAATCCGCCTTATTCTTTTTGGATAACGATCTAAAAGAATTTTATAACCTTCGTAAACAAGATGATGGAATGAAATGTTTTCTTTCTCCAGGCGGTCTAATGCTTTCTGATTTTGTTTCCTATCCATAGCTTCTTCAGGTTTAATATCAAAAAAGAAAGTAATATCTGGCTGAATGCCCATTAACGCAAACTGATTAATGGATTCTACAAGTTCTATGCCAAGTTTTCTTGCATAACCTTGATAAACAAGACTTGAATCAATAAACCTGTCACAAATAACAACCTTTCCAGCTTCCAGGGCAGGCTTTATTTTTTCTTCCACATGCTGGGCTCTGGAAGCTGCATAAAGGAGGGTTTCAGCCATATATGACAAATGACTGTTGTTCACGTCCAAAATAATTTTCCGGATTTGTTCGCCAATATCTGTTCCTCCTGGTTCCCTGGTCAACAAAACATCATAACCTTTATCATTTAAATACTCTTTTAGCTCACTAATTTGAGTGCTTTTTCCCGAACCATCAGGACCTTCCATCGTAATAAAAAATCCTTTCATAATCCACCCCGTCTATACGATAACGTCAATAATCTGCTTTTTCTTAAGACCTTTTATAATTTGTTCTATGTGAATCCTTGTAATTTCTTCTCCCGGAGATAATATTGGAATACCAGGAGGATATAAAACTACAAATTCTGCTGATATTTTACCTTCTGACTTTTCCAGGGGAATCTTTTCTTTTTTACTATAAAAAGCTTCTCTTGGAGAAATTTTAACATTGGAAATAGGATATATTACATTATATGTATCGGTTTTTTCTTCGTTAATCATTAATTTTTTATCAAGATCAATTAATACCTCAGCAAGGTAATCAAATGCTTCTTTTGTATCCACAATCGTTGAAATCCCAAGAAAATGAATTTCACTGGAGAGCTCCATTTGAATTTTATAATGGTCTCTTAAAATTTTATCTATCTCAAGTCCTGACTTATTACTTCTTCCAGTATAAAAAACTAATCTGGATATGTCAATTTCTTCAATGGCATAGCGATGATTTAGTTCTTTTTCCAATAACTTAATCTTCTTTAAATCCTTCAAGTCATCTCTAAAATTTATTAAGTTTTCAATATAAGTATTAAAAATTTCATCTTTTCTTTCATCTAAATGGCTTCTCAGCCAATCCATCATACCCATCAAAATATAGGAAGGGCTGCTGGTTTGTATCAGCCGGATCATTTGCTTTACCCTGTTTTTATCCAACCGATTGCCTTTAAAATGCAATAACGCACTTTGTGTTAAAGCTGGAAGGGTTTTATGAAGGCTTTGAATAACAATATCTGCCCCACAGGTTACCGCACTTTTTGGAAAAGCAGAATGGAAATTAAAATGGGCACCATGGGCTTCATCCACAATTAATAACTTACCATAAGAATGGCATAGATCTGCAATTTTTTTAATATCTGAACTAAAGCCTTCATAAGTCGGACTTGTTATGAATACAGCTTTTGCATCAGGATAAGACTTTACAGCCTCCCGGACATCTTCCGTAGATATGCCTCCTAATAAGCCATATTCATTTATGACTTGAGGATTAATATATCTTGGAATAATATCTCCCAAAATCATCCCATGATACGCAGAACAATGACTATTTCTTGCTATAATTAATTCGTCTCCTGGATTACAAACACCAAGTACTGAAGCAATAACGCCTGTGGTAGAACCATTGACAAGAAAAACAGTTTCATCGGCAGCAAAAGTAGCTGCCGCCAACTCCTGGGCTTTAGCAATGACGCCTTCAGCTTCGTATAAATTATCCATACCACTTATTTCAGTTAAATCCAGTTTTAATAAAGGAAAAGATTCCAATCCCTTGCCTAATTTATGCCCGGGCATATGAAAAGGATATATTCCACTTTCTCCGTAATCCATTAAATGATTGTATAAAAGAGCTTCTGCCATAAAATCAATCCTATTATAATTATTTTGTTCTTATAGTATAACAAAAAATAAGATAGATTTAAACCAAATTAAGAAAAGCATGTACTTCCAAAGAAATACATGCTTTATTATGAGCTACCCGGGACTCGAACCCGGGACACCTGGATTAAAAGTCCAGTGCTCTACCGCCTGAGCTAGTAGCCCATGCTCAGTGAAATATGTAAATTTTTTGTTAAATCTGGTGCCCAGAGCCGGAATCGAACCAGCGACACGAGGATTTTCAGTCCTCTGCTCTACCGACTGAGCTATCTGGGCATAAGAATATGTAAATAAAATGGAGGGAGAAGGATTCGAACCTTCGAAGTCTTTGACAACAGATTTACAGTCTGCCCCCTTTGGCCACTCGGGAATCCCTCCATAATATAAGCCGACGATCGGACTTGAACCGATAACCTGCTGATTACAAGTCAGCTGCTCTGCCAATTGAGCCACGTCGGCACCTTAAATTGATTAAAATTTTATTGTATAAAAATGGGCGCAATAGGGCTCGAACCTATGACCCCCTGCTTGTAAGGCAGGTGCTCTCCCAGCTGAGCTATGCGCCCAAAATAGAAGTTTTGAATATAAGATATTGGATGTTAGCTAGCAAATGACAAGATTTACTTCAATGATATATATTTAAATGGCGACCCAGAAGGGACTCGAACCCTCGACCTCCGGCGTGACAGGCCGGCACTCTAACCAACTGAGCCACTGGGCCATATATAAAAACTAAACACTGTTATATTAGGTCAAGCCCTCGACCTATTAGTACCTATCAGCTAAACATGTTACCATGCTTACACCTTAGGCCTATCAACCAGGTAGTCTCCCTGGGGTCTTACTAGCTTAACGCTATGG
>JAAYML010000110.1 GCA_012521395.1 Candidatus Epulonipiscium sp. | reverse complement strand
TGAAATATCTGCTCTTATGTCATTTTATTCTTTCTTTAATCATTAATGGCAAACAAGGCTGCTCTTCTTGCATGAATTTGAGTTGTATCGAAAACAGGCAAAGATGTATCTTCTTGTTTAATCAGCATTCCAATTTCAGTACAAGCTAAAAGAATTCCATCTGCTCCCTTCTTTGCCATTTGATTAATAATACGCAAATATTCCTGTTTCGACTGGTCTGAAATGATTCCTAAGCATAATTCATGATATATCACATCATTAATCCGTTCAATGTCATCATCATTAGGAATCACCAGTTCAATTCCTTCACTCATTAATTTTTCTTTATAGAACTCCTGGGTCATAGTATATTTTGTTCCCAATAGACCTACTTTAACTATGTTATGAGCTTTTAATTCCTCTGCTGTCGCTTCAGCAATATGTAAAACTGGAATCTTTATTCTGCCTTGAATTTGTGGAACGACTTTATGCATTGTATTGGTGCAAATCACAATAAAATCTGCACCAGCTTTCTCAAGGTTTTGCGCAACAGCAGATAAAATATCAGCAGCTTTATCCCATTCTCCTTTAACCTGACACTGTTCTATTTCATAAAAATCAACGCTGTATAAAAGTAGTTTTGCAGAATGCAAACCTCCGAGTTGATTTTTTACGACTTCATTTATCAGTTGATAATATACCATCGTACTTTCCCAACTCATACCTCCGATTAAACCGATTGTCTTCAATAGATTATCCCTCCATAAATTATTCTTTAACCACTTTATTAAAATATAAATTTTTTCTTATCAAGTCTAGCATAAAATTTAATAAAATAAATACCTTTCTTAACTGTCAGAACGAGTTCAAAAAAGCCTTATTAGAGAATTTTTCTCCAATAAGGCATTATTTCTTTATATAGATACCGGAAACGAAACAAAATTTAATAAATCCACGCCAAAAAATGACGTGGATAGATGCGATGGAGGTGGGGGGAGTTGAACCCCCGTCCGAAAATCCATATATCGTGGTCTCTTCCATTATAGTCGTTATTTTAAAATTCCCTTGGTAAAACGCCTAACGACAGGCTTTTTACCTTGGTAGCTTCATCAATACGATCTCTCCGCAAAGCTTAAGAGAGAAAGTTGCCCGCCTGGTCGGTGCCTCTTCTTAGACTGCGGGAATCTAAGAGAGACAGCTGCTTTTAATTAAGCAGCAAAAGCGTAATTTTCTTCTGCGTTTATATTTAAGTTCCAGATTGTTGACGCAGCTCCGGATTCTGCGAATGGCTGCCCCGATATACGTGATTCCCGTCGAAACCAGTACACCCCCGTAAATAAGCTAATACAAGTTTTTAACTTTAAATTCTTTTTCAGCTTGACGCCTTTGATCCTTCTTTGCTATGTCTTCCCGTTTATCGTATAATTTCTTACCTTTTGCTACACCAATTAAAACTTTAACTAAGCTTCCTTTTAAATATACTTTAAGAGGAACAATGGTATAGCCTTTTTGAGCAACTGCACCCATCAACTTGGAGATTTCTCTTTTATGAAGCAGTAACTTTCTTGTTCTTAGGGGATCTTTATTGAAAATGTTGCCTTTTTCATAAGGATTAATATGCATATTCAATATGAAAACCTCTCCGTCTTTTATACGGATATAGCTTTCTTTGATGCTGACTTTACCCATGCGGACAGATTTTACTTCTGTTCCTGCAAGGGAAATCCCCGCTTCATAAGTATCTTCGATAAAATAATCATGATATGCTTTTTTATTTTGTGCAATAATCTTAATATCTGAATTTGTCTTTGTCATTTGAATATTCTCCCCCGTCTTCCCATTTAGGGTGCAAGATTTATTATAACATATTTTTAAGCGATTTCAAGTCTTTGCAGAAACCTTTTTTTTCAATTAATTGAATATCTTTCATCATAATTTGATTCCATAAAAATGGTTATTGTACTTTATTATTAGATGCAATAAACTATATTTAATAGAACTAATTAGGAGGTTATTATGTTAATACGAAAAAAAACCATGTTTGTTTCTATGGAAGCCAAATACCAGAAGCTAAAAAGGAAATTTTATATTGTAATGGCTATTTTAGTTCTCCTGATTATTTCAAATCTATACTATATTTATTTGAATTATGATTACTTAGCTTTCAAACATTTAATTAGTCAAAACTATATTTACACAGACAGTCTGGACAAACTCTTTGAGAGAGAATTAAAAAGAGATGTTAATGGACAATATTACAAATACTTTGACAATCTTGTCATATCTATTGTAACACGGGAAATCAGAGAAGAGCAACCTGACCCTTACACTTATCAATACTTACCTGAACAGTACAAAAAAAGTAAGGAAAATGAAAAAAAGAAAGCGGATCAATCCTATGTTGATGAGCTAGACGAAAATATTGTTTATCTCAAACTCACCAATTACTCTAAACACACCAAAAATTTTGTAAAAAATGAAAAAGAGACTTTGGAAAAATACACAAATATCATTATTGACCTCAGGGATAACCCCGGCGGAGATGTTTTTGCCTTAAATTATATAGCCGATCTGTTCCTGCCTGAAGATAATATTATTTCTTATGATAATACCCGGTCAAAATTATTTAGTAAAACCGTAAAAAGTAAAAAGAAAAAACAATTAAGTTACGATAAAATCATTATTCTGCAAAATAATGATACTGCCAGCTCTGCTGAAGGCTTTATTGCAGCTCTGAAAGACAATTTAGATAATGTTATATTAATAGGCGATACCAGTTATGGTAAAGGAACTGGACAAATCATCATCCCTTTAAAAAAGAATTTTGCAGTAAAGGCAACAACCATGTTTTGGAATACGCCTAAAAATCAAAATGTCCAGGGAACAGGGATTGAACCTGATATTAGGTATACAGAGGATGATATTATAGAATATGCTGTTAAGTATATAAAAGAAAAATAGCTCAATGAGCTATTTTTCTTTTATTCCTCTTCAATATCATCCTCTGGCAGTACTAAAGAAAAGTCAATTGTTCTTTGAATAAGATCTGCATTAAGCACTTTTACTTTTACCTTATCTCCAATCCGATAAATCTTTTTTCTCTTTTCTCCAATAAGTAAATAATGCGCTTCATCAAAGATATAATAATCATCATCCATTTCTGTCACATGAACAAGACCCTCAACCGTATTGGGCAGTTCCACATACATACCCCAGGAAGTCAGACCAGAAATAATCCCGTCAAACCTTTCTCCGATTTTATCCATCATATACTCCACTTTTTTTAATTGTTCTGTTTGCCTTTCAGCATCGTCAGCAACTCTTTCCCTTATAGAACAGTGTTTTGCAACCTCAGGCATTATTTTATTTAGCCTCTTAGTGGTTTTTTCGTCTAATTTATTATGAATGACCGCTTTAATAATTCG
The DNA here is from genome assembly GCA_012521395.1 of Candidatus Epulonipiscium sp. Taxonomy (GTDB): domain Bacteria; phylum Bacillota; class Clostridia; order Lachnospirales; family Defluviitaleaceae; genus JAAYML01. The sequence continues at coordinate 1,303 of JAAYML010000110.1, read as the reverse complement.
ATGAATTTGTAAATCCGGATATCTTCTAATGGGGGAAGTAAAATGACAGTAATTCTTTGCTGCCAAACCAAAGTGTCCATCATTTGTATAAGTATATCTTGCCTGTTGCAGGGAGCGCAGTACCAAGCGGCTGATAACTGCTTCCTCTGGCTTTCCTTCAATATCAAAAAGTATCTTTTGTAAATCCTTTGGATGAACTTTGCTGGCACCTTTGATACGATAGCCGAAATTGTGAATAAAACTTGATAAAGTCAGGATTTTTTCTGAATCCGGATCTTCATGAGTACGATAAATAAAAGGAACACCTCTCCAATAAAAATCTTCTGCAATCGTTTCATTACACACTAGCATAAACTCTTCAATAATTCTGGTAGCAATATTTCTTTCTACGATTTGTACATCAACAGCCTTTCCTTTTTCATCTAAAATAATTTTTGCTTCTTCGAAATTAAAATCAATTGCCCCTCTTTTAATCCTCTTTTCCCTCAGAATAATACACAACTCTTCCATGAGTTTGAAAAAGTCAACGTAATCTTTATATTTGCTGATAAGTTCTTCATCTTTGTCCACTAAAATTTTCTTTACATTTGTATAAGTCATCCGTTCATTGACATTAATAACAGATTCCACGACTCTATGGTTTTTTACTACACCCGCACTGTCTATATCCATGATACAGCTAAGTGCTAACCTGTCCTCCCCTGCATTTAAAGAACATATTCCATTGGAAAGCTTATGAGGAAGCATAGGGATTACTCTGTCCACCAAATAAACACTGGTTCCCCTTTTATAAGCTTCTTTATCTAAAGCTGTATTTTCTCTTACATAATGGGATACATCTGCAATATGAACTCCTAAACGGTATAAACCATTGGGTAACTTTTCTAAAGAAATGGCATCATCCAAATCCTTTGCATCTTCACCATCTATGGTAACCATTCTTATAGCTCTTAAGTCTTCTCTTCCCTTGATATCCTCTTCACTGAGTTCATCTGGAACAGATTCTATTTCTTTCATGACTTCTTCAGGAAAGTCCATAGGCATGTCAAATTCTTTAATAATAGATAAAATATCCGTTCCGGGATCATTGATATGACCCAGAATTTCTATGATTTCGCCTTCTGGATTTCTTCTGTCCTTACCCCAGTCGGTTATTTTAACAACTACTTTATGCCCTGTAACAGCGCCTAAATCGTCTCCTTTAGGAATAAAAATATCTTTGGAAAAGTTTTTTCCATCAGGAATGACAAAACCAAAATTCTTACTTTTCTCGTATGTACCTACGACTTTCTCTGAACCTCTT
>JAAYML010000008.1 GCA_012521395.1 Candidatus Epulonipiscium sp. | reverse complement strand
TATTAGCAAATGCTAATAAGGCATAATTTTTTATAAAATATTGAACTTTATTATAAAAATTTGTTAATATTATGATGATATTTGTGTATTTGGATTGAATCAGATGGTGTATAATATAAATATATGTGTATTGGAGGGGGAAATAAAATGAGTCTGGTAAAAGAATACAGGTGTCCTAATTGCGGTGCCGGAGTTCAATTTGAGCCTATTTTACAGAATTGGCGTTGTAGCTTCTGTAATAGTGAATTTGATAAAAGCCAGCTTACAATGCCGCTTGAAGAGAGCCAGGAAGAGTCAGAGAAAGTAGCAGAAAATTTAAATGTTTATTCCTGTCCCAGCTGCGGTGCTCAGTTGATTGCAGATGAAACGACTTCTGCAACTTTTTGTTTATATTGCAGGAGCCATAACATTATTAAAGACAGATTTTCAGGCAAATTTAAACCAGATCAGCTTGTACCTTTTAGAATTACTAAGGAGCAGGCTAAAGATATTTATACAAAGTGGATTAAGAAAAAAATATTTGCGCCCAGCATTTTTAAAAATAAGGAAGAAATTGATAAAATTACAGGCGTTTATGTCCCCTATTGGTTATTTGACTGCAATGCCCAGGGATATATTGAAGGAACAGCTACAAGAGTGAGAACATGGACGTCAGGAGATTATCGCTATACGAATACAAAATATTACAGGATTGTGAGATCCGGAAGCTCAAGATATTCCAGAGTGCCTGTTGATGGTTCAAAGAAATTAGATGATAATTTAATGTATATGATAGAGCCTTATGATTATGCGCATATGAAAGATTTTTCAATGGAATACTTATCGGGCTTTTTGGCTGAAAAATATGATGTCGATGCTGGTGAAGCAGAGAAAGGCATGAGACAGAAAGTAAAAAAATATCTTGAAAACCGATTAAAGGAAACAGTTATTGGTTATTCTTCTTTTAATGTCACTCAAAAATCCATTGATGTACATGATACGTCTTGTAAGTACGCTATGATGCCAGTTTATTTAATTAATAATACATATAAGGATAAAGACCATCTTTTTATTATTAACGGTCAAACAGGAAAGATTTCTGGAGAAACGCCATTAAGTTTAGTAAATCAAATTGCCTTTGGCTTGGGATTAATGCTTATTATTTGGCTGTTAATTGGATTTGGGGGTGCTTTATTTGTTTAAAAAATTAGGGATAATTATCTTTAGTTTTATTTTGATTTTTCTTTCTTCCAGTCAAGTCCTTTATGCTTATGAAAGCAACAACGTAATAGATCATCTGAATTTCCTTACTGAAGAGGAAGTTGAAGAATTACAGGATTTAATTGATGAGGTAAAAGAAGATTATCGTTTAGAATTGGTTATTGTTATAACAGATGATACCCAAGGGAAGTCATCCAGAGATTTTGCAGATGATTACTATGATTATAATGGTTATGGGGTAGGCAGTGATAAATCAGGACTTTTGATGCTTATTAATATGGATAAACGAGAGGTGTGGATATCCACAACAGGTAAGGCAATCGATATCTTTACGGATGCTAAAATTGACAAAATGCTTGATATGATAAAGCCTTTTCTTTCTGACGGAGATTATTATACAGCCTCGAAAACTTTCATTGACTATACAAGAATGTACAGTAGAAATGATTCTTCCTCTGGATATAGCAGTTCTGGCTCTACGGTTATTAAAGATAATTCATATATGCATAGGGTGCGATCATATTTATCTTCACCTATGACTCTTCTTATTGCCTTTGTTATAGCTTTAGTAGTAACCCTTGTTATAAGGTTTTCAAGTAAAGGTTCTGTTACAGTAGACAGTCGAACTTATGAAGAGACTGGAGCTTTTAGGTTAAATATAAATCAGGATATCTTTTTAAGAGAAATAACGACAAAAGAACGCATTCGTTCAGATACGCATTCAGGCGGAGGAAGCAGCACCCATATTGGAAGTAGCGGAAGAAGCCATGGTGGCGGTGGAAGAAGTTTTTAATTTAGTTAAGACGGTGAAGGCAATGACTTTAAAAGAGAATTTGTATAGAAGATATTCCAGCTATTTAAAAGAAAAATATGGTGAAAAAGTATACAAGCTGCCCGTTAATTTGCCCGTTAGTTGTCCCAACAGGGATGGTGTCTTAGGCTATGGGGGCTGTACTTTTTGCGGAGCAGAAGGTACGGGTTTTGAAAGTTTATCCAATACCATTTCTGTCGCTGAACAAATTAAGGAAAATATGGATTATATCAGTAAAAAATATAAAGCAAAAAAATTCATTGCTTACTTTCAAAATTTCAGTAATACTTATATGCCTGTAAAAGACTTTGAAAGGCTTGTAAAAGAAGCCATCACAGATGGTGTTGTTCAAATTGCTATATCGACAAGACCTGATTGCATTAGAAAGGAATATTTAGAGATTTTAAAAAGCATACAGGAGCATGATAAAATTGATATATCTATTGAGTTAGGTCTTCAATCTGTGAATTATCATACACTTTTAAAGATTAACCGAGGACATACTTTAGGGGAATTCATAGATGCTGTTCTTAAAATTAAAAATTATCCTTTTGAAATATGTACACATTTAATTTTGAATTTGCCATGGGATAATGAAACAGATGTGATTGAAAATGCAAAAATCTTGTCTGCTCTTTCTATACAGCAGGTAAAACTTCATTCTTTATATATCGTTGATCATACGCTTATGGGAATGCAATATAAGAATAAAGAATTTGATATGATAAGCCTGGAAGAATACAAAAAAAGAGTGATCCTGTTTCTTGAATATCTTTCTCCTGAGATTGTCATACAGAGATTAATTGGAAGAGCACCAAAGGAAAATACTTTGTTTGTGAACTGGAATACAAGTTGGTGGAAGATCAGGGATGAGATAGAAGAAGAAATGAGAAAAGAGGGAAAATACCAGGGGAGATTATTTAATTATTTAGATGGTAAGGGGTTAAAAAATTTTTTTGAATAAGCATAACTAAAAAGGAGAGACATTACTATGTCCATCTTTGCCATAGGTGATTTGCATTTGAGTGGGGCAGTGGATAAACCCATGGATAAGTTTGGAGAAAATTGGATAAACCATGCAGAAAAAATAAAGAACAATTGGTTTAAGCTGGTTAGAAATCAGGATACAGTTCTTATACCCGGGGATATTTCCTGGGCAATGAATATGGAAGAAGCTATGATTGATTTAGATTTTATACATCAACTGCCCGGCCGAAAAATATTTGTTAAAGGAAATCATGATTATTGGTGGAAATCAATTCGAAAATTAAACAGCTTATACGAAGATATGTTTTTTATCCAAAATAATTTTATAGAGATAGAAGATTTTGCCATTTGTGGTAGCAGGGGATGGCTTTGCCCTAATGACAGTGAATATACGGAACATGACAAAAAAATATACAATAGAGAAGTAAAACGTCTGGAGCTTTCATTAAAAGAAGCACAAAAGGCTAAAAGCAGCAGAAAAATAGTCATGATGCATTATCCTCCTACTAATGATAAGTTGGAGGATTCTGCTTTTACGGCATTGTTTGAAAAATATCAGGTAGAAAAGGTGATTTATGGTCACTTGCATGGAGATAAAAACAAAGCAGGTTTAATGGGCAATTTTAACGGAGTAGAATATTGTCTGGTTTCTTGTGATTATATTGATTTTAAACCTGTTCTTATTGTATAAAGTCCCTTATTAGGGGACTTTATTTATTATTCGTATTCTTCAACAGCTTTTAGAATTTTTTCTATTAAATCATCTTTATCATAACTTTTAGGTTCATTTTCAATAATGAGTTCTTCAAATTCTTCTGTTTCAGTATTATATGTGCCTTCAAAAGAACTGCTGAATTCTTCTTCAAATATAATTTCGCCTTCAATTAACCAGGATTCTTCTGATTTGTCTACAGTAATAATATTGATTTCGGTAATGGACATGGTAGTTGCCATAAGATACCTCCTTTTTGAAAAAGTAAATGATATTAATTTAGTTTTTTAACTTTATTTATTTTTAAAATTGGTGTATAATTATAGTATTCAAAGAATTATTTATCTATTTAATTTTTATGCGCATAAGGATTATTGATATTAATACTATATGAATATATCAATGTTTTATGTAATTTTAATAAAAACATACATGGAAAGTTTAATTAATAAATTATAATGAATAATTTTAATTAATGAATTTAATTATGTTGAATATATCAGACAATTATTATAAAATGAACATATGGGCGGAATCTTGACATTAAGTGTTTATTAATATATCTTATGTTAAGGAGCGTGAAAGCGTGGAAACTACTGAAAAACGAAGGTTTTTACGTTTTATAAATGAATCAGATATAAAAATAAAAATAGGGGATAATACTTTTGTATATGCTATGCAGGATCTTTCTGCAGGCGGGTTTAGAATTGATTATGTTGAAGGTTTTACTGTAGGGCAAATTGTAGATGTTGTTATTGATTTTGAATGCGGTCAGTTTGTTACTCAGACAAAAGTGATATGGCAAGATAAAGAAAACGGTATAGGATTTGAATTTGTAGATACTGAACTGTTTTCTTAGGAGTTTTTTTAAAGCGTGTCTTTGCACACGCTTTTTACAATTTATAAAAAGAATTGGGTATAATATTTTAAAAGAACAAAGGAGCAAGGCATAATGGATCTACCTAAAGCGTTTGAAGATAAAATGAAAATCCTTCTTAAGGATGAATTTATTGAGTTTATTAAAACTTTTGAAGAAGAAAGATTTTATGGTCTCAGGGTTAATTCATTAAAAATTAGTCCTGAAGAATTTAAAAATAAAATGCCTTTAAATCTATCTCCAATTCCCTGGTGCAAAGAGGGTTTTTATTTTGGTAAAGATGATAAGCCTGCAAAACATCCGTATTATCATGCTGGCTTATATTATATACAAGAACCTAGTGCTATGGCTGCAGCAGAAATGTTAAATGTAAAACCAGGAGATAAGGTTTTAGACTTATGTGCAGCCCCTGGAGGAAAAAGCACTCAATTGGGGGCAAAATTAGAAGGCAAAGGAGTATTGTTTTCTAATGATATCAGTGCTTCAAGATGTAAAGCGCTTTTAAAAAATATTGAAATGGCAGGGATTAAAAATGTAGTCATTACCAATGAAAGCCCAGAGAAATTGTCAAAGTATTTAGAAGGATATTTTGATAAAATTTTAGTCGATGCACCTTGTTCTGGAGAAGGGATGTTCAGAAAAGAACCTGAAACCATAAAAAGCTGGAAAGCAGAAAGGACTGAGTTTTTTGCTGATTTACAAAAAAATATCCTTAATTATGCCGCTAAAATGTTGAAACCTGGTGGTTATATTCTATATTCTACCTGTACTTTTGCGCCTGAAGAAAATGAGGGTACGATAGAAGCATTTCTGGTAAATAATCCCGATTTTGAAATTATACCAATAGACCATAACTATAATTTTGCTAAAGGAATGCCTCACTGGATTGGGGCCAGGAGGGAAATAGAAGGTACGGCAAGGTTATGGCCTCATAAATTAATGGGAGAAGGCCATTTTTTAGCATTACTTTATAAAAAAGACGGTAAAAGTTTTAAAATGGACAAAGAGGATAAAAAAATTAAAACAAATAAGGGAGATTTAACAGACTTTTATAAATTTATTGACGTAAATATAAAAGGCGGGATAGTAGAAAATTTTGAAATCCATGGAGATGCTATTTATTTATTACCAGACCAAATTCCGGATTTAAAAGGTTTAAGGGTAGTCAGGTCTGGTTGGCTTCTCGGATTTTTAAAGAAAAATCGTTTTGAACCTTCACAGGCCATGGCCATGGGTCTTCAAAAAAATCAAGTGGTTAATTTCATTGATTTATCTTTAGAAGATCCTAATGTTATCCGCTATTTAAAAGGGGAAACCCTTCCTATTGATGGAAAAGAAGGCTGGAATCTGGTGTGTGTGGATGGTTATCCTTTAGGATGGGGCAAGATACAAAATAATAAAATGAAAAATAAGTATTTTGCTGGTTGGAGATGGATGTAATAGTTGAATTCTAATAAGTAATATTATAGAATATATTTAATATTTAACTGTTTTTAGGAGGTTAAAGATGGCGATTTTTAAAAGAATTTCAAAAGTAGTCCAGGCAAATATGAATGCTTCTGGTTTAAAAAATAACGATAAAGAATTAGAAAAGTTTTTTAAAGAAATTGAGGATGAAATAGGAAAAATAAAAGCTGAAAAGGCAAAAGCAGAGACTGAAAAGGCACGTGCCAAAAGAGAACTGGATGAATGTAACAGTGAAATTAAAAAATTGGATAAATATATAGAAAAAGCAAAGGAAGCTCAGGAGGATGAGACCCCTTTTCTGCAGAAGAAAGAAACTTTAGAAAGTAAAGCCATTGAATTGGAAAGAAAATATGAAGAAATTTTGACTAAAGAATTGAAGATGAGACAGACCCATGACGCTTTACTGGCTCAAATTGAGGATTTAAAGGCCAGAAAAGAAGCCATCGATATTAAATTAGAAAAAGTCAAACTCCAAAATAAAATAAATGATATAAATTCTGGCTCCTTTGCAAGTCTTGAAGAAAAAGTTAACCGTGCATTGGATGAAGCAGAGGCAGTGGCGGAATTAAATGAGTTTGAGAGAGAAAATATTTTTTAAGGGGGAAAGGGAAATGGGTCTTTTTCGAAGAGAATTACTTAATGTGATTGAATGGAATGAAACAAGGGATGATGTTTTATTTTGGAAATGGAATAATAGCGAAATTAAAAAAGGCAGCCGCTTAATTATTCGACCTGGACAAGATGCTATCTTTCTTTATAATGGAAAAATTGAAGGTGTATTCAAAGAAGAAGGTAATTATGAAATAGAAACGCAAATAATTCCTTTCTTAAGCACTTTAAAAGGTTTTAAATTTGGTTTTAACAGTGGTCTCAGGGCAGAAGTCTTATTTGTAAATACAAAAGAATTTTTAGTAAGATGGGGTACAAAAAATCCAATTAACATTCCGGCACAAAATATGCCGGGAGGAATTCCAATCAGGGCTTTTGGTACTTTTAGTGTAAAAATTGATGATTATATCAGCCTTATTGATAAAATTGCAGGCGTTAAAAAGACTTTTACTATCAGCGATATAGAAGAGCGTACTTTAAGCCTTTTAGACCAATTGCTAATGAAATGGATTGTTAAAGAAGGCAAAAACATGTTTAATCTTCAAGTCAATGCTTATGAAATTGCTAAAGGCATTAAGGAAGATTTAGATATGGAATTGCTTAAGATTGGTTTAACGGTGACGGACCTAAAGATTTCCAGCTTTAATTATCCTGAGCAAATTCAAAAGATGATAGAAAAGAATGCTTCTTATGAAATGGTCGGAGATATAGGTCGGTATCAACAAATTGGTATAATGAATTCTTTAGAAAAAAATCCCGGGGGCAATATGTCCAGTATGCTTCAGGCTGGAGTAGGTTTGGCAATGGGGGCTGAAATGCTTAATAATATTAAAAAATCAACAACTAGCAATAATCCTTCAGTCACACCAGCTTCTTCTGCTTCTGTAACTTTAATTTGTAAAAAATGTTCCCAGCCACTTACATCAGATATGAAATTCTGCAGTAACTGTGGAGAAAAAGTGGAAAACTTTTCTGCAGGAGGAAGTAAATTTTGTTCTCAATGTGGTTCAAAATTAGATGCCAATGCTAAGTTTTGTAGTGCATGTGGTGCAAAATTATAAATTTCAGATCAGAATAATTCGTCAGCTTACAATAGAATAACCCTGTTCATTCAGGGTTATTTTTATTTATGATGGTGCAATAGCAGTTCACTTTGATGGATATATTTTTGATAAGCTTAACATATTATTACAATGATAAGGGAAAGGCACGGTAATTCCTCATAGCCGACTTGAAGCTTTGTTGAGTTCTATAATATAATATAAATTATATTGACAAGT
>JAAYML010000109.1 GCA_012521395.1 Candidatus Epulonipiscium sp. | reverse complement strand
TTATCAGGAGGAGATATTATGAAAACTCTAGAAAACATATTTGTCATCACATTATTTCTTATCTATTTAGGGTTATGGAAAATTAAACAGCTAAAACAAATAAAGAATACTGGTGTAGACCCTGCTGTTATAGGAAAATCCACATCAAGTATTCAAAAATATTTTTATCAGTGCACAAATATTCTAACCCTCTATGCCGTTTTAATGATTGTTTTACATTCAAGCCAGTTCCAACTGGGTTCTTTGTTTAGCAGAATTACCGTTTTAGACCAATTTCTATTTGATCTGATTGGTTTTTTTACTGGTCTTATGGGTTTGTCTCTATGTTTTTACGCTCAGGTAAAAATGGGCAACTCATGGAGAGTTGGAGTTGACACGAATGCAAAAACTGATTTGATTACGACCGGCTTATATAAATACATTAGAAATCCAACATATCTAGGATTATTTTTATTAAATATGGGTCTTTGGCTTATTTGGCCAACCTGGACTGTATTTCTGTTTAATTTAGTTTTTGTACTATTACTGGATATCCAAGTGCGCTGTGAAGAGGATTACTTAAGCTCAATGCATGGCTCAAAGTATATAGAATATAAAAAAAGAACGAAAAGATATATTCCTTTTATATATTAGAAGGCAGTTCTTTTGATTTTTTCTGAATTTTTGAACTTTTCCTTCTAATGAAAAACATTTGGCAGTTTTATAATAACCTGTTTATTCTTTAAACAAAAAATGAAACAAGGAATCGTCTCTGTGTTTCCTTGTTTCATTTAGTTCGAAGTAATTTTTTCATCAATTGCCTGCTATCCTTATCCACTTCAATACGTGCGATTTCTTTTAGAATAGCATACAAGCCAGGTGAGATAGTATCTAAATTTTGATTTAGTCTCTTACTCCATTCCTCTATCACTTTACATGCAGCAATCCTTTCTCTTACCACAGGTGATTTTAATCCTGTCTCTACCAACTTTTCGCCCATTTCAGGATAATTTTTAAGTTCCTGAAGTATAAACTCCAGACAATGATGCTCCTTTGCATAGTTCTCTGGAAAAAGAAAATTGCCCATTCCTGCTGCCATGGCATCCAGTGGTAAAAGTTCTTCATATATTTTCGTTAATTCATTTGCATATTCTGGATTTTTATAAAGAATATGAAGGTAACCAAAATGTTCAACTGGATTTTTCTTTACCGCTCTAAAAACGAATTCGATAATATCCATATTCAGTCTCAAACCTGCATTGATTGCATAAAATAACAGTTCATCATCAGGTTTATTAAGAATTTCCATGATCATTTCTTTCCATGCTTCTCTATTTACAATATTATCGCAGATTTTTTTCAATTCATCTCTGTTACTTATTGTGGCGTTTTCTAACCAAGCTTGCAAATTAAGGAGCCGCCATAGATGTATTATGGTAAAAGCATGTTCTGTAGCTATCCTCAAATAAAGCTTTAATGCTTCCTCAGTGTGCTCATAAACGCTGATACCATCAACGGGTCCTTCATCTAATAGGGCATCTATTATCACACTAATGCCTTCAAAAAGCTCCTCATCAAAAGAATCCCGTTTTAGAGCATTTATCAAATCCCCTTTGATGGCACATTCCAGTCCAAGATAAGCATCCATAACTGCATTGGCACAGCCTTTGCGTAAAATCCATTCTCGTATTTCATCTGTTGCTGGTTCTAAGTACTCTACTGCATGAATTTTACCCCATCCATCAACCTTTTGTGCAATTTTAAAGACAATATCATTCCCTTTGGGTGAATTTGAGATTGTGGCAAGAACATAAAGGGTGAACTCTTCATATAATGCAAGTATAAAAAGTCTATTCATAATTTCTTCTTCGTTACTCAAATCAAGTAAACCAAATAAGCAAATTCCTAATTTAACCAATTCCTCATTTGTTGATTCGAAAGCAAGCTTGCAGGCATAATAAAATATATTTTTGGGATCAATCTCTTTTTTGTTTATCCCGAATTAAATGAAGAACGTAATCTATAACTGTCCAACTTCCATACCTATTAAGGATTTCAGCAACTTTTTCCTGTGAGTCACTGTCGCCCTTTTTCCAATCACTTTTTAAAAGTTTAAAAATTTTATTTGCAGCTGACTTGGGGGTTCTTAAATTAAAATGATATAAACCAATTCCATCTTTTGCACCAGGAATAAACCGCATTTCAGTTGGCGAAGGTTTTTTAAATGGAAGCATAAAATTTAAATCTAGTTTCCCTTCGGAATTTATACTTCTACTGATGACATCGTATATACTTTCTAAACCCATGGTTATCCCTCACTTTCAATTTAATCTAAGAACAAGAAGATTCCTCCCTTACAAAAGATATTTAAATTTTTTCCATTAGCATAAATCCTGAAAAGAAAGCACAAGGCAGTCCTTGTGCTTCCTTACAATAATCTGTTATTCTTTAAACTCAAAATCAAACAGGGAACCGTCCCCTTGCTTCATTTAAAATTAATAACAACTGCATCGGATTCTAAAATCGTTTCAAATGTAAGCGTATCAAATATATCAAATGACAATTCTATTTCATCTATAGAGCTTATATCATTTTTTTCTAATTCGTTTTCAAGAAAAGTTATTATGTCATATGCCTTCTTACCAGCTAAAACATCACATGAGAATATCGGATCGATCATATAACCATTAATGGACATTTCTTTTACTTGTACTGTAATATTTTGACTGCTGTTATTCTCTATATATACATAAATATCTGCACCATTATCACTGTTTTCAACCTGCACCTTTTTCATTACAATTTTTATACCATTTTGATCGACTGCTACAAAACCACTGTCATCGTATTTTTGAACATAAGATGGATCCGCTGTAGTTGTTATAACAATCGGATCTGATTCAAAATAAGTATCCCATGTATCCGTGTTATATACTTCAAATCTTAATTCTA
>JAAYML010000108.1 GCA_012521395.1 Candidatus Epulonipiscium sp. | reverse complement strand
TTGTCACTATGCCTGTAAAATTATATAATAAAGATTGGTTTAACTTTTTGATTGTTATGGAATGCCATTAAAAATGGAGGAAACGTATTTATATAAAATAGCAATAAAGGATAATATAAATAAAAGAGAAAAGGAGGAATAGCATTGGCATTAGATTTTCGTTCAGGATTTGTAACGCTTATAGGAAGAACGAATGTAGGAAAATCGACCTTAATGAATCAACTGGTTGGAGAAAAAGTGGCCATTATGTCCAATAAACCTCAGACGACCAGAAATAAAATCCAAAGTATCTTAACAAGAGAAAACTATCAGATTATTTTTATTGATACGCCCGGTATTCATAAACCCAAGCATAAATTAGGCCAGTATATGGTACAGGCAGCCAAGAATACGCTCAATGAAGTTGATTTAATTTTAATCCTTGTGGAAGCTTCAAAAACAGTGGGCAAGGGAGACCAGTACGTTATTGAACAATTAGAAAATATCAATACACCTGTGTTTTTGGTGATTAATAAAATTGATACCGTTCATAAGGAAGAATTGTTAGAAATTATTGATATTTATAAGGATTTATATGATTTTGATGAGATCATTCCAGTGTCAGCCCTGACGGGAGAAAACTGCGATGTTCTTCTTGACGAGATATCCAAAAGGTTACCTGAAGGACCTCAATATTTTCCGCCAGATATGATTACAGACCAGCCTGAAAGACAACTGGTAGCAGAATTAATCCGGGAAAAAGCTTTACATTTGTTAGAAGAAGAAATTCCTCATGGGATTGCGGTGGGAGTAGAATTAATGAAAAAAAGAGAAAACAAAGATATCGTCGATATTAATGCAGTGATTTATTGTGAAAAAGATTCTCATAAAGCCATTATTATTGGAAAGCAAGGTGCTATGTTGAAAGAAATCGGAACAAAAGCCCGCCAGGAAATAGAAAGACTTTTAGGATCCAAGGTGTTTTTACAGCTTTGGGTAAAGGTTAGAAAAAATTGGAGAGATGATTCTTTCAGCTTAAGAAATTTTGGTTTCGATTCAAAAAATATTTGAAAATGCAGCAGCGCTATAATACAATAAAATAGTGTAAAGAAATGGGGTGAAGGTATGGAAAAGGAACGTTTGCTGGAAAATATTAAGACTGCTCTTCAAAATAAGGATAGCAGGGTATTATTTGAAGAGATTGATGAGCTGCATCCTGCTGATATCGTTGAAATATTGCCGGATTTAGAAGAACAGGAACAAAAAGACTTGTTTAAACTTCTCCCCCATGATGTTGCTGCGGAAGTTTTAAATGCGGTCGATGGAGATACTTTTGCATATATTTTAGATAATCTTACGGAAGAAAAGACCAGTGAAATACTGGATGAAATGTCCTTAGACGACGTAGCGGATATTTTAGGAGAATTATCTGAGAGTGAACAGACAAAAATTATTGAATTTTTTGATCATGATGATGCAACGGATATCCGTGATTTGATGCAGTATCATGAAGATACTGCCGGTGGAATTATGACCACCGAATTTGTTTCTGTAAGAGAAGATATGACCATTAATCAGGCTATAGAAGAATTAAGGAGTATGGAAAAAAAAGCAGAGACCATATACTATGTTTATGTTACAGATTATATTGGTGTACTGGTAGGGGTCTTATCTCTTAGGGAAATCATTATGAGTCCACCTGATTTACTGGTCTCTGAAGTCATGCAGAGTAATGTCATTTATGTTAATGTAGAAACGGACCAGGAAGAAGTTGCTAAACTCGTTTCAAAATATGACTTACTGGCCATTCCTGTTGTTGATAACGAGACGATTTTACAAGGGATTATTACCGTTGACGATATCCTTGATGTTATTGAGGAAGAAGCAACGGAAGATATTTTTAGAATTGCCGGTACTGGTGAGATGGAATACGATGAGAGTGACAGTCTGGCTGGTCACTTAAAATCTTCAGTAAAATCAAGGCTTCCATGGCTTCTGATTACTTTAGTTGGAAGTTTTGTCACAGGTGCTGTTATTTCAGGCTTTGAAAGCCAGATCAGCAGTAATGCAGCCCTGGTTAAGTTTATGCCAGCGCTGACAGGAATGGGAGGAAATATTGGTACTCAGTCGTCAACCCTTACGGTAAGGGGAATTGCCACAGGGAAAATTGATACAAAAGAAGTATCAAAAATTTTACTTCGTGAATCTGCCGTAGGGATATTTATTGGTTTTATATGTGGTATTTGCATTAGTTTAGTAGCAGGTTTTGTTTTCAAACAACCTCAATTAGGGCCTATTGTAGGCATTGCGATGACAACCAACATGTTAACGGCTGCTACCATTGGAACTTTAGCACCACTAATATTTAAGAATATAGGAATTGACCCTGCGGTTGCTTCGGCGCCATTTATTTCAACGACGATTGATATTACAGGAAATATTATTTATTTCAGCTTAGTAAAATTATTAACTGGAATATAAAATAGATTTTTGTAAATAGATGATGAACTGGTAACTTTTTTGCAGTATATTAAGAGAAGTTGAGGGAACCCTAATATTAACAAATTAGGAATAGGGGGACTCAACATGACGGATAAACTATTCTGGAATTTATTTAAAAGAACAGGAAATATTGAAGCATATTTAGCTTTAAAAGAGTATAATAAAGTAATGACTAATATGGATATAGAAAGCTCAAAGGAACTGTCTCCAGAAATCGACCATAAAGATAAAAAATCAGATGGAAAAGAGAAATAATCATGAGACAATTTAAAACAAAAGGAATTATATTAAGAGAAGTTTATGTGGGTGAGTCAGATAAAATACTCAAGATATTTACAAAATTAAAAGGGAAGATTTCTGTTTCTGCAAAAGGGTCCAGAAAAAACAAAAGCCCTTTGGCAGCAGGTAGTCAATTATTCTCTTATTCTGATTTTTTAATATATTCAGGCAGAAATTACAATATTATACAACAAATAGATATTATTAAGACATTTCATGGCATAGGTAAAGATATCATTAAATTAACCTATGCTTCTTATTTTTTAGAACTTCTTGACGGGGTCACAGAAGAAGAAGAAACCAACGAAGAACTTTTGCTTTTGATTTTAAAAACTCTCTCTGTGCTTGAAAAAAGTAATAGAAATCCCAGGCTGATTTCTGTTATTTACGAACTTAGATTAATGTCTTTAATTGGCTATATGCCACAGGTTTTAGAATGTGTCAATTGTGGCAGCAAGGAAAAGATTCATCATTTTAACATAAAGATGGGCGGGGTTCTTTGCGATGATTGTATGCATGAAGATTATTATGCTTACAAGCTTTCGCAATCAGGCTGGTATACGCTGAAATATATTATTCATTCTGACTTGTCAAAACTATTTAGTTTTGATTTAGATGAATTTATTCTAAAAGAATTGGAAATAATCTCAGAAAAATATTTATCTTATCATATTGAAAAAGATTTTCAGACTTTAGAATTTATCAAGACAAATTTAATGGATTTGCAGTAAATCATTATTGACAAATTTCATGTAATTTGCTAGATTAATGATAATCTCATAAGAATTTGCGATGACAAAGAGGAGTAGCTATTTGAATTCTTATAGCGAGCTGGTGAGGGTGTAAGACCAGTAGAATTCGTTAGCGAAGGGCGCTTTGGAGCAATATTTTTTAAAGAGGATGCCTTGCATCAATGAGGGTGGAACCGCGGAAGAGTATTCTTTCGTCCCTTGTATAGATGTACAGGTTTTTTTATTGCTCAAAATAAATATAATATTAATGTTTGGATTAAAAATGCGTTGAGTCGTTTTTTTAAGATAAGGAGGCTATTCATCATGGAAAAAACAATGGACCAAATTGTTGCATTGGCAAAATCAAGAGGTTTTATCTATCCGGGTTCCGAAATATATGGAGGATTATCGAATACCTGGGATTATGGCCCATTAGGCGTAGAATTAAAGAATAATGTAAAAAGAGCCTGGTGGAAAAAATTTGTGCAGGAAAGTCCATATAATGTGGGTGTTGATTGCGCAATTCTGATGAATACGAGAGTTTGGGAAGCTTCAGGACATGTAGGAGGTTTTAATGACCCCCTGATGGACTGTAAAGAGTGTAAAGAGCGCTTCAGGGCTGATCAACTTATTGAAAGTTATTTAAAAGAAAATGGTATAGAGCTTTCTGTTGATGGTTGGGATAATGCTAAAATGAAAGCATATATAGACGAAAATCAAATTAAATGCCCAAGTTGCGGTGCTCATAACTTTACCGACATCAGACAATTTAACCTGATGTTTAAAACTTACCAGGGAGTTACAGAGGATTCTAAAAACTTAGTGTATCTCCGTCCCGAAACAGCACAAGGTATTTTTGTGAATTTTAAAAATGTCCAAAGAACTACCAGAAAAAAGATTCCCTTTGGAATTGCCCAAATCGGGAAATCTTTCAGAAATGAAATCACTCCTGGAAACTTCATTTTCCGTACCAGGGAATTTGAACAAATGGAATTAGAATTTTTCTGTGAACCAGGTACGGATTTAGAATGGTTTAATTATTGGAAAGAATTCTGTAAAAATTGGCTTTTATCTTTGGGAATGAAAGAAGAACATATTCGCCTGAGAGATCATTCTAAGGAAGAATTATCCCACTATAGTAATGCAACAACGGATATTGAATTTCTATTTCCTTTTGGTTGGGGCGAATTATGGGGTATAGCTGACAGAACTGATTTTGACTTAAAACAGCATCAGGAGTATTCCGGAGAGGACATGAATTATTTCGATCCAAATACCAATCAAAAGTATATTCCTTATTGTGTTGAACCTTCCGTAGGTGTAGACAGAGTTACCCTTGCATTTTTATGTGAGGCTTACGAAGAAGAAGAATTAGAAGATGGAGATAAAAGAACTGTATTAAGACTCCATCCTGCTTTGGCACCCGTTAAGGCTGCAGTTTTACCTCTTTCTAAAAAACTTTCTGATTCTGCGTATAAAGTTTATGAAAAATTGTTAAAACTATTTAATGTGGATTTTGATGACAGCGGCAGCATTGGAAAACGTTATAGAAGACAAGACGAAATAGGAACACCATTTTGTATTACTTTTGATTTTGATTCTTTAGAAGATAATGCTGTTACGGTTAGAGACAGGGATAGTATGCAGCAAGAAAGAATTAAAATCGATGATTTGGAAAACTACTTAAAAAATAAAATGGACTTTTAAATCTTAAAAAAAAATGTAATTTCCCCTAGTCTTTTTGGGGTTTTATGATATAATAATTAACGGTTGAATAGACAAAACGTGACAAGTTACATAAACAAGACATTTTTTTGGCGGAAAATGGTTTTGTTTATTCTACAAATGAATATTAAGATACAGGAGGTTAAGGATAATGAGCAAAAAGTATGTTTATATGTTCAGTGAAGGCGACGCATCCATGAGAAATTTACTTGGAGGTAAGGGTGCAAATCTTGCTGAAATGACAAAAATGGGACTCCCAATTCCACAAGGTTTTACTGTTACAACAGAAGCTTGTAATAAATATTATGAAGATGGTGAAGTAATCGCTGATGAAGTAGTTGAACAAATTAAAGCTTCATTAGCTAAATTAGAAGAAATAGCCGGAAAGAAATTTGGAGATTCTAAAAATCCTTTATTAGTATCCGTTCGTTCTGGTGCAAGAGTTTCTATGCCTGGTATGATGGATACAATCTTAAACTTAGGATTAAATGACATATCTGTAGAAGGAATTGCAGAGTCCACTCAAAATCCACGTTTTGCGTACGACTCTTACAGAAGATTTATCCAAATGTTCTCTGACGTTGTTATGGAAATTGCTAAATCTAAATTCGAAAAAGTTCTTGATGAAATGAAAGAAAGCAAAGGTGTAAAATATGATTCTGAATTAACAGCAGAAGACATGAAAAATGTTGTTGCTAAGTTTAAAGAAATTTACAAAGCAGAAAAAGGGGAAGATTTCCCACAAGATCCATATGCACAATTAATGGCAGCTGTCAGAGCGGTATTCCGTTCATGGAATAACCCAAGAGCAATTGTGTACAGAAGAATGAATGACATACCAAGTAATTGGGGAACTGCTGTTAACGTTCAGATGATGGTATTTGGTAATATGGGAGAAACATCTGGTACAGGTGTAGCATTTACCAGAAATCCTGCAACAGGTGACAAAGAAATCTTTGGTGAATACTTAATTAATGCTCAGGGTGAAGACGTTGTTGCAGGTATCCGTACTCCAAAATCTATCAAGACTTTAGAAGAAGATATGCCTGAAGTTTACAAACAATTTATGGACATTGCCAATACATTAGAAAAGCATTATAAAGACATGCAAGATATGGAATTTACCATTGAAAACGGTAAATTGTTCTTCCTTCAAACCCGTAGCGGTAAAAGAACTGCAAAAGCAGCATTAAAAATTGCTGTTGACATGGTAGATGAAGGCTTAATTAATGAAGAAGAAGCTTTACTTAAAGTAGAACCCAAGCAATTAGACCAATTGCTTCACCCAACTTTTGATGCGGATGCATTAAAGAAAGCAAAACCATTAGGAAAAGGTCTTCCTGCATCTCCTGGTGCTGCTGCAGGTAAAGTATACTTTACTGCAGAAGATGCTAAGAACGCAAAAGAAGCAGGAGAAAGAGTTATCTTAGTTCGTCTTGAAACATCTCCTGAAGATATCGAAGGAATGGTGGCTGCTGAAGGTATTTTAACCGTACGCGGTGGAATGACTTCTCACGCTGCTGTAGTAGCAAGAGGAATGGGAACTTGCTGTGTATGCGGACTTGGTGAAATTGAGATTAATGAAGAAGAAAAATACTTTACATTAGCTGGTCAAACCTTCCATGAAGGAGATTATATCTCTTTAGATGGTTCTACTGGTAATGTTTATGGTGAAGATATACCTACAGTAAAACCTGAAATTACAGGAAACTTTGCAAGATTTATGGAATGGGCTGACAAAGTAAGAAAACTTAAAGTAAGAACCAATGCAGATACACCAAAAGATGCTAAAACAGCAGTAGAATTTGGTGCTGAAGGAATTGGATTAACCCGTACTGAGCATATGTTCTTTGAAGAAGACCGTATTCCAAAAGTACGTAAAATGATTCTTGCTAAGACTGAAGAAGAAAGAAGAAAAGCATTAGATGCATTACTTCCATTACAAAAAGGTGACTTTATTGGAATCTTTGAAGCAATGGAAGGACGTCCTGTAACTATCCGTCTTCTTGACCCACCACTTCATGAATTCTTGCCTCATGAAGATGATGATATCAGAGAATTAGCTAAAGATATGGGCATTACTTTTGAAGAATTAAAAGCAATGGTTGTATCTTTACATGAATTTAACCCAATGATGGGTCATAGAGGATGCCGTTTGGCTGTATCTTATCCTGAAATTGCAGAAATGCAAACAAGAGCGATTATTGAAGCGGCAATTGAAGTTAAGAAGAATAAAGGCTATGATATCGTTCCTGAAATTATGATTCCATTGGTAGGAGAAGTTAAAGAATTAAAATTTGTTAAGTCTGTAGTTGTAAAAACTGCTGATGAAGTAATCAAAGAAGCAGGCGTTAACTTAACATATAAAGTAGGTACCATGATTGAAATCCCAAGAGCTGCAGTGACTGCAGACCAAATTGCCGAAGAAGCAGAATTCTTCTCCTTCGGTACAAACGACTTAACTCAAATGACCTTTGGATTCTCAAGAGACGATGCTGGTAAATTCTTAGAAGACTATTATGAAAAACAAATTTATGACTTTGATCCATTTGCAAAATTAGACCAAACTGGTGTTGGTGAATTAGTAAAAATTGCAACTGAAAAAGGTCGTTCAACCAGACCAGATATTAAACTTGGAATTTGTGGAGAACATGGTGGAGATCCTTCATCCGTTGAATTCTGCCATAACACTGGTTTAGATTATGTATCCTGTTCTCCATACAGAGTACCAATTGCAAGATTAGCTGCAGCACAAGCTCAAGTAAAAAATCCCAGATAATAATGTTTCAATAAATAATAAAGGGTATTGTCTTTAAAGTATTAAAGGCAATACCCTTTTTAATTAAGGAAATTTATTATTTTAGGTGTTTTGAAGGATTTTGAAAAAAGATGTAGTATATATTAGATATGGAGATTTTTTATGATTAACATTAGGTGGTGACTTCTTTGCTGATAAGAGAAGTTCAGGAAAAAAAAGAATATGATTTATTAAGTCCTTATGCCTCAAAAGCGGCAGAGACGAAAGGCAGACTTTTCGAAGAAGAAAAATGCAGTATTCGAACAGATTTTCAAAGAGACAGGGATAGAATTATTCATTGCAAATCCTTCAGAAGGTTAAAACATAAAACACAAGTATTTATTACTCCGGAAGGGGACCATTACCGTACAAGACTTACTCATACTTTAGAGGTGGCGCAAATTGCAAGGACTATTGCAAGAGCTTTGTCATTAAATGAAGACTTGACTGAAGCGATTGCTTTAGGTCATGATCTTGGACATACGCCTTTTGGGCACGCCGGTGAAGAAGTTCTTAATGAGGTCTGCCCTTATGGCTTTAAGCATTATGAGCAAAGTATCAGGGTAGTCAATTTTGTTGAAAAGAATGGAAAAGGTTTAAATCTTACCTGGGAAGTTCGCGACGGAATACTCAATCATCCTTCAAAAGGCAGTCCAGGTACTTTAGAAGGAAAGATTGTTCAAATTTCTGACAAGATTGCTTATATTAATCATGATATTGATGATGCGATACGGGGTAAAGTTTTAACGGAGGAAGATCTCCCTAAAGATTGTATTGAAGTTTTAGGAAAGACTTTTACGGAAAGAATTGATACCATGATTCATGATATTGTTAAGAATAGTATCAACCAACCCTATATTAAAATGAGTCCTGATGTTGAAGAAAGCATGAAAAAATTAAGAAAGTTTATGTTTTCTCATGTATATATCGGTTCTAAAGCGAAAGAACAAGAAAAGAAAGCTCAACATATTGTAAAAGAACTTTATTATTATTTTATGAATCATCCCAATGAAATTCCAAAAGATTTTTATGCAATTTATGAGGGGAAAGACGAAGCACAAGAAAGGATTGTATGTGATTATATTGCGGGTATGACAGACCGTTACGCAATCAATAAATATTGCGAAATCTATGTTCCTTCATCCTGGAGCATCTATTAGGAGGCAGCAATGTATAAGACCCGGATTATTATTGATGGTGACAGTTGTCCAGTGCTTAAAATTATTGAAAGAGTATCTCAAAAATATCAGATAAAGGCCATTTTGTTTTGTAGTTATTGCCATCTTCCAAATGAAAAATATCATATGGAATACCGGATTGTG
Organism: Candidatus Epulonipiscium sp.; assembly: GCA_012521395.1. Classification (GTDB taxonomy): domain Bacteria; phylum Bacillota; class Clostridia; order Lachnospirales; family Defluviitaleaceae; genus JAAYML01. The sequence continues at coordinate 7,604 of JAAYML010000108.1, read as the reverse complement.
GATTCCCTGCCTCAGGCAGCAGATATGGCAATTATTAATTTTATTGATAAAGAAGATATTGTCGTAACCCAAGATTATGGGTTAGCAGCTTTGGTTTTAGCAAAAGGTGCTTTTGCCATATCTACGAATGGGTATATATATTCTAATGAAAATATGGATATGCTATTGTACAGGAGGCATTTGTCGAGTGAAATCAGGAAGATGAAGGGTCGTATAAAAGGGCCTCCTAAAAGAAATGAAACAGATGATTTTGAATTTGAAGAGAATTTAATAAAATTGATTGAACAAAAGAAATATGTTCAATAAATTTTTGCTAGGCGTAAATTTTTTATGTAGTTTATACAAATTTTTAGAAAATATATGGTTTAAAAAAGGATTTAAAGAAAAGATGTCGAAAATTATATGTTAGCATGAAAGTTAGGGGAGCAAAATGTATTATTCAGAAGAGATTATTGAAGAAGTTCTTAGCCGGAATGACTTAGTTGATGTCGTTTCTGAATATATAAGGCTCAAAAAGCAAGGCAGTTCCTATTTTGGCTTATGTCCTTTTCATAATGAGGATACGCCTTCTTTTTCAGTTAGTCCTGATAAGCAAATGTATTACTGCTTTGGTTGTCAGGCAGGAGGAAATGTTTTTACTTTTATCATGCAGATGGAAAATTACAGCTTTGCAGAAACTGTAAAGTATTTAGCTGACAGAGCAAATATTACTTTGCCCCAGCCAGAGTATTCTGCAGAAGTTAAAAAAGCCTTAAAAGAAAAAGAAATTCTTCGTAATATTCATAAAGAAACGGCTAAATACTTTTATTATAATCTACAATCCGAAAGAGGCAAGGTTGCTCTTGAATATTTACAAGGCAGAAAAGTCGAAGAAAAAATACGTAAATTATTTGGTTTAGGTTATGCCAATGCAGATTATGATGATTTATACAAATATTTATTATACAAAGGATATGATGAAGAATTCATTGCCAAAAGCGGCTTAGTCATCCCAAGGAAAACTGGCAAAGGTTATATTGACCGTTTTAGAAATAGAGTCATGTTTCCTATTTTTGATGTTCATAATAATATTATTGGTTTCGGCGGAAGAGTATTAGATGATAGTCTTCCAAAATACATGAACTCGCCTGAGACACAATTATTTGATAAAAGCAGGAATTTATATGGTTTAAATTATGCCAGAACGGCTCGTGAAAATAATATTTTAATTGTTGAAGGTTATATGGATGTGATTTCTTTATACCAGGCAGGTTTTAAGAATGTTGTAGCATCCCTGGGAACAGCATTTACTTACCAGCATGCTGCCTTATTGAAGCGTTATACCAATGAAGTGGTTTTGGTTTATGATAATGATGCTGCAGGAATCAAAGCCGCCCTAAGGGCAATTCCCATTTTATCTTCTGCGGGCTTAAAGATAAAGGTACTCCAAATTCCGGGTGAGAAAGACCCTGATGATTTTATTAAAGAAAAGGGCCCAGAAGCATTCCGGGATTTAATTATGAAAGCTTTAAGTTCTGTGATGTTTCAGGTGAATGTCGTAAAAGCAAAATATAATCTTGAAAATCTTGAAGAAAAAATACAGTTTACAAAGGAAGTTGCTAATATTTTAGCAAAATTAAACAGTTCTATTGAGATAGAAGTTTATTCTGAACAAATTGCAGAAGAAACCGGCGTTTCAAAGCAATCTATCCTTGAAGAAATTAAAAAACTAAGAGCAATTCGTCAAAAAGAAAATAGAAAAATTAATAAGTCTTCTTTTTCAACAAATGAGTCTGAGAATAATTTAAAGTCTTCAAGTCAGCAAAAAGCAGATGAAAAGGATGGTTTATACAAAGCCCAATTAAACCTTCTTCGATTAATCAGCCAAAATGAAACGATCTATCAAAAAATAAAGGATTATTTATCTTTTTCTGAGTTTATTGACCCCGTTTTGTCTAAAGCAGCTAAATTAATTTATGAAAGTTATGGTGAAGGTCGTAGTATAGAGGCTGCTAAAATTATTAATCATTTTGAAAATTTACAGGAACAAAATCAAGTGGCTACGATTTTTAATGAAGAAAAAAGTAGTGTGAAAGAATATGATGTTGAAAAAGCAATAAATGATCAGATAAAGCTTATTAAAAGAGCAAATATTGATTTAAAAAGCAGAGCGACAACTGATATCTATGAAATACAGGCTCTGATTGAGCAAAAAAAGCAGTTGGAAAAGTTGTATATTAACATTATAAGTGGTTAAAATAGTAGACAGGTGAGAAAGGAAGGATTTTGCGTGAAAACTAGCGAACAAAACAAATTTTTGACCCATTTGAAGGAATTAGTCGCAATCGCAAAGCAAAAAAAGGGCGTCCTTGAATATAAAGAAATAATGGATCATTTTGCCGATATGGAATTAGAACCAGAAAAAATTGAAAAAATATACGAATATTTGGAACGCCAAAATATTGATGTTATTGGCATTATCGAAGAAGACGAAGGCGTTGTTGAAGATGATTTAGATTTAAGCCTTCCGGAAGGTATTAGTATTGACGACCCTGTCCGTATGTACTTAAAAGAAATTGGTAAAGTACCTCTTTTAACTGCAGAAGAAGAAATTGAATTAGCCATAAGAATGGAAAATGGTGACGAAGAAGCAAAAAGAAAACTGGCAGAAGCAAACCTGAGATTAGTAGTGAGTATTGCAAAAAGATATGTTGGACGAGGTATGCTTTTTTTAGACTTAATTCAGGAAGGGAATTTAGGTCTTATTAAAGCTGTAGAAAAATTTGACTATCGTAAGGGATTTAAATTTAGTACATATGCGACATGGTGGATTCGTCAGGCGATTACAAGGGCTATTGCAGATCAGGCACGAACGATTCGTATCCCTGTTCATATGGTTGAAACCATTAATAAGCTGATAAGGGTGTCCAGACAACTCCTTCAGGAATTAGGTCGGGAGCCTACACCTGAAGAAATTGCAAAAGAAATGGACATGCCTGTTTCAAAGGTGCGAGAAATTATCAAAATTGCACAGGAACCTGTTTCTTTGGAAACACCTATTGGGGAAGAAGAAGACAGCCATTTGGGAGACTTTATTCCTGATGAAGATGTGCCAGTACCTTCTGAAGCAGCAGCTTATACGCTTCTGAAAGAACAGCTTATGGATGTTTTAGATACTTTAACCGATAGGGAACAAAAAGTATTAAGACTTAGATTTGGCTTAGACGATGGAAGAGCAAGGACTTTAGAAGAAGTAGGAAAAGTCTTTAACGTTACCAGAGAGAGAATCAGACAAATTGAAGCCAAGGCTTTACAAAAACTCAGACATCCCAGCAGAAGTAAAAAATTAAAAGATTATTTAGAATAGAAGTTGACTGCCATCAACTTCTTTTTCATAATTAAGGAATTTCTTTAAAAGCTAAACGTTGTATGCAAAATTTTTCAGGAGGAGCCTATGATATTATCAAAACGCTTATCTGCTATTGCAAATGAAGTTCCTCATTATGCAAGCATAGCAGATATTGGGACAGATCATGCTTATTTACCTATTTATTTATACAAGCTTAATAAAATAAAGAAGGCCATTGCTACAGATATCAATAAAGGGCCTCTCGAAAAAGCAAAAAATAATATTATGAGCCATCAGGCGGATAGGATTATTGAAACCAGATTGGGAAATGGCCTGGAAGTTTTAAAAGAAAATGAGGTTGACACAATTATTTTAGCTGGCATGGGCGGCATGCTGATTATTGACATTTTAAAGAAAAGACCAGAAATCGTTGAAAATATTGACAGGCTGATTATTCAGCCTCAATTGGACCAAAATGAAGTCAGAAAATATTTACATAGTATTAATCATAAAATAATTAATGAGCAGCTTGTATATGAAGATAATAAATATTATTGGATTATGAGTTCAGAAGCAGGTAAAGAAAAATATGATAAAGAAATCTTCTATTTGTACAGTAAAATTCTTATAGAAAAAAAAGATCCCATTTTAAAGCAATACATTGAAAAGGAAATAAAAAAGAACAAAAATATATTGGAACGACTGAATCATCCTTTAACAGAACATACGTTAAGGCGGAAAAAAGAAATAGAAAAAAACATCAGGGATTGTGAAGAGGTGCTTTTATGGCTGTAAAATGTAAAGATATCATAAGAAAAATGAATGAATTTGCTGATGAAAGATTAGCTGAAGACTGGGACAATGTTGGATTGTTAGTCGGAGATTTGGAACAAGAAATCAAGACCGTTTTAGTGGCTTTAGATGCTGTACCCCAAGTCATTTGTGAAGCCATAGAATTAAAAGCAGATTTAATCATTACCCATCACCCTTTAATTTTTAGGGCAATAAAGTCTGTTACAAAGGGAAACCCTTTGGGAGACAGCATTTATCAGCTGATTCAAAATAATATTGGTCTCTACTGTGCCCACACGAATCTGGATATTGCCTATGGAGGTACAAATGATAGCTTAGCCCAAATACTGGAATTAGAAAATATATCCCTTTTGGAAGAAATATCAGAGGAAGAAGGCAAAAAGTATGGAATGGGCAGAATAGGGACTTTAAAAAAGCCTCTTAAGCTTAAAGACTATGCTTTATTTGTTAAAGAACAGCTTAATCTTTCGGATATTCGGATTGCAGGCGATATGGATAAGATAATTAATAAAGTAGCCATTACAACAGGAAGTGGCATGTCTTATCTGAAATCTGCTATAATGAAAAAAGCAGATTTATTTATAACGGGAGATATTAAATTTCACGATGCCCAGGAAGCTCAGAAATATGGAATCTGTCTTTTAGATGCCGGTCATTATGGGACAGAAGTTATCATCGTAAAGGTTATAAAAGATTATCTTGAGCGTATTCAGGAAGAAAATTTTCAGTTTAAAGTATTGCTTTCAAAAGTAAATGGGGAACCTTTTATAACATTATAAGGTCGGAAGATCTGTAGTAATAAGAGGTAGAAGCCATTATTCTGCGATGGAAGGAGAATCGTTATGATAGAAACTGCAACAAATGATTTCGTAAAAGTAACTTTTTCTAATGGAGAGGTAGAAAAATATCCCAAGGGAATCAAATTAGAAGAAATTGTAAAAGAAAAACAGCCCTTTTACAAGTATACCATTGTTGCTGCTAAGGTTGGAAATAATATGGAAGAGCTAAGACATGATATTACTGAAGACTGTCATTTGGAATTTATAGATTTAACGACTACTGACGGAATGAGAATTTATCAAAGGAGTTTATCTTTCTTACTTTTTTACGTTGTCAGAACATTAATAAAAGACGGCAATGTTATTATTCATCATTCTGTGGGTCCAGGTTTTTACTGTGAACTGATAGGGGTAGATCATTTAAACCAGGAGTTGTTAAATAAAATAGAAAACAAAATGAGAGAACTGGTCGAACAAGATTTGCCTTTTAATAAAATGTCCATTCCTTTAGAGGAAGCCATGAAAATCTTTGAGGAAAATGGAATGGATGATAAGAAAAACTTGTTTAAATACAGACGTTCTTCCATGGTAAATCTATATGAACTGGGAGGCGTAAAGAATTATTTTTATGGCTACATGGTGCCTAGCACGGGATTTTTAAAGCATTTTCGATTGATTTTAGACGGTTCAGGTTTTATTTTGCAATTCCCAACGACTAAAGATCCAACGAAGGTACCAGAATTTGTACCGTCACCAAAACTGTCTCAAATTTTTTTAGAATATAAAAACTGGGGAAAGATCTTAAGAGTTGACACGGTAGGGGCTTTAAACGATGTAATAGCAAATCAGGATATTAGGTCATTAATTATGACGGCTGAAGCACTCCATGAAAAGAAAATTGCCCAGATTGCTGATATGATTGCAGAAAAAAAAGATTCTATAGCCGTGGTCTTAATTGCCGGGCCTTCTTCTTCCGGTAAGACGACCTTCGCTCAAAGACTGGCCATTCAGCTTAGAGTAAACGGCATGCGCCCTCACGCAATTTCCATAGACGATTATTTTGTTAACAGGGAATTTACCCCCCGGGATGAAAATGGGGAATATGATTTTGAATCTTTGGAATCCATTGATCTAGAACTGTTTAATCATGATTTAAAAAGATTAATTAATGGTGAAGTGGTTGAAATACCTTCCTTTAATTTTAAGACGGGAAAAAGAGAATACAAGGGCAGAAAGATAAAAATGGAAAGTAACGATATCCTCATCATCGAAGGTATTCACGGATTGAACGAAAGGTTAACAAAGGATATACATAAAGATAATAAATTTAAAATTTACATTAGTGCTCTGACCCAGTTAAATATTGATGATCACAACAGGATACCTACAACGGATACCAGACTGCTGAGAAGAATTGTAAGGGATAATCAGTACAGGGGAACAAGTGCAGAAAGAACCATAGAATTGTGGCCTTCTGTAAGAAGAGGAGAAGAAAAAAATATTTTCCCATACCAGGAAGAAGCAGATGTTATGTTTAACTCTGCACTGATTTATGAATTATCCGTATTAAAGCAATATGCTGAACCTTTGCTTTTTAGAATTGATCCTCAATCTCCTTGCTATTCTGAAGCAAAAAGGCTATTTAAATTCCTGGATTATTTCTTAGGGGTAAGCAGTGAAGCTGTTCCACAAAATTCTATTATCAGAGAATTTATTGGAGGTAGTTGCTTTCACTAGAAATATACAATAAAAATGTAAATAAATTACATTGATTTACTTTTATAAGCATGTTATTATGTTATTAGAAAAAAATATATTAATGAGCAAATCGTACGGTCGCAAGTACAGTACCGAAAGGTCGTACTTGAGGAAAGTCCGAGCTCCGCAGAGCAGGGTGCTGGGTAACACCCAGTGGAGGCGACTCTAAGGAAAGTGCAACAGAAATAAACCGCTGTCTTATTATAATAAGGCAGTAAGGGTGGAAAGGTGAGGTAAGAGCTCACCGCTCCCATGGCGACTTGGGAGGCTCTGTAAACCCCACCTGGAGCAAGACCGTATAGGAGAACATTTGTGGCTGCTCGTCACGTTCTCGGGTAGGTTGCTGGAGCATATAGGTAACTATATGCCTAGATAGATGACCGTATACAACAGAACTCGGCTTACAGATTTGCTCATAGACTTTATTGAATCATTTGAAACATCTACTTTGTAGATGTTTTTTATTTTAAAGGATTAGTAATTTTTTGACGTGATAAGGTGGGCATCCAATAAAGGATGCTTATTTTTTTGGCAAAATTTATAACGACCAGGCTTATAATTTGTAAAATTACCAAATGATGCATGTTTAATATAAAAATGAATTTAGAATTTAAGCAGATCTATTCAGTTGTAATAATAAAGTAAATTAATGATTTTAATAGACAAGAAATTTCTTTAATAAGAATAAAGTAATAAATAAAGCATATACTAAAAAAGAAAAAGTTTATGAGGTGATTATACTGTGGAACAAACACAATTTGAGCAATTAAAGAAGAAGTTTCAAAGCAGTACAGTAGATGAAATGATAGATATTTATATATCTACAGAAGGATTAACCCAAGAACAATATATGGAATTATTAAGAGTATTTCCAAGGGAGCATATTTCGAAGTTAGAAGCAGCGTTACAATAAGGTCGCGATATAT
>JAAYML010000107.1 GCA_012521395.1 Candidatus Epulonipiscium sp. | reverse complement strand
CCGCTTGACTCATTTTAAACCCTCTTTCTTAATGATTCGAATTATTCTTTTAAATTTCATCTTTATATTATATAATACTTCATAATATTTATTTTAACAATAAGCAGTCATTAAATCCAAAATGATAAAATGCGATATAAAAAGCTTAAAAGGACGTGGATCACTTGAATAAATATTATAATGGCGAAGTCTTATCAGGATTTAAAGATGCTCTTCCAATTGCTATTGGATACATTCCTATTGCTCTGGCTTTTGGTATTATTTCAAAAGCAAATCAAATTAGCTTATGGGACTGTTTTTTATTTTCTTTATTCGTTTTTGCTGGAGCAAGTCAATTTATGGCTGTTAATTTAATTGCTGCAACTGTACCTGCTTTTCAAATTATTCTTACCACCGCAGTCATGAATTTAAGACATTTTTTGATGAGTGCCTCCCTGGCTGATAAAATTAAAAGCCCAAGAAAAAAACTTATTCCTCTTGTGGCTTTTGGTATAACCGATGAAACTTTTTCAGTTTTAGCTACAAAAAACAAAGAATTGTCTTTTTTTTATACCCTTACAGTCAATACAACTGCTTATTTTTCATGGGTTCTTGGCAGTGTCGCAGGCTATTTACTGGGAAGCGTTCTGCCAGAAGCCATCCAAAGCAGTATGCAAATAGCCCTGTATGCTATGTTTATTGCTATCCTGGTTCCCTCCATGAAAAAGTCAAAAGAAGTCATTTTTTTAGCTTTACTGTCAGGAGGAATCCACGCATTTTTAAATATAAGCCATCTGATTCCTGAGGACTGGAATTTAATCCTGTCTATAACCCTAGCTGCTTTAATTGGTTTAATGATTTTACCCAAAGAAGAAGGAGGCGTTAATCCATGAAATCTTATTTTTTTATCATCCTGGGCATGGCTGTTGTTACTTTTATTCCCAGACTGCTTCCCTTTATTTTTATATCCAAAAAAGAGATTCATCCAACCTTAAAACGCTTTCTTAATTATATTCCCTATGCAACTTTAGGGGCTTTAATACTGCCTGGTGTCTTTAACGCTATACCCAATCAGCCAAAAGCAGTCTGGGCTGGCATTGTTACTGCAGTATTCCTGTCCTGGTGGAAAGGCAATATCATTTTATCCGTCCTGGCCTCTGTTGGGATTAGCTTTCTTATGATCCAATATTTTTAACTATACCATTTTCTTTTCATTGGCCACTAATTCAAAATTTATATTTAAAAAGTCAGCAGCTCTTCTACACATCAGCATTCTGGTAAGAAAAATTTCAAAGTATTCTATAAGAGATGAAATTCTCATGTCAATAGTGAGCTCTAAGATAAGCTTTCTTTTTTCTTCATCGATTATAACTTTTGATTTTTCTACAGCATAATTGACCCTGTCATGAATATCAAAAGTAACCAGTTCTTTATTCCTTACCCGGCTTCTTCTTACATCGGTCTTGTCTGCTAAAATCAAAGCGGCAGAAACCGGACTCACAGCTGTCCCTGTAGATTCATCATGATTTCCTATGGCTGCCACGATGGTCGCAATCTCTTCAGGATCCATATTTAACTTGGAAAGAATGTTAAATGCCATGACTGCCCCGGTTTGTGCATGATCTACTCTATTGACAGCGTTGCCAATGTCATGGAGATAGCCTGCAATTTTTGCCAATTCACACTCTCTTTCAGAATAACCCAGTTTTCGAAGGATTTCTGCTGCTGTTTCAGCAACTTTTGCAGCATGAATTTCGGAATGATCCGTATATCCCATGATTTCTAAGAGTTCATCGCCTTTTTTAATATAAGTATTGATTTCTGGATTATTTTTTATGTCGGTATAAGTTATTTTTTCCATATTTTCCTCCCTATTTATTTAGAGTCATCATTTAGCACCTGTATTACCTACATTATAATGAGTAAGTTATAAATTGTCGAGAACAGATTTATTTGAATATCTTTACTTGTAAAAGAAAAAGGCAGTTTCTATAGTTTTCCATGAAACTGCCTTTTTTATTATCTAGGTTATTACATTCAAAAAATTAATTATTCTCTTTAAAGTAGATTCATTTCGGCAAAAAATCTTCTTAAATGTTCAAAAAATGACTGCAAAACAGGTGGCAATACTGCTAATTCTACCGTTTCTTCACACCTTATTGAAGGAATGTTTTCTGACTCAGCCACAATATTTATCTGGTATAAACCACAGGAAGGATAGGATATATCCAATTGAATCCACCTTTCTTCCCAAGGTTCCATGGTCAAAATAATATCATCATCCATAACCAATGATTTATCCTTTTCTATGGACAGAATAATCCTGTCTTCCTGCGGTTGAAGATTTTTTACAAGTAAATCAAGCTTTGCTTCATCACCTTCTAAAATAATCATTTTGTAACTATTATGTGTGATTTCTATTCTGGCAGGGTTGATGATACGGATAAGCCTGGAAGCTTCAGATGCATTGCCTTTAGGATCTGTTGCAATAATTCTAAGATTGTATTCCCCCTCAGGAATGTCCGGGAAACTCCAGTTATAAAATCCACTATTTTCTATATCTTTTGCGATTAAAAATTCTCCTTTATCATTTATTAAACTAAGAGAAATTTTTAATTCATCTGGATTATAATGCTGGCTTGCGGCTTGCCATTCGATTTGATATGGACTCGTTATTTTTTGTCCTCTTTCAAGATTGAGAAACTCAACACCAGGAATGATTACTGCTGTAATCTCTTCTGTATAATCATTGTTTTCTTTATTTTCTTCCGGGACAATATTCTGAGGATCAACCAGAACTTTTAACTGGTGCGTTCCTGCAGTAGTATAAAACTGTAAACTACTTATTCTTGTTTCGCCCTTTTTTATGCCATTTCTAATTGTTGAACTGCCTATTTTTTCTCCATCTAATACATAGTCAATATCGATATTCCTTATAGTCGTATTTCCCTCATTGCTAACACTTGCATAAACAATAAAGCGATTGTTATAGTTTTCTATCCGCACAGATAAACTTAATTCTGCTTTTTCCACATCAGGAAGGGATAATGTTGTAACAGCATTATCCGGAAAACGGCTATCTGGTATGACTATAAGATTTTTAGCACCGGCATCAAATAGACAGCTAAGACTTACAGTCCTTTTTTCTCCTGGCTGGAATTGATTGATGGTCTTAGAACCTACCACGTGATCATCCAATTTGAATAATACTGCTGTACTGTCAATCAATTGACTGCTCTTATTCATAATCTCTGCATGAATTGTCATATTCATTCCATCGCAATAATCTTCTTCATTATAGCTTTCATCAAAGGAATAGCTCAGTTCTGTGACTTCTAATGAAAAGGCTTCTTCTCTGAATAATTCAGGTACTGATAATATTTCTGCTGCAATCTCTTTCGACTGACCATAAGTATTATCTCCTGCCCCTATAACTGTTCCATCTCTTTTTAAAGCAATGGCATGATAGTCTCCCGCTGATATTTGAACAATGTTTTCCCATTCAGATAAATCAAAATTTGAGCCTGCTTGTTCTACTCTTCCGTCTGCTCTTAAACCTAAGGAATAATTTTCACCTGCTGCCACTTGAATAATATCTTCCCAGTCCGATACCCTGCACTCACCGTTGTAATTTCTTCCTGCTGCCAAAACCTTTCCATCCTGTCTTAAACCTAAAGTATGATTTTCACCTGCTGAGACTTGAATAATATCTTCCCAGTTTTCTATGTTATTTTGCCCATAATAGTTGTATCCTTCAGCAACTGGCCTGCCATTTCTTTGTAAGCCTACTGTCCGAAGATATCCTGAAGAAACTTGAATAATATCTTCCCAATTATTTATTCTGTTTGAGGCACCATAACCCAGTACAAAAACCTTCCCGTCACTTCTTAAAGCCGCTGTACTTGAGGATGATGCTGATATTTGCACGATATCTTCCAAGTCTTCTACATCACATTCTCCTTTTAAATTTCTCCCTACAGCTACAACTTTTCCATCTCTTCTTAAGCCTACGGTATGGTCTTCGCCTGCTGCCACTTGAATAATGTCTTCCCATTCTGATAGATCACATTGACCATAATTATTGGCTCCTATGGCAATGACTTTACCATTGCTTCTTAATAAAACTGTATGATTTGTTCCTGCTGATACTTGTATAATATCTTCGGCATCCGGCCATTCTACGCCAGCAAAATTACACTGACCTTTTCTGTTATCCCCTGTTGCTAAAACTTTTCCATCTTGTCTTAATGCCAAAGTAAAATTATTGCCAGCAAAGGCTTGTACAATATCCGTCCAATGACTAACATTGGTTTGTCCATAATCATTATTTCCGCAAGCTAATACGGAGCCATCTTTTCGAACACCAATCGTAACCTTGTCTCCTGCCCATACATGGACCAGTTCTGACCATCTTTCCACATCACATTGGCCATATTGATTATTTCCTACGGCTATTGCCGTTCCGTCACTCTTTAAACCTACAGTGTGATTCATGCCTGCCGATACTTGTACAATATCTTCCCAGTCTCCTAGATTACATTGACCTTGATTATTAATTCCCTTCGCTACAACACTGCCATCCGCTTTCAGTCCAACTGTAAAAGATTCTCCTGCAGATATTTGTACGATATCTTCCCAGTCTTCCAGACTACACTGATTGTAATTATTTAACCCAACAGCGATGACTGTTCCATCTCTTTTTAAACCCACAGTATGGTCATATCCTGCCGATACTTGTACAATATCTTCCCAACCACCTACATTGTAGAGATTATCTGCATTGTAACCTGCTACAACAGCAGTACCATCTGCTTTAAGACCAACAATATGAGTAGCTCCTGCTGAAAGCTGTACAATATCTTCCCATAAGCTTACATTACTACGACCTTCTCTACCGTTTCCTGTAAATGCTATCTTTCCATCTTTCCTAATAGCCACGGAAAAACCTGAACCAGTATCTAAAGTCTGGACAAAAGGCCGGTCAACAGAATATCTGTTCAAATTTAATTTAAGCGCATCTCTTACATATAGTTCCTTTTCAAAAATATTATCGCCTTCATCCTCTTCTTCTATGTAATCTCTTTCGTCAACCACAACCGTAAGAATATGATTTCCCGGCACAGCTCTCCATTCAAAGGTAGAACTTCTTCTTTCATAAGGAAACATACCTCTTTCAAGAACAGTCGTTCCAACAGTTTTTCCATCTATTTTCCAGGTTAAGTAGATATCTTCCCTGGTCATTCCCCCGGTATTTTCTATATAAACCGTAAAAGGTACTAATTTGTAGTCTTGTATATCTTCATGGACCGTTGTGAGATCAGTAATCACTAAATTTGGTTTTTCATAAACGGCTTCTTGCACCATAACAAAATCAAAGAATTCTTCCTCAAAAAATGGATTTTTTTCATAAACATACTCAAAAACAGACAGGGATCTTTCATAAGACTTCCTTTCTCTTGCTTCTTCATTCATCTCTAAAGCCTCTGTCTTTTGAGTATTAAAAAGAAAAGTGCTTACTAAAATGAGAAAAGATAGCAAAAAAGACAGACTTTTTTTCATTAGTAAAACCCCCTTAATTATTTTATATTTTTTTAAAATACTTTAGTTGTATAAATATGAATATTATTCCATTAAATTAAGTTTAAATCATAAATATTACAATTTCAACTATTTTTTTGAATTTGCCTGATTTTAACAAAAATTTTAAAAAATTATTATCTAAATTTACAAAATCTTTTTAATTTAATTAAAAAAAGGATTGATTTAAATAATCAATCCTTTTTTCGACTTTTATTCACTTATTATAAAGCGTTATAGGCCTAAAAGACTATCTATTTTATTTTTATCAAAACCAACGACAATATTTCCATTAATATCAATAACAGGTACACCCATTTGTCCTGATTTTCTAACCATATCTTGGGCAGCAACCGGATCTTCTGCTACATTAATGTCTTTAAATTGGAAATTATGCTCTTTTAAATAATCTTTTACCATATAACAAAAAGGGCAGGTCGGTGTTGAATATACGATAATGTTATCCATAGGATACCTCCTTTACAATCACTTTTTTAAATCTTAATATTATTATATCACATTATTATGATATATCAATATTTCATTTTAGCTAATTTCTCATAATAAACTAAGGATAACTTCTAATATCTTTAATTAGCTCTATTTTTCTTATCTTTTTACTTATTTTAAATCATACTTACCAAGACTACTAACCCAAAGGAAATAAAATACCTATACAAATACTTAAAATATAAATAATATTTACTAATGCAAAATTTTGAACAGCTGTAGAAAAAGTATCTTTTTTTGTTTGCTTATCATAAAAAATCTTAATATTCCTAGAAACAACAATAAATGTAATAAGCGTCAGTACAACAACAAACGAATTAATACCAATAAGAATTGTCAGCAGAATATTTAAGTATAAAAAGTAATAAAGTATTTTATAAAGCATTAAACTTTTTTCTTTGCCAATATAAATTGGCAGGGTATATCGTTTGTTTTCAATATCATCTTCAATATCACAAATATTATTGGCCAGCATAATATTAGCTATACCTATAACGGCAGGTAAGGAAAGAAGAAAAATATAAACAATTTCTTTCAAATTAACAAAAAGAGAAAGAATGGAATTATTATACGCGATACGAATAAGTCCTTTGTCAAAAACATGAATATAATCTGCAATAAAAGTAATAACAAAGCCCATAAAAAATCCTGAAAATACTTCTCCCAAAGGTATCCTGGAAATAGGAACCGGACCAAAAGAATAACAAATACCAACCAAAAAGGATATAGCTCCAAGCAAAAGAACAATAATATCCGTTCTTAAATATAAAATAAGACCCGATACAACAGCAATAATAAACAAGATAAAAATAGTGACTAAAACCGTGGATTCTTTTAAGTTATCTCTTACAATGGCATTGTGTAATTCATAATTATAACCATGGTTTTTTTTTGCTTTTTTATAATCGATATAGTTATTAATCGCTGTTGTCATCATATCCACATGAATTAAAGAAATAAACATTAAGATAAAATTTATGATATTAAATTCATGAAATCTATATATGGCATAAACAGTTCCCAGCAAAAAAGGAATAACGCTTGCTAATTTTGTTTGTATTTCTACCAACTTCAAAAAACTTTTTAACTTCATCCTTACCACCCTTTTATTAATACGCCAGCAACTTATTTCATTTTGATTTAATAGTAAGGTATGGTGCTGTACATAGAATTGATACTGTTTTCCTCATAGACATTTTCTGCTTTGTATCCATTGAGCGCGTCATCATAATAATAATTTGTAATCCTCATACTCGCACCGGCGGATAGTAAAAGGCTAATCTTTGGAAGATCATTTTCATCATAAAAAACATTAAAATATACCATTCCGATTTGCACCGGTTCTGCAAATAACGGATAATACGCATTCTGATCTTCTACTAATAAAAGCCAGTCCTGACTATCATCCCAGAGTATATCCCCGTTTTCATCTCTTTGTGCTGCCGTATATAATTGAATCTTTTCTTCTGCACCATCCCCATCTAAGTCTATAGCATATTCCCTAAGCTTTGTTCCCTCATCGGTTATATAAGTCCAGGCATTGTCTTTTTGTCCATAAATCACTGTAACAGACTCATCTTCTTTTGGTAATTTCAAATTCTCATTTATATCTTCAGCCTCATCTTTATCTTCAGGCTCATGATCCGTTGCCATTTCTTCAATAGGCTGATCAATCCCCTGACTCATGGATTCTTTTGAACCGTTTTGATTATTTTCACAACCTGATAAATTAAAGGCAATCACAATCATAAATGCTAACAATAAAAAACGAAATCTCATTCCATCACCTTCTTTTAAAGTATTAAGATTAAACACATCTATTATACCATAAAAGCACACTTAATATTAATTTGATATTTATTATATTAATGACAATTAATCTTATTATCATTTGATAATTCATATAATCTTCCAACAACTATGTACAAAACATTTTTTCAGGAATATAATAATCATATATTATCTCAATTGAAAACCTAGTCCTATCTATAAAATTTTTTGATTATTTTTTGGAGGCAATATTATGAAAAAAGTTAAAAAGATTCAGTTAGTCCTGTGGCTTGTTTTGTTTGCTAATTTAACTGTCGCTTTCATTAAAATCGTTATTGGCTATCTTATAAAAAGCGCAGGTGTAATGACTGACGGTCTTCACTCTATAACGGACATGAGTTCCAATATTATCGGCTTAATAGGTATTCATTTTGCATATAAACCTGGCGATAAAAAACATCCATATGGTCACAGGAAGATTGAAAATCTTGCAGGCCTTTTGATTGCTCTCTTACTTTTGATTCTTGCCATAAAGCAGTCAGCTGACGCCATTAAAAGATTCTTTCATCCTCTTCCCCTAGAAATCAGTCTTCTAAGTCTTTTATTGCTTATTTTAAGTCTTATTATTAATATTTTTATTGCTTACTATGAATATAAACAAGGCAAAGCCTTAAACAGTACTATTTTAATTTCTGATTCCATTCACACAAAAAGTGATATTTTTATTTCTCTAGGAGTATTGACAACTTTAATTGCTGTTAAACTTGGGTTACCTGCTTTTATTGATTCTGTCGCTTCATTGATTGTATCTGTATTCATCCTTGCAGCAGCCTATGAAATTTTTAAACGAACCTCAGGACCCTTATTAGATCAGGCAATTCTTGATGAGGATAAAATTAAAGAAATTGTCCTTAGTTTTCATGAAGTTAAAGATGTGCATGATATAAAAAGTCGTGGGACTGAAGATGATGTTTACTTAGATTTTCATATTATTATTGATCCCAGCATAAGTTTTATGGAATCTCATCAACTGACAGATTCCATTGAAAAGAAGCTAAAAAGTAATTTTTGTGAAAATATGAATATCAATATTCGCCTGGAACCCTGTCCCCTCTGGGAGAATGACCACTCATAGAATATTAATTATTTTTATATTGATACTAATTATGGTATAATACTTCCAAATAAGCTCTGGAAACCTCAGCAAAAGATAAGTAAAGGAGGCAATTTATGAAAGCTAAAACACCAAAAGAATCCGTTGTTGAAATGACAGAATTGGTTCTTCCCAATGATACAAATCTCCTTGGCAATTTATTGGGCGGTAAGATGATGCACTGGATTGATATTGCAGGTGCTATGGCTGCATCCCGCCATTCTAATACAGCTGTTGTGACAGCTTGTGTTGACAGTCTGGATTTCAGATACCCCGTCCGGGTAGGTGAACTGGTTATGCTTAATGCAAAATTAACCTGGGTTGGCAGAACTTCCATGGAGGTAAAAGTAAAAGTATATACCGAAAATATTAAAACAGGGGAAACGATTTTAACCAACAAAGCTTACATCACTTATGTAGCCCTGGATGATGAAGGAAAACCAACTCCTGTTCCACCCCTTTGTCCTGAAACAGATGAAGAAAAAAAGGACTATCAGGAAGCAGAAATGAGAAGAAATGAAAGATTAAAAAAGAAAGCCCAAAAATTAAAAAATGTATCTATAGAAAATAATTATAGTCCTTATACGGATCAATAAGACTAAAAAAGCTGTGCAGCAGTATTGCTGTATAGTTTTTTTTGATTGTTAAAAAAGGCGGCTGTACAGGCGAAAAGTGTTTAGCTGCAGCCTCTTATTTATATTAAAAATTAATACATAAACTTTCTTTAAGTCTTGATTCGAGCAAGGTATTCCTTTTTTGAATTTTATTATTGGCAACCGCTATGGAAATGGCTTTTTTTGAACCTACTAAAACAAGGACTTTTTTGGCTCTGGTGACACAAGTATATAAAAGATTTCTTTGCAGCATCATGTAATGTTGCATAGTAAAAGGGGCAACAACAATTTTATATTCACTTCCCTGGCTTTTATGAACTGTTGTTGCATAGGCTAAAACGACCTCATCCAATTCAGTAATATCATAATCAATGTCATTGTCATCAAACCGGATAGTCAGAATTTTATCTTCCTGATTGATTTTTACAATACGGCCTATGTCCCCGTTAAATACATTTTTATCGTAATTATTCTTTATCTGCATCACTTTATCATTTAAGCGGTAATTTGTACCCCCATAACGGATAGTTGTTTTTGAAGGATTCAAGGCTTCCTGTAAAAGGATGTTCATGTTATATGCTCCGCATTCTCCTCTTTGCATAGGGCATAATACCTGAATATCCTCTATCGGATCTACTTGATAGTAGCGAGGCAGCCTTTTGCTGCAAAGCTCTTTTATGATTTCTGCCACTTTAGAAGGCTCTTCTTCCGGGATAAAGAAAAAATCTGTATTCTTTCCTCCCTTTAGAATAGGCATCAGGCCTTTATTAATCCTGTGAGCATTGATAATGATAGCACTTCCTTGAGCTTGTCTAAAAATTTTCGTCAGTTTTATAACCGGAATAGCCGCTGAATCAATAATATCCTTTAATAAGTTTCCTGCCCCAACCGACGGCAATTGATCAACATCCCCCACGAGTATGACAATCGTACTGTTTTTTACTGCTTTTAAAAGATTATACATTAAAATGATATCCACCATAGATACTTCATCTATGATTAATACATCACAATCTAAAGGATTGCTTTCATTTTTTTGGTAACCTTCTGACGGCTTGTATTCCAGTAAGCGATGAATGGTTTTTGCCTCCATCCCTGTTGCTTCTGACATTCTCCTGGCTGCTCTTCCTGTCGGTGCCGCTAAAAGTATCTTTTTATTCATCCTTTTAAAGATTTCGATGATGGCCAGAGTGGTTGTGGTTTTACCTGTCCCCGGGCCACCAGTAAGAACCATAAATTTTGAATTGGCTGCACATTTTACAGCCTTTAATTGGATCTCATCATATTGAATATGATGTTCTTTTTGAATGCTTTCCAGGGCTTTTTCTATTGTTATTTCTGATTTAGGAATATCACAGGCAAGGATTTCTTTTATTCTTTTTACAACACCTGTTTCGCTGTGATAAAAGGGCGGCAAGTAAATGGCTCCGCTTTCTTCTATAATCAGACTTTTTTCTTCCAACATCACGGCAATGGTTCTTTCCACTAATTCATGACTTACTTCAAGGATATGGACGGCTTTTTCTGTTAATTCCTCTTTCATCACATAACAATGCCCTTCATTGGACAAGTCATTTAAAAGATATATGATACCTGAACGGCAACGTTCAGGAGAATCTTTTCTATAGCCCAATTTTTCAGCAATTTTATCAGCAGTTTTAAAACCAATTCCCCAAATATCATCGGCCAGCCGATAGGGATTTTCTTTTACAATTTGAATACTTTCATCTCCATAAGTCTTATAAATTTTTACCCCATAGCTTGTAGAAACCCCATAACTTTGTAAAAAGATCATGATATTTTTTATTTCCTTTTGCTCCTGCCAGTCCTTTTTGATCATCTGCAGACGTTTTTCCCCTATTCCTTCTACCTCTATTAAACGGTCTGGCTCTTCTTCAATAATTCTAAGGGTATCTTCTTTAAAATGTTTTACGATTCTTTTGGCATACACAGGTCCTATCCCTTTAATTAAGCCGCTTCCTAAATATTTTTCTATCCCGACAATGGTAGCAGGAACGGTTTCTTTAAAATCAAGGGCTTGAAATTGCTTGCCGTATTTACTGTCGTATTTCCACTGTCCTTTTATTTGAAGACTTGCTCCTACATTAACCGAAGCAAAATTACCTACAACAGTTATTAGCTCTGAATAACCCTTTGACTTAATTTTAATCACTGTAAAGCCATTTTCTTCATTCGTGTATGTAATTCTCTCAACCACTCCGCTAATAAAATCCATCATAAAACCATCCTATATTTTTTATATTCATTTAAATATTTACCCATTATAAAATTTATTATATCATAAGATCATTAAAGCACTTAAAAATAAAAGTTGTAAAGCTCTAAGCCCTACAACTATTCCACTATTTTCCCTCTTTTATCCTCTTCTGATAACACACCATCCAGTTCCTTTACCCACTATATGTTGTAAACTTATGCTTTATAATAAGTAAATATTAATAAGCCTAACATCAGTAAGCCTGATACAGCCATAATAAAGGCAGCCTTTTTATCGGACATAGCAGGTTTAATGGATGATAAGGTCCAGGGTCCTTTAAGAAGCTCTTCCCTGCCTTTTAATACGGTATGATAAATTTCTTCAAAATCATAAGCTTGATAGTGAACAGCAATCTCTTCATTGTCTTTGCTTTTGATTAACAAATCAATGCCTGGTCTGTTTACCGTTGTATTGTTGGTCAAAATCATAAAGTTAATATCATCCCATAAAATCTTTTTATTTCTAAAAAGTGTTTTTTCTGTTATCCCTTCATCATCAATTACATAACAAGTCGATTTAATGTAAATAAAGTTAATTAACAAAGGAATATTAATCCCTGTTAATAAGACTAAAAAGATTGAAAAATTAACAAAATTAAATGCACCCTTATAAGTTCCAATATAGAAGTAGAAAGAAAAAATGATTATGACGATCATCGATAAATATGACGGAAGATAATAAGATAAAGCCAATTTATATTTTTTCATAGCATCCCCCTTTTATTTTTTTGGTAAAGCAATTCCATTTTTGCCCAATGGTATTTCATGATCTAAGCCGACAAACTTGCCGTCTTTTGTCCATAATACTTCTTTGACAAAGGTATATTTTTCTTCGTCCCAGGTTACAAAATCATCCAGAACCAAACCACCTGTATCCCCTGAATTGGCATTAAAGCACCAGAAGGTATGATGTAATTTATGTTTCTTAATCAACTCTCTTAAACATTTCATCCAACTCAGGTTAGGTTCAGTCATATAACCTCCCCATTCTCCAATCAATAGAGGCGCTATACCATCTTCATATATATACATCCAGTTATCCCGCCAGCAATCCCTGTATAGACTTTCATAAGTAAAACCTCCTTCAAACCAGGGCTGGGCATGTACAGCAGGACCATAATCATGAGGAGAATAGACCAGTTTGTTTTGATATTTGCCCAAATTAACAGGATAATCCTTTACCCCTCTTAAATTGCCGCCCCACCAATTAAAGTAGTAATCTTCAGGATTGGTAGATGAATAGTCCCCATTGCTTTTAATATCCTTTGGATATATTTCTATTCCTTCGACTAATACAAGAACATTCGGGTTTTTTGAAAGAACTGCATTGGCAGCTTTTTCTGCAACATACTTCCAATTTTCAGGGTCTTTTGAATCATTCCAGATTGCCCTTGGAGATTCATGCGGTTTTCCATGAGGTTCATTTTTTAAGTCAAAGGCTATAATGGTATCATCGTCTTTATATCTTTCAGCCATCCAGGAAAGAGAATCTAAATAATCCTGTTCCGTAATATCCCCCTCAAACCAAACATTCTTCATATGTCCCATAGGATCCGTTTTGGCTGAATGGATATCAATCATTATTTTTAGTCCATTTGCCCTGCACTGTCCTACTACATAATCAAAGATTTGCAAGCTATCCATGCCTACCAGGTAAGAATTAATGGCTTCGTTAAAATTGGCTTTAGGCGGATTTCCACTTGCCCACTGTAAAATCAACTCACTGGAAATCGGTATTCTTAATATATTAAAACCTCTGTCGGCTATGGCAGCCAAAGATGTATTTAAATCAGCTGCCCAAAGACCATCAAAAGTATTGGTTCCTGTGTTATAGCCAAACCAATTGACACCCGTTAACCAAACTTCCTGTCCATATTTATCTACAATTTTATTGCCTTTTACATAAAGCCAGTCATCTGTCGTTGGGGGCGGAACATCCTTTGGTATCAGCTTTTGTGGCTGAATATATTCCCTTGAAGTCTGCTGCTCATTCGAGTGATTCTCACTGCTGTTTGCAGCCACTCTTGTATTGTTTTCCGTATAGGATACTTTAATGGCATTGCTGTCAATTTCATGGATACCAGCTAAAATGCAGCCAAAAGCCACACTGCCTCTGGCAGGAATTGTTTGATTAAATTCTTCTGCTTTAAAAAATATCTTGCCATTTTCAACTCTGTAAGAAGCATTCCAGATTTGATCAACTTTTGTATTCTCTGATACAGGAATTTCTACTTCCCAATTAGAGATTTCAAAATCCCCATTATTATGAATGGTAATATCTGCTTGCGTATAAATGACACCAGCATTTTCCCAACTGTTGCCTAAAGCAAGATTTACTTTAACATTAGATGCTGTCAGTTTAGTACTTTCCCCATGATTTTCATTCAGAGCTTCCGCTGTGCTTTCTTCTTCTATTTCTCTATTACTGCCAATTCTTACAATTTCATTGCCATCTATTTTCCTGCTGTTATTACAAGCAGTAGTAAATACAAATAAAATCATTGCAGTTAAAATGAAAGAAATCATTCTTCCAGATAAAATGGCTTTTCTTCTTTTGTTAATCACTTTTTCCACCCCATTAACAACAATATTTATAACCTTAAAAATAAGTACATTATTTTATAATTTCACATTATTTTATATTATACCATATAAATCAAACTAAGTAATAAAAAATAAGCTATGGATTCCTCCATAGCTTTTAATACTCAAGAATGGTCAAAGTTCTATAAAACGCCTTCCAGCTTTAATAAATATTCTTTTATCTCTAAACCGCCTCCATAACCCACCAGTTTACCATCAGAACCAATGACTCTGTGACAAGGAATGATTATGGGTATAGGATTTTTGTTATTTGCCATTCCCACAGCCCTGACAGCCTTAGGATTTCCAATCGCAATAGCAATCTCTTTATAAGAACGGGTCTTACCATAAGGAATGTCACTCAGGGCTTTCCAGACTTTCATTTGAAATTCCGTACCCTCAGGAGCTAGAGGTAAATCAAATGTTTTTCGCTGTTTATTAAAATATTCAACTAATTGCCTGTAGGCATTTTTTATAAGGCTGCTTTCTTTAATCATATATTCCTCTTTAGAAATCTTTTCATGACTAAAAAATATAGCGCAAATACTGCCATCTTCTTCAGCTATGCCAATTTCACCAATAGGTGTATGGTAGTAAAATAGCTTTTTCATATACTCCTCCAAACCAAAAACTGTTAGTGATTATTTTGAGTATAAATTCTTATCGCATCCCTCAAAAATTGGGCTGCCCCTGGTTTTATTTTATCATAATAGGCTTTAAAACGCTCATCTGCCACATACATTTCGGCTAAACCAGCATGGGCTTCTTTGCTGTAACTGCCCCAGGTAAAAGATAACCATTGCCGATGCAGATCTGCTGCTTTTTGGGCTAAGTCACTTGCCGGATCATTCGTTTCCATGGCAGCCGCTAATACTTGATATAATTCTTCTTCTAATTTTTTAAATGCTTCATACTGTTCCTGGCTCATATTCATCCATTTAGCATTAGATTCATCCACTGCTTTATCTCCGTATTTTTCCCGTATTTCTTTCCCATACTTTTCCTCATTTTCCTTAATAACTTTTTCTTTAAAACCTAAGAACTTATCTTGATCTGACATAACAATTCTCCCTTCTAATGACGCTATGGTCTTTTCTACATTTGCTATCAGTAAATCCAATTGCTTTCTTTTTTTAAGAAGCTGTTGGCGATGCTCTATCAAAGCAGTATAGGAATCAAAATCAGGAGATATGATAATTTCTTTTATGGTTTCTAAGGGAACGCCTAATTCTTTGTAAAATAAAATTTGCTGCAAGATATCTACTTCTTTTTTTCCATAAACCCGATAACCAGACGCATTGATTCTTGCAGGTTTTAATATACCGATTTCATCATAATAACGAAGTGTCCGGCTGCTTATGCCTGCCATATCTGCCAATTGTTTAACTGTATATTCTTCCATATAAGCAACTCCTTAAAAAACTTAAATATTATTTTCCTTCCTGCTTTAATATAGGCATCTGTGTTCATCATATACCCTTACGCTGCGTTAATGTCAAGGATGTTTTTCTCCATTTTCTGAAAAAATATAATTAAGACATTCCAAGACAAAAAAGCCTTTCGTTAGTATACTAACAAAAGGCTTTTTTACTTTTTATTTTATTATTGTTGCTTTTGCTAACTTTTCAAAAGCAGGTAAGGAATTTCTAATTTTTTCATAAGAAATGCAATAGGCCAATCTTATATGACCCGGACATCCAAAACTTGAACCAGGTACCAGTAAAAGATTAAACTTTTTAGCCTCCTGGCAAAAAGCAACATCATCTTCTATAGGCGTTCTGGGGAATAAATAGAAGGCCCCTTCTGGCTTAACGCAAGTAAAGCCCAGCTCAACCAAATGATTATATAACAAGTCTCTGTTTCTCTTATAGATATTTACATCTACCTCAGTATCTAAACAATCAGCAATCACTCTTTGAAATAAAGAAGGTGCATTTACAAAGCCAAGAATCCTATTAGCAACATTTAAGCCAGACATGATATTTTCAAAATCATCCATTTCAGGATTGGCTACAATATAGCCTATTCTCTCACCTGGAAGAGATAAAGATTTACTATAAGAATAACCTATAAATGTATTTTTATAATATTTTAATACATAAGGTACTTCTACCCCATCATATACAATTTCTCTGTAAGGTTCATCAGATACAAGATAAATACTGATTCCTAATTCTTTTTCTTTGTCCGAAAGGGTTTTTGTCAATTCTTTAATGGCTCTTTCAGAATAAACAACCCCTGTTGGATTATTGGGACTATTAATAATTACAACTTTTGTTTTGGATGTTATTTTTTCTTTTAAGGCTTCGATATTAGGCTCAAAAGTTTCAATGTCCGGATCTACCACTACAAGTTTCCCGTCGTAATTGCTGACATAATTACGGTATTCTCCAAAAAAAGGCGCAAATACAATAACTTCATCTCCCGGATTAAGCAAAGTCTTTAAAATTATATTTAAACCCCCTGCAGCCCCACAGGTCATAACAATACTATTAAAAGACAAATTCAGATTGTGCTTTTGATTAAGATGATTGGCAATTTTAGTCCTGACATCTTCATAGCCGGAATTGTTCATGTATCCATGGATAAAGTTAGGATGTTCTGAATTTAATATCTCGAATATGGACGCTTTAATACGGTCAGGGGGGTCAACGTTGGGATTCCCCAAACTGAAATCAAATACATTTTCTTCACCATGAATTTTGGCAAGTCTTTTACCTTCTTCAAACATTGCTCTGATGGCAGAGCTGCCTTCAACTAATACTTTCATTTTTTCTGATATCATTTTTACGCTCTCCTTTTATTGGCAATTCATGATTTAAAATGCATAGTTAAATTTTACTATTTTAATAGATTAAAATCAATCAACCCAGCTCAAAATTTTATGATTCTTTGTCTTTTAATGCATCAAATTTCAAAAATAATTTTTGAATCTAACAAGTAAAAATCATAAATTTTTTGACTAGTTTGTAAAAATATATTAAACTATTTATTAAGGCATTCAT
>JAAYML010000106.1 GCA_012521395.1 Candidatus Epulonipiscium sp. | reverse complement strand
TTAAGGGGGACTTTTTTATTCTCTTAAATGGGCTCCTAAATTTGATTCCAGACCATTAATAATTTTTTGCATTGCCTTATTGACTTCTTCTTCCGTTAAGGTTCGGTCCTGTGCCCTGAAGGTAATGGAATAAGCCACAGACTTATAACCTTCTTGAATTTGTTTTCCTTTATATACGTCAAAAAGACTATAAGATTCGAGAATCTTTCCGCCACGCTGTCTGATAATATTTTCAATGTCTTTAACAGGAATTTCATCTTTAACCAGCATTGCAATATCTCTTGATACAGCAGGATATTTGGGCAAAGGTTTATATACTCTTTCTAAATCAGCTTCTTCAACTAAGCTGGATACGTCAATAACTCCGACATATACCCTGGTATTAATATCATAATTTTCAGCTACATTGGGATGAACTTCTCCTATATAGCCGATTTTTTTATTCTTACAAGAAATCGAAGCACAACGGCCAGGATGCATCCAGGATAAATTTTGTTCTAAACTATATTCTACTTTTTCAGACATACCCAATTTTTCAAAGAGAACTTCTATGCTGCCTTTTAAATCATAAAAATCTACATTTCCATACATACCTAAAGTTAATTTAAGCTTTTCTTCTGGTAATTCTTTAAGCGGTAATTCTTTTGGAATATATACTTTTCCTATTTCATAAAGAAGAACCTCTTCATTTCTTCTATTATAATTGATAGATAAGGAAGTCAGCATACCATTTAAAGTTTGGGTTCTCATAATACTAAAGTCTTCCCCTAAAGGATTGGATATGGTAATGACCTTACGTAAGTCACTATCTTCACTAATATTGAGTTTTTCAAATACTTTGGGACTTTCAAAAGTATAGTTCATGATTTCATAGAAGCCTTGTGCTTCCATTGTAATTTTAATCAGGTCTTCAATCCTTTGACTATAAGTCTTTTTGCCAACCGTTGGCTTTCCTCTTTCCAAGCTGGGCGTAATCTTATCGTAACCGTATAATCTTGCAACTTCTTCAGCCAAATCGGCATTGCCTTCAATATCCGGACGGAAAGTAGGAATAGTAACCGTTTTAGCCTCCCTGTCAACTTTAAATTCAAGGGAAGTAAAGTAATTTATGATTTCATCTTCGGATAAAGTAATTCCTAAAAGGCCATTAATCTTTTCTACAGAATAAGGAATGGTCTTTGCTTCCCTTTTATTAGGATAAACATCAACAATACCTTCTACCACTTCTCCAGCGCCTAATTCAATGACCAATTGGGCCGCCCGGTTTAAAACATCTATTACAAGATTGGGATCTAAACCTTTTGAATATTTTACAGAAGCATCCGTTCTAAGACCTAATTTCTTTGCCGTAACCCTGATATTGGCTCCATTGAAATTAGCAGACTCAAATAAGATAGTTTTTGTGTCTTCTGTTACCTTACTTTCTTCTCCTCCCATCACACCGCCAACAGCAATGGGATTTTCTCCATCAGTAATCACAAGCATTGTTTCATCCAAATCTCTTGTTTCCCCATCCAGGGTCATGATTTTTTCTCCTGCTTTTGCATTACGGACAAGGATTTTCTTATTTTTTAATTTGTCATAATCAAAGGCATGCATGGGTTGACCCAGCTCAAGCATTACATAGTTGGTGATATCAACAATGTTATTAATAGGTCTTATACCTGCCGCAAGCAGTCTCTGACGCATCCATTTAGGTGATGGTTGTATTTTCACATTTTTAATAATTCTTGCTGCATAACGGGGACATAATTCTGAATTGGCAATTTCTATGGATACATAATCAGAAGCCTTGCCACCACTTTCTTTAACATTTATTTCTGGATACTTAAATGGAAGTTTAAAAGTTGCTGCAGCTTCTCTGGCTATCCCTACAACACTGAAACAATCCGGACGGTTGGATGTAATTTCGTATTCTACAACAATATCATTTAATCCGAAAACTTCTTTAATATCTTTTCCTAAGGGATATGCTTCGGATAAAATATAGATCCCATCTTCTGGTGCATCAGGAAAATCTTCTTTTTCAAAACCTAATTCATTAATGGAACACATCATGCCTTGGGATTCTACACCACGCAATTTTCCTGTTTTTATCTTTATACCACCAGGTAAGCTGGCACCATGAAGAGCTATAGGAACATAATCTCCTTCTTTGATGTTATGCGCTCCTGTGACAATTTGAAGGACTTCTGTTCCTACATCGACTTTTGTCACCAACAATTTATCCGCATCAGGATGCTTTTCAACAGATAAAATTTTCCCAACTACAACATTACTTATTTCTTTACCTTGTTCAACATAATTTTCTACATTAGAACCTGACATTGTCATTGCATCAGCAAAAGTCTTTATATCACAGTCAACAGGCACATAATCTTTAAGCCAGGACATAGGTATATTCATCGCCATACTCCTTTCTAAAATTGTTTTAAGAAACGGATATCATTTTCTACAAACAAACGTAAATCCTTAATACCATATTTGCTCATAGCTAATCTTTCCAAACCCATACCAAAAGCAAAACCTGTATATTCTTCAGGATCTATTCCAGCCATACGTAAAACGTTAGGGTGAACCATTCCACAGCCCAGTATTTCTGTCCAACCGCTTCCTTTACAAACATTACAGCCTTTTCCTCCGCACACAACACAAGAGACATCCATTTCAGCACTGGGTTCTGTAAAGGGGAAGAAATGGGGTCTGAATCGGACATTTACTTTTTCACCAAATAATTCTTTGGCAAACACTTCTAAAACTCCTTTAAGGTCCGCAAAGGTAATATTTTTATCGACCACTAAACCTTCTATCTGATGAAAAACAGGTGAATGGGTTGCATCTACTGCATCGGAACGATAAACCTTTCCCGGACATATGATACGTACGGGAGGTTTTTGTTTTTCCATAACCCGAACTTGTATAGGAGAGGTTGCAGTACGAAGCATAAATTCCTGATTGATATAAAAAGTATCCTGCTCATCCCTTGCCGGATGATCTTTAGGAATGTTTAAAGCTTCAAAATTATAATAATCTGTTTCAATTTCAGGACCTTCTGCAATTTTATAGCCCATGCCCAGAAAAATCTCTACAATTTCATTTAAAACTAAATTCATAGGATGACGACCACCTGTTTTTCTCTTCCTGCCAGGCATGGTTACATCAATAACTTCTTCTTTTAACTTTTTCTCTTGCTCTTTTAGAATCAAAAGATTTTTTACTTCTTCAAGTTTTTGTTCAATCTCATCCCTTATTTCATTAGCCAATTGTCCGATAATTGGCCGTTCTTCCGGGGATAAATCTTTCATACCCCTTAATACCTGGGTTAACTGACCCTTTTTCCCTAAATATTCTACTCTGATTTCGTCTAATGCTTTAAGCTCTTTTACATCATTTAAAAGACTTATGGCCTGATTTCTTATGTTCTGCAACTTCTCTTTCATTACAAAACTCCTTTCTCAAAAATTTAAAGCACCATTAAAAAACTCCGTCCCAAAAAGGGACGGAGCAAATGTCCGCGATACCACCCTAGTTCCTGCTATTTAAACATAATAATAGCAAGCACTCTTGTCCTTTAACGGTGGAAAACCGGCACAACCTACTAACCAGTTCAGTCATGCAGCTCCGGTGGGAATTTCGATAGCAATTGAACCTAAGAATGCTTTCAGCCTATGGCATTCTTTCTCTTTAAGGAAATTTGCTATCTACTTAGACGCTAAACGTCTTGCACCTTCATAGCTTTTATCATTTATGATACATTTTAACACATCCTTTTTTATTGTCAAGACTACAAAAAATCGGATTTTGCAATCCGATTAATTTGTATTTGTATTAGAATTTGTAACAGCAGAATTCTTTTTAAAGTAAAGGTGGTATATCACACAGCCAATCAAGATAAAGGGAAGGGCTGAAATCACCAGCGCCAGTAAACCAAAAGCTAATGAAAAACTAAGACCAATCAGTTTAAAAAGAAGCCCGATGGCTTTAAATAACAAAGGAACTCCAAACACTACAGTAACAACACCAATAACTAAATAAACAAGCATTCTGACTAATCTATTTTCCATATTCTTCACACCTTTCGTTTTGTTTTTTATTTGCCTATATATACGCAAAAAACAAAACGAAGTTTGAAAAAAACATAAAAATTGTTCAAAACAGTTTATTGTTTAAACTTATTATGATTTGTATTCTATTTCCCCAGCTTTAGTCAGGGCAATTTTTGAAGCAATTGGTCCTATTAATTCAAAAACTAATACACTGCAAAGAACCACTGCCCGCACTTGTGATGAATATTGAGGTAAAGCCTTGTCAACTACCAGAGAAAGTCCTATAGCAACCCCTGCCTGAGGCAGCAAGGTCCAGCCGACATATTTTTTGACCGTTGATACGGATTTTGTAAGTACCGCGCCAAACCAAGCCCCAAAGACTTTACCAAATATACGCATTAGAATATAAATAACTCCTATCACCCCGATAGAAGGGATAATCGAGACATCCAATTCCGCACCTGATAATACAAAAAAGAGCATAAATACAGGCGGTGTTATACTATCAGCAATTTTAAAAATTGAATTGGCTTCTTTCTCTATATTGACCAGTACAGCACCTAAAAACATACATGCAAGCAAAGCAGATGCTCCCAGATAATCCGCCAGTGAGGAAGTAATAAACAAAATTCCGATGATTGCACACATTCTATTGGATTCTTTCTTAAAAAAGTGAAGAGGAATCAATAAAAGTAAAGCAAGAACCAGTCCTAGAGCAGCAGACAGAGTAAGTTCTATAAAAGGACTTAACAGTGATAATAATACACTTCCACCAGCTTCATTTGATGAATTAATAAAGGTCAGAGCAAAACCAAAGGCAATCAAAGCAATGGCATCATCAATCGCAACAACACTAAGAAGTGTTTTAGTAACAGGTCCATTTGCCTGATATTGCTTAATAACCATTACGGTTGCTGCAGGAGCTGTTGCAGATGCAATGGTTCCAAGCATTACAGCAAGTGCTGGATCCAAACCATAAATAATCAATCCTAAAGCAACAAAAACAGCCGTTAAGATGGCTCCAAAAAAGGCTATAACAATAGGAATTATGCCCATTTCTTTTAAGTAAGAAACACTAAACTCAGAACCTATTGAAAAAGCAATAAAAGCCAAAGCCATTTCAGAAACAACACTAATATGCTCAACGGTCTCAAAAGACAATATATTAAATACATATGGTCCCATCAAAAGACCTGCAATCAGATATCCTGTCACATTGGGCAAACCTATAAATTTTACAAGGCGTCCGAATAAAAGTCCAGCAAGCAGCATGATACCTAAATATAGAAGAATGCTCATTTGTCTAATCCCTTCCCTCTAACAAAATCCAGAGGAAGCGTAAACATAATGCCCGTATCGGGTGCTGAAAAATCCCCTACGACTTCTTCTGTAATACGTACAACCGTTTCTTCCTGGTCATCTCTGATGACTGTTAAGATGGTCTTACTTTTTTTATTTTCATCTCCGCTTAAATATCTGCGAATAGAACCTAAAAAATTAATTTCTTCTTCATCATGTTTAAAATGATAAAGTTCCCGGACCATGCCTGTACTTTCCAGAATAGTTGCCCCGGCTATTCCCTCTTTAAGAAAAGTCATCATCAGGTCATTTAACTTTTCCGTCCGGTTTAGGATTAAAACAAATAACTTCATATATTTAACCTCCTTATTAAATAATAAATAATCCACCTTATATACAACGATGTTCTAAAAAACTACATTTTTCTAAATATTTTTTATAAATATGTTTGTATTTTTCAAAAAATTATTTATAATGATAATATAAGTAGTTTTCATAAGCATAATGCCATCTGTCTAAATAAATCATAAAGAAGGGGTTCTTATGCTTAATAATTTTTTGAATAAGATGCTTCTAATCACTTCTATTTTAACACTGGGAAGCATTTTATTTAAAAAATATTTATTTCAACAAAATAAATATAAAAAAGAATTCCTTGGATTCTTCGGAGGAACCATTGGGATATTATTTTTTGCTTATCCCGATTTAATACATGATAATGCCCTATACATAGGAACCCTTTGGATTATCCTTTCTGCTACCAGCTTATTTGGTAATTTTTCTTCTTCCCTGATTGCAGGCTTAATGCTTCTTTGCTTTGACTTAATCTATTTCATGTCATTAGATATTACCATCATCAGTCTATTATTCATTCTCATTTGTGGAATCGCCGATATCTTACCTATACGCCAAAAATACAAATGGCTGGTCTTAAACAGTTCCTGGTTTCTTATATTTTTATCCTATTCTAAATCTTTGTCAATACCTGTTTATCCTTTTTTAATGATTTGTATTACAGCAAGTTCTTATGTTCTTCTGCTTTTATATCTTATACGTAAAAATTACATCAGCTATATGAATCTTAAAATTCAGGCTACAAAAGATTATTTAACTGGTCTTAACAATAAACGTCAGTTCAATCTGATATTGAAAAAAACTTTTTCTAATCTTGGGAAAAAGGATAAACTGGCTTTAATTATGATCGATATCGATTATTTTAAATATATCAATGATACTTATGGTCATCCAACCGGTGATAAAATCTTAAAGCAATTTACAGAAGTTTTAAAAAAGCTTTGTCCGACGAATAATATTTCAAGATTAGGTGGAGAAGAATTTGGCATCTTACTTTCCAATTATTCCTTATCAAAAACTTACGATTTAGCAGAAAAAATCCGTTCAGGCATTCAAGAAAGTCCTTTTAAAATTGATGAGGAAAATACAATAAATATTACCGTATCTATTGGTATATCCGTTTATCCTGATACGGCAGAAGATATAAGCAGTTTAATTAAAACAGCAGACCAGGCTCTTTATAAAGCTAAAAAATTTGGTCGCAACCGGGTCAATCTTCCACTAAAAATTTACAACATAAAAGAACCTGCCTCTTAAACAAAAATTTAAGACAGGTTCTTTTTAATGTAAAAACTTATTTGCTTTTATCTTCCTGAAGTTTCTGATGAATTGCCCTGGCTGCCTTTTTCCCTGCACCCATGGCTAAAATAACCGTAGCTGCTCCAGTTACAGCATCACCACCGGCATAAACATTTTCTTTGCTGGTTTCCATAGTTTCTTCATGAACAACAATACCACCCCACTCTTTGGTCAAAAGCCCAGGGGTTGTCTGACGAATCAAAGGGTTAGGACCTTGTCCAATGGCAACAATCACCGTATCGATATCGACAGTAAAATTACTGCCTTTTTTCTCAACGGGTCTTCTTCTTCCAGATTCATCGGCTTCAGCCAATTCCATTTCAACACATTCAATAGACTTGACCCAGCCATTTTCTCCATTAATTTTCTTTGGATTGCTTAAAAACTTAAAGATAATGCCTTCTTCCCTGGCATGAATAATTTCTTCTTTTCTCGCAGGTAATTCTTCTTCTCCTCTTCTATATATAATATAAACTTCTTTTGCCCCTAATCTTTTTGCGGTTCTTGCGGCATCCATTGCGACATTTCCTCCCCCGATGACGGCAACTTTTTCTCCAACCTTTACGGGAGTAGGGCTGTTAGGAAAATCATAAGCTTTCATCAGATTAATTCTGGTTAAAAACTCATTGGCAGAATAAACGCCATTTAAATTTTCTCCTTCGATTCCCATAAATTTTGGAAGACCTGCCCCGCTGCCAATAAATACAGCCTTATAGCCTTCTTCAATCAGTTCGTCAATGGTAACCGAACGGCCTACAACTACATTCTTTTCGATTTTTACCCCTAAATCAATGATGTTTTGAATTTCTGCTTCCACAAGTTTTTTAGGCAGACGAAACTCAGGTATACCATACATCAATACGCCTCCTAAGGTATGAAGGGCTTCAAAAATGGTTACATCATAACCTAGTTTTGCTAAATCCCCTGCACAGGTAAGGCCTGCCGGACCCCCGCCTACAACAGCCACTTTAATTCCATTTTTCTTAATGTCCGGACTGCTCTTTTTCCCCTGCTGCATATGATAATCTGCCACAAATCTTTCAAGCCTTCCAATACCTACAGGTTCCCCTTTAATTCCCCTGACACAATTCTTCTCACATTGATTTTCCTGAGGGCATACCCTGCCACAAATTGCAGGCAAATTATTTTCTTTTGTTATTAATTCATAAGCTTTTTCAAAATTGCCTTGGGTTACTTCTTTTATAAATTCTGGTATAGGCACATTAACCGGGCAACCTGATACACAAGGTTTATGCTTACAATTTAAACACCTTGTTGCTTCTTCCATCGCTTGTTCTTTTGTATAACCTAATGCCACTTCATCAAAATTCTGATTTCTTACCTGAGGATCCTGTTCAGGCATTTTTACTTTATTTAAACTCATATTAGGCATCTTAAACTCCTCCCAGTCCAATACGACAAATATGCTCTTCTTCTTTATACATCCCCTGTCTTCTTATACATTCATCAAAATCAACTAAAAAACCATCAAAATCAGGGCCATCAACGCATGCAAACTTAATTTCGCCTCCTACAGTTACCCTGCAGCCTCCACACATACCTGTACCATCCACCATAATTGGATTTAAAGATACAGTGGTTTTAATTTTTTCCGGCTTTGTAATGTCCACCACCGCCTTCATCATAAGCAAAGGACCAATGGCTATAACCTCATCGTATTTATTTCCACTGTTTAATAATTCTTTTAATAGGTCTGTTACAAAACCTTTTTTTCCTTTTGTCCCATCATCCGTTGCAAAATAGACCTGATTGCAAATGGCTTCAAATTTATCAGCAAGGAGGATAAATTCTTTACTCCTGCCACCTAAAATCACATCAACCTCAACACCCATTTCTGCCAGCTTTTTTATCTGAGGATATAAAGGGGCTGCGCCAACACCGCCTCCAATCCCCAATACCCGTTTATGTTTTTTTAATTCACTGGCTTTACCTAAGGGACCTACAAAATCCTGCAGACAGTCTCCTACTTTTTTTTCACTTAATAATTTAGTGGAATAACCTAAGATCTGATAAATAATTGTAACGCTTTCTTTTTCCCGGTCAAAGTCTGCAATTGTAAGAGGAATTCTTTCACCTTTTTCATCCACACGGAGAATAACAAATTGCCCAGGTTCACATTTTCTTGCCACAAAAGGGGCATGAATTACCATTAATTCAACAAGATCGTTGAGTTTTTCTTTTTCTAAAATTTTATACATAATTTCCTCCATCCTATTCTATCTCAACCATTTTATCTTTTTATGTCTCATATTAAAATTCTATTCGTCAAGTATCAAAACATCTACTGATATTGAATGATGTCTTTTTATATCCCCTGTTAAAATGCATAAAATAATTAAATAAAAAAGCCCTCATGAGTCAAGTAAAAGGGCTTTTAATCATTATACATAATACAAACTAATAAATCAATAATTGGTATAAACTTGCTTAACCATAAATTATCTATTTAAAAGCTAACCCAAAATGTCAGACAACTCCATATACAAATTTTCCTCGTTATTAATGATAAGATTTTGGCTTTTTTCAGTTGCTTTATCTTCATCAATCGTTTTTATAGGAAGCTTAATGATAAATTCTGTCCCTTTATCTTCTTCACTATAAAAATTGATCGTTCCACCATGTAGTTCTACTAAAGATTTTACAAGAGAAAGTCCTATACCACTGCCTTCATTATGCCGGGTTGTCGGCGAGTCAACTTGTCCAAATCTTTCAAAAATCAACTTTTGTTTTTCTGTTGGAATACCAACGCCCGTATCTTTTACGGAAATAACTGCCTGATTATTTTCTTCACTAATACTTACCCGGATTTCTCCTCCAGAAGGCGTAAATTTAGCCGCATTTGATAAAAGATTTAACATAATCCTGTCTATTTTTTCTGAGTCAAAGGCCATGATAATTTTATCTTTTGTACTATTAAAAGAAAGTTTTATGGATTTATTTTCTATGTAGTGAGCTACAGACATGGTAATATGCTTAATAAAACTTACAATGTCCTTATTTTCTAAATGCAATCTTACAAAGCCAGTATCAATTTTTGTCATATCAATAAGATTGTTAAGTAGCCTCAATAATCTATAACAATTTTGTTTCATAATTTTTGTATATTTTGTACCGTTATCTGCAGGTGTATAATACTTTTCTAATATCTGTAAAGATGCAATAATAACATTTAATGGGGTTTTTAACTCATGAGATATATTGGCAAAAAACTCCGTTTTTAATTTATCATATTCATTGGCTTCTTCCAGTAATCTTTCCTGAAGACCAATATGTTTTTGCAAAATCATTTCTGATCTTTTCAAATCTGTAATATCCCTGATATGTTCAATCAGAAACTGAACATTATTTTCATCATCCAATACAGGATAAGCCATAATGTCTACCCATTTTTTCATCGTTTCAATATATTTTTGCACTTTGTAAGGCTTTTTATATTTTAAAGATTTTTGAGTCACCGTTTCTTGACATGGACTAATGCACATACTCTTACACTTTTTTCCGACAATCTCTTCTTGCGACTGCTTCCAAAAGATAAGTGCAGCAGGATTACACTGGATTATCTTATCCGTTTTATCTTTTATACAAATCGGATCAGGTAAATTATTAAAAATAACATTG
>JAAYML010000105.1 GCA_012521395.1 Candidatus Epulonipiscium sp. | reverse complement strand
TTGATGGACTAGTAGCTTTTTTATTTTTAAAAAAATATTCAACAAAAGATAAATCTATTTATTTTTACTTTCTAATTTATGAAGATAGCTTACGGCTTCTAAGGCAGCTACTGCACCTTCTCCTACTGCCTTTGTAACTTGAAAGGGCTTTCCTGTACAATCTCCTGCTGCAAAAACCCCAGGAAAATTAGTTTCTTGCTGACGATTGACCTTTATTGTTTTTCCATCCATTTCCAAACCCTTAATCAGTTGAGTCACTGGTATGGTTTCTTTAATTAAGAAAACCCCGTCCACTTTTAATTCCCTATCATCAATTTTAATCCCTGAAACAAATGGATCTCCAAAAATTTCTTTTGGCTTGCCTCTTATGATTTCAACATCAGAAGGAACGTATTTTACTTCCTTATAAGTCGGTAAGAAATAGACTTTACTACAGATCTCCCTGAGAAAATTAACATCTTCTTCCGCTTCTTCTATTTCTCCAATAACAATAGTAGTCTTGCCTCTATACAAAGGACCATCGCAAGTACCGCAATAACTAACGCCTTTACCTAAAAGTTCTTTTTCTCCAGGTATATATTTAGCCTTAGGAACTCCCGTTGCAATAATTACTGTTCTGGCTTCAAAAAATTCATTTTCTGCATTTAAGGTATAATAATCTCCCATAGGGAAAACTTCTAATACTCTGCCTTCATGAAATTCTACCCCTAAATCCTGGGCATGTTTTATAAACTGATGTATCATTTCCGGACCGCTTATATTGGGCAAACCTAAATAATTATCCACTTTTTCAGCCTTATATAAATAACTGCTTTTAGGATCCCTTCCAAAAACAATCACCTTTTTATTTCTAATGACCCCATTAATGGCTGCTGAAAGACCAGCAGGCCCTGCACCAATAATCGCAATATCCAGCATATTACCCTCCTGTTCTGCCCTGTAGGCATAATCCTTTACTCTAAAACAAATGATTTTGTTGTACCTAATATTATGGCATATATATCATAATATTGCAATATTACATCCTATTTATATTGTATTTTTCTGCTTTGTCCCATGTGCAGCTTATTTGAATTTTTTAGAAATTTCTCCTCCTGCTACAGGGATTAGGGCAAATAACAGGGCATTTGCCAAGTTATTCAGGGATAAAGGCAAAGTGTTAAATACAAGCTGAAGTGCCGGAATATAGACAATGGCAAAAAGTAATGCCAAAGAGCCTAACACGCTTAAGTTTAAATATTTATTCTCAAATAATTTCATCTTAAAAATAGTAGTTTTTTCAGAACGGGCTGAATATGCTCTCAATAATTCTCCTGCAACCAAAGTAACAAAACAATAAGTTCTTGCAAGAACAAGGCTATTTTCACCAGTAAAATACTTAAATCCAAAATAGAAAGATGCCAATGCAGCCGAAGCTAAAAAAATACTTTGAATACCAACAGCAATAGCCATCTTTTTATTAATAATAGGTTCCTGAGGATCTCTTGGAGGCTGATCCATGATACCTTCTTCCATAGGTTCTACACCTAATGCAAAAGCAGGAAAGGCATCTGTAATCAGATTAATCAACAGCAAATGAATTGGAAGAAGGGGTACTGGAAGCCCCAGTAACATCGCTATAAAAATAAGCAGTAACTCTCCTATATTACAGGATAATAAGAATCCTACAAACTTTCTTATATTAGCAAAAATAGTTCTTCCTTCTTCAACGGCAGCAACAATGCTGGCAAAATTGTCGTCAGTAAGAATCATGTCTGCTGCTTCTTTTGCTACGTCTGTACCTGTAATACCCATTGCAATACCTATATCTGCTTGCTTTAAGGCAGGTGCGTCATTAACTCCATCTCCTGTCATCGCTGCAATTTCTCCATTATTTCTTATGGCCCTTACGATTCTAACCTTATGTTCTGGAGAAACCCTGGAAAACACATTGACATATTTAACTTTTTCTTTTAAAGCTTCGTCATCGAGAACATCTATTTCTTTTCCATCCATTGCTTCTTCATCTTTTTCAATAATACCCAGAGCTTTACCAATTGCAGCACCAGTCGTTTTATGGTCTCCGGTAATCATTACAACCCGGATACCTGCTTTTTTACAAATTGCTATCGCTTTTTTGGCTTCATCTCTTGGTGGATCTATCATACCAACAAGACCTAAGAAAATTAAGTCCTTTTCTTCATTTATACTTTCATTAATTTTTTCCGACATTTTAAAGGATAGAGCCAAAACTCTTAGAGCTTCCTTTGCAAATTCATTATTTTTTTCTGTAATCATCTTTTTATGTTCTTCAGTAATTTCTACAACTTCACCATTTAAATAAATGTATTTACAGCGATTTAAAACAATATCCGGAGCCCCTTTAGTAAACATAATCATCTCATCATTTTGTCGATGAAAAGTCGTCATGAGTTTCCTGTCAGAATCAAAAGGGATTTCTCCTATACGGGGCATTTCATTCAATAAGGCGTCCTTTAAATAACCTCCCTTTGCCCCTAATACCACCAAAGCCCCTTCTGTCGGGTCTCCAATGATATCGGCCTCACCCTTCTTAATGAAAGCATCATTACAAAGTACCCCTGCTTTAAGCAGCAATTCAAGGGCAGGAGAAGTATTCACTTTAGGATTGTCGCAATTTTTGATTTCACCTTCTGTTGTATAACCTCTTCCTGTTACATCCCAAAGGTATTCCCCATCAAAGGCTTTAACCACTGTCATCTTATTTTGAGTAAGAGTTCCTGTTTTATCACTGCAAATCACTGTAGTACTTCCTAAAGTTTCAACAGCACCTAAAGTCTTCATAATTGCATTTCTTTTAATCATTTTTTGCATTCCTAAAGCCAAAACAACTGTAACGACAGTAGGAAGGCCTTCAGGAATAGCTGCTACCGCCAAACTAACCGAAGTCATAAATATTTCTAAAAGCTCCTGGCCTCTTAATAAGCCTAAAAGAAATATAACCGCACAAATGGCTAAACATAAGCTTCCAAGGACTTTGCCCATTTGATTTAATTTCTTTTGAAGAGGTGTTTGCTCTTCTTCTACAGCTTCCAGCATTGAAGCAACTTTACCAATTTCTGTATCCATACCTGTTGCCACGACAATACCTTTTCCTCTTCCATAGGTAACCACTGTGCTCATATAGGCAAAATTTACTCTGTCTCCTATCCCTGCATTCTCTTCAACCATTTCATCAGCAAACTTTTCAACAGGAACGGATTCTCCTGTTAAAGCCGCTTCTTCTATTTTTAAATTAACCGTTTCAATCAATCTTAAATCTGCAGGAACATAATCACCGGCATCTAATAAAACAATATCTCCAGGTACTAAATCCGAAGATGGTATTTTTTCAAGATTACCATCTCTTAAAACTTTAGCCAAAGGAGCGGCCATTTCTTTTAATGCTTTTAAAGCATTACTTGCGCGGTTTTCCTGAAAAACACCTAAAACTGCATTAAGAATAACAATAGCCAGTATAATGGCTGCATCCTTTACTTCACCTACTAAAATTGAAATAATACTGGCAACAATTAAAATAACTACTAAAAAATCTTTAAACTGATCCAGAAACATTTGAAAAATTCCTCTGGCCTCTTTCTCCTTGAGCTGATTCGCTCCATACTCTTTTAAACGTTTAGTAGCTTCTTCTTTACTCAGTCCTTTTTCCATATCACTATTTAATTCTTGAAGAACGGTTTCTACACTTTGGTTAAAGAATTTTTTCATTATTTATCTTTTGCCTCCTATAAAATTTATACAATCCTATTTTAATTATAAAATAAATAAAATTTTACACTATAAGATTATACTAGATTTTTGAAAATTTATAAATCCCCTTTTATTATTTAATGATTTTTTTCAAAAATACAAAGTCATTTGAAAACCATAGCAATAATACGTTATAATAATAATGTAGAAAAAAGGAGAGGGGAATCGAAATGACACCAAGAAAAGAATATTACAAGCAAAATGCCAAAAAAATACTTACTGCTCTTGCCAAAAGGCATATGGTAGGATATTACTGTGAAACCAAAGAAATTGCTTTAAAAAAAGCTTTTGAAATCATGCAGGAAGGTTCTACTGTTGCCTGGGGAGGGTCTCAAACCTTAAAAGAAATCGGTATATTAGAAGAATTAAAAAAGCACAATTATACCCTTTTAGATAGAGATAGTGCAAAATCTCCTGAAGAATTAGAAAAAATCTATCACGATACTTTTTGCGCAGATTATTATTTAATGAGTACAAATGCCATTACCTTAGATGGAAAATTAATTAATATGGACGGCAGGGGAAATAGAATTGCTGCTTTAATATTTGGTCCAAAAAATATAATCGTATTTGCTGGTATGAATAAAGTTGTTCCCAATGAAGAAGCTGGCATTGAAAGAATTAAAAGCCTTGCTGCCCCAATGAATGCAATCCGGCTTCAAACAAAAACACCTTGTACGGCCACTGGTCATTGTCAAAATTGTAGTTCCCCAAGCTCTATCTGTTCCAATCTTTTAATTACCCGCCTGTCAAAAACCCCTAACCGTATTAAAATCATCTTAATTGGAGAAGAATTAGGATTCTAAAATCATAATGAAAATTAAAACCCGTATTAACGGGTTTTTTTCTTACCTTACTTTAACAAAAATTAAAAAATAAATACCACAATTAATATAAAATATAGCAAGTAGGAAAAAGCTAAAGCATAGGCGCTTTTGTCTTCACTAAATCCAAAGACTTCTTTCACCGCAACAAAATTTAATATCATTCCAAAAATGTAGGTCATAAAGTTTAAGCACAATACAAACTTAAAAGAAATAAGTATCAAAATAAAGGATAACCAGAGCGTTATTATTTTAGGTATGGCAATAATTCCTAAAGTACTTACTAATCCTTTAAAATTTCCTTCTCCTTTAAAAAGAACATTCGAAAAAAGATAAAGAACAAAATTAAATAAAATAAATAACAGAAAAACATATAAAACCGTCTTAATAAATATTGTAAAGTATGGAATTTTCGCCTCCCACAAAAAACTAAAAACGCCCAATAAATCACTGGCAAAATCGTCTAATTTCATTGTTACTAAAATAAGAAAAAAACCCGATAAAAGTGCCTGTAAAGATAAAAAGAAAATACTATCTGCAATATCTTGCTTTTTTGCACAGCGCTTTATAACAATCGTTGGTGATTTAATAAATTCAAAAAATGTATAAAGATTTTCAAGTAAAAACAATTTAATATTTGTAGAATTAACTTCTTGAAAAACCTTCACTTCAGTTTTGAAAATTTCCCTGGCCGTTTTTAAATGACTTTGCTGACATGCGCATTTCTGCCCTTCTTCCAAAGGATTCCCACATTTTGTACAAAACATGATAATACATGCCCCCTAAAATAATAAAATTGTTTTCCATCCATATCATAATACTACATTATTTTTACATTTCTTTCAAGCAAATATAAGACTTTTCTATATTTTTAATTATTTTGCTGAAATAACGGCTTTTATGGTTTCTAACAGTCTGGGATTTTTCTTTTTTAAATTTATCAGCTTCATATTTTTATCTACAGGAACATGAATGGTTTTTCCTATAGCGAGAACTCTTTTGTCTTCTTCCCTAATCACTTGATATAAAAAAGTAAACTTCATTCCTTTTATTTCTTCTATCCATGCCTTAATAATAAGATTTTCAGCATATCTTGCAGATTCTTTATAAATACAGCTGCTTTCTACCAAAGGAAACATAATCCCGTCTCTTTCTATCAGGTCATAAGGCAAAGCAATTGCTTCAAAAAATTCTGTCCTGGCCAATTCAAACCAAATATAATAATTGGAATGATGAACAATCCCCATTTGATCTGTTTCAGCATAACGAACTTTTATTTTTGTTTCATGAATATACATATTGACCTCCATTTTTTAATAGAATAACAGATAAGAAAAAGTAGGAAACAATGTTCCCTACTTTAGTACAAAGGATATTTAGAAACTAAAGCTGCTACAAGTTCTCTTGCTTTTTCCTTGTTGCTTTCAAAATCGGTTAAGGTCATGTGAATAATATCTGCAATAACCTGCATATCTTCTTCCTTCATACCTCTTGTTGTCACTGCTGGTGTTCCAAGGCGTATTCCACTGGTCACAAAAGGACTTTGAGGATCATAAGGAATTGTATTTTTATTGCAAGTTACACCAATTTCATCTAATCGGGTTTCAGCTTCTTTTCCTGTTATGTTAAGATTTCTTAAATCTATCATCATCAGATGATTGTCTGTTCCACCTGAAACTAAATTAAATCCCTTAGCCATTAAGGCCTCTGCCAAGGCTTTAGCATTTTTTATGATTTGTTTTTGATAAGCCTTAAATTCATCGCTTGCTGCTTCTTTTAAACTAACTGCCTTTGCTGCAATAACATGCATCAAAGGTC
Organism: Candidatus Epulonipiscium sp.; assembly: GCA_012521395.1. Taxonomy (GTDB): domain Bacteria; phylum Bacillota; class Clostridia; order Lachnospirales; family Defluviitaleaceae; genus JAAYML01. The sequence continues at coordinate 5,744 of JAAYML010000105.1, read as the reverse complement.
CGCCTTGAGTACCAGGGAAAATTGCTTTATCAATTATTTTAGCAAATTCTTCTTTGCAAAGAATCATTCCACCTCTTGGACCTCTTAAAGTCTTATGCGTCGTGGTCGTCACAAAATCCGCGTAAGGAACTGGATTAGGATGAAGACCTGCTGCAACCAAACCTGCAATATGGGCCATGTCTACCATTAAATAAGCACCCACTGCATCAGCAATAGCTCTGAACTTTTCAAAATCTATAATTCTTGGATAGGCACTGGCACCTGCAATAATTAATTTGGGTTTATGTTCTTTAGCCAATTCCATCAAAGCATCATAATCAATATAGCCTGTCTTTTCATCTACACCATAAGGAATGATATTATATTGTTTTCCTGACATGTTTACCGGACTGCCATGGGTTAAATGTCCTCCATGGGAAAGATTCATTCCCATGACTGTATCCCCAGGATTTAATACGGCAAAAAAGACAGCCATGTTTGCTTGTGCCCCTGAATGGGCCTGAATATTAACATGCTCGGCACCAAAAAGTTTTTTTGCTCTTTCAATGGCTAAATTTTCAACAACATCAACAAATTCGCATCCACCATAATATCTTTTGCCAGGATATCCCTCAGCATATTTATTGGTCAATGGAGAGCCCATAGCTGCCATGACAGCTTTTGATACAAAATTTTCAGAGGCAATAAGCTCAATATTATTATTTTGCCTGTTAATCTCTTTTTCTATAGCCTCTGCTACTTCTAAGTCGACTTTTTGTATTTCTTCAAACGAGTACATAGTAAATATTACCTCCTAAGTATGATATTTGAAAGTGCTTTGCACTCCAATTTCACATGAAAATTATAACACAATAAGAAAAAAAATTAAATGCTTTTTAATAGTCCTAAATTTTAAAATATACTTTAACCTTGCAATATAGCTGCAGATGAATTAATATATTTATAAAGAATTTCTTATCATTCTGTAAAGAAAACCTTCTTCTTTTACCAAATAAATAACGTAAACTAATTTATATATTTGATCTCATAATATTAACAAACCTATGAAGTACCTTTACAGGTACTTTTTCTATATCAGAAAAGGAGTTTGCTTATGGACCACAAATTATTATTAAATTTTGCAATTCAAGCTGGAGAAATTATGCTTAGAAGCGGAGCAGAAACTTACCGGGTTGAAGATACAATCATGCGGATTCTTTCAGTTTATGACTTTGAAAGTATAGAAGTTTTTGTTACTCCTACAGGAATTATTGCAACCATCGATGACAAAAACATCGAAATGACTACCAAACTAAAAAGAATTAACAGCAGGACCATCCGGCTGGATAAAGTTGCCCTGGTCAATGATTTGTCCAGAAAGTATGTTCTTGGAAAAATCTCTTTGCAAGACGCCATAGAAGAACTAAAAAAAATTGACAAAATTTCTCCCTACCAACCCTTAATTCTTATTAGTGTGACAGGCTTGACTTCTGCATTTTTTACAATCGTCTTTGGGGGAAATTATAAAGATTTTCTGATATCATTAAGTATAGGAATTATTTTAGGAATTATACAACGATTATTTATAAATTTGCAACTATCCCGTTTTCTAGCGGATATGCTTGGCGGATTTTTAGTTGGCTTTTTAGCCCTTTTATTAACTTCCATCATTCCTTCTACAAACTTTGACAACATCATCATTGGCTCTATTATGCCTATGGTGCCTGGCGTTGCCATAACAAATGCCATACGAGATACCATTGAAGGTAATTTATTATCAGGAATATCCAGAGGTGTAGAAGCCTTTTTCGTGGCCATATCCATTGCCACAGGCGTTGCTATTGCCCTTAAAGTATGGCTTCCTTTTTAATCTTAAAGCTTATAAATAAATGGAGGTTCACATGATTTTACAAATTATCAGTGCTTTTTTTGCAACTTTTTTCTTTGCAATCCTTTTTAATGTTTCTAAAAAAGAACTGGGCTATTGCGGTTTGGTTGGTTCTTTAGGCTGGTTAATATATCTTTTTATTTTTAAGTGGACTGACTCTGTTATTTTTTCTAATTTTATCAGTGCTCTCAGTATTAGTATTATATCAAGAATACTGGCCAAGTTAAGAAAAATGCCTATCACTATTTTTTTAATACCAGGTATTATCCCCCTTGTTCCAGGTGCAGGAATGTATAAAACCATGTATGCGGTACTCAATCAAAATTTTAAAGAAGCTGCATTTTATGGGGCACAAACTTTTGAAATCGCCGGAGCTATTGCCATTGCCATCATTTTTATTTCTTCCTTTGACACCTTATCACACAAAAAGACAAAATAGGCAATGATTCGTCACATCCCCTTGTCTAAGCTCATATATTGTAGTATAAAAAATATTTCAACAAATTACTGTCATCAAGACTGACAAGGGGGTGAGCATTTGTCTATCATTATCATCGCTGTTCTAATCACTTATTGCATGATGATTTTTATTACAAAATACCGACTTCCTATCGCTGTTTTAGGCCTTTCTGCTATCTTAATTTACGGTTCTGTAAGCGGCAGTTTTAATGCAGACAGTATCCTGAAAGAATTCCCTGTGGAAATAATTATCCTTATTTTTGTACTATCCCTTTTTACAAAAACTTTTGAAAACCTGGGCGTCTTTGATTATATAAAAAAGTGGCTGATTGAAACTTCCCGGGGTAAAAAGGTTCTTGCTCTTTCTATTTTAATGTTTACTATCTATTTTTTATCCCTGTTTATGAATAACTTAACTGTCATTTTATTATTTGCTTTCATCTGCATCGAACTAGCAATACATTTTAAAACATCCATCCTTCCTGTTTTGGTATCTGCTATTATCGCGTCTAATATAGGAGGTGCCGCATTACCCTGGGCTGATACACCAGCTGTAATATTAACACTATATACGGATTTTACCCTTTTTGATTTTCTTACAAAGCTATTTCTGCCTTGCTTTTTTTATATTTTTTTACTTATACTCTATACTTATTTTTTTACTAAAAAAATATACAACCCCATCCATCAGCCCATTACCAGACATAACAAAATTGTTGTAAAAAGCATCCCTCCACCAGCTCCACACATCAAAAAACACCCACCATTACATCATAAAGATGAACACCTCCCCCCCTCATAAAAAAGAAAAATTACACCATTTAGCAGATAAAAATTCCAACATTCCAACAGTTGGATCCCCTTCGAATTCCTCATTTCTATTCCAGGTGCAAAAAAAGGCGATAAATATAAAATTGATTATGCCGGTGTTGCTCAGGATGCCTTTGTCCAAACCATCATTTACGATGATGAAGACAGCAGGGTATTTGGGCCTCAGAACAAACCCTTTATTAAAGGATTTACAGAAAAAGATACCGTTAAAGTAACCATCACAGTATATTAAAAAATAAGGGTGATAAACACCCTTATTTTATTTCTGATTCATAACCTGTCAAAAAGGCCTTTTTATTTAATTCAACTGTTTTTGGAGGAACAGTCCGCTCGATAGCTTCTTCCCAATCACTTTTTTCAAGACCTAAATGTTTTGCCAATACCCCTAATAAAACGGTATTAACGACCTTAATATTTCCTAATGCTTTAGCAATACTAAGTGCATCTAATATATACGCCTGCTTACAAGCCCTCTGAATTCTCTGAATAATATCCGTGGGATACTGGGCTGCTCCCGTAATAACCGGCATAGGATTAATTTCCTGATTATTGACGATAATAATTCCATCTTCTTTTAAAAAATGAATCCAACGTAAGGCTTCTAATTTTTCAAAGGCCAAAAGAATATCGCAAGTTCCTTCTTCCACTAAGGGAGAATAAACCTTCTTGCCATATCTTACGTGGGTAACCACACTACCCCCTCTTTGAGCCATACCATGCACTTCAGACATTTTAACATCATAACCTTTTCTTACAGCTACATCCCCAATAATTCTGCTGGTCAATAAGGTTCCCTGTCCTCCGACACCGGCAATGAGTATATTTTTTGTTTCCATCTTATTCACCGTCCTTTACAATAGCATTTACCCGACAAACTTTTGAACACAATCCACATCCATTACAAAGTGCATCGTCAATGACTACTTTTCCATCTTGTTTTTCAATGGCAGGACAACCTAATCGCAGACAACTGCCACACATAACACATGCATCCGTAATTTTGCAAGCTGCTTTCTTTTCTTTTGTTAATAAAGCACATGGTCTGCTGGCAATAATCACTGAAGGCTCATCTTTATTGGTTTCCTCTTTTAATACAACTTCTGCTTCTTTTAAATCAAAAGGATTCACGACTCTTACATTTTTAATTCCTATTGCCTTTACTAATTCCACCAGATTTAGAATTGGTGCTGCTTCCCCTTTAATGGTTTTACCCGTTGCAGGGTGATCCTGGTGGCCTGTCATACCTGTTGTTGAATTATCTAAAATAAGTACCGTAGACATGCCTTTATTATATACAATATCAATTAAACCCGTTATTCCTGAATGAATAAAAGTAGAATCCCCTATTACGCCTACCCAATTCTTTGAAAATTCTCTGCCTCTGGCTTTTTCGATACCGTGCACCATACCAACACTTGCACCCATACAAACACAGGAATCAATACTGGATAAAGGTTCCATGGCACCTAAAGTATAACAGCCAATATCCCCTGTGGCATGTAATTTTAATTTTTTCATCACATAATAAATGCCCCTGTGAGGACAACCAGGACATAATACCGGTGGACGACCTGGTAACTGTTCTGGTTTTTTAGATGGAATTTCTGTTTTAGCAATAGCAGATAATATTTTTTTAACTGATAATTCTCCCTGTACTGAAAAGACTTCTTTTCCTATGGCCGCAATACCATAGCTTTTTACCTGTTCTTCGATAACAGGTTCCAATTCTTCTACGATATATAAAGTTTCTATTTGATTAGCAAATTCCTCTATTAATTTTTTTGGAAGAGGATGTACCATTCCAAGTTTTAAAACAGAAGCGTTTGGAATAGCTTCTTTAACATATTGATAAGCAATGCCACTGGTAATAATCCCAATTTTTTTATCGTTCCATTCTATTTTATTGATCTCTAATTGATTGGCATCTTCAGCTAATTGTTTCATTCTTTCTTCAACGACAATATGTCTTTTTATGGCCATACCTGGCATCATAACATTTTTTTGAATATTTTTATCGTAAGGCTTTAAGGCGATTTCTTCTCTTTCTCCAAATTCAACAATACTTTGGGCATGGGAAACCCTCGTTGTCATACGGACAAAAACTGGTGTATCATACTTTTCACTCAAATGAAATGCCAATTTTACAAAATCTTTTGCTTCCTGGCTGTCAGCAGGTTCTAACATGGGAATATGGGCAGCTCTGGCATAACAACGGCTGTCTTGCTCATTTTGAGAACTGTGCATACCAGGGTCATCTGCCACTAAAATAACCAGGCCTCCATTTACCCCTGTATAGGAAACCGTAAAAAGCGGATCAGCCGCTACGTTTAATCCCACATGTTTCATAGCTACCATGGCCCTTGCTCCTGCCAGAGAAGCACCAATAGCAACTTCCATAGCTACTTTTTCATTTGGAGACCATTCTGCGTAAATTTCATCATATTTCGCAATAAATTCGGTTATTTCTGTACTGGGCGTTCCCGGATAAGCTGAAGCTACTCTTACACCTGCTTCATAAGCACCTCTTGCCACCCCTTCATTACCTAAAATCAATTTTTTCATAAAATCCCTCCATCAAAAATTCATT
>JAAYML010000104.1 GCA_012521395.1 Candidatus Epulonipiscium sp. | reverse complement strand
TCCCAGTTCGGATTGTAGTCTGCAACTCGACTACATGAAGCCGGAATCGCTAGTAATCGCGAATCAGCATGTCGCGGTGAATACGTTCCCGGGTCTTGTACACACCGCCCGTCACACCATGGGAGTTGGAAGCACCCGAAGCCGGTGACCTAACCGCGAGGGAGGAGCCGTCGAAGGTGAAGCCAATGACTGGGGTGAAGTCGTAACAAGGTAGCCGTATCGGAAGGTGCGGCTGGATCACCTCCTTTCTAAGGATTTTAAATTCATCATACATTATTTTATATATGGAGGGATTCCCGAGTGGTCAAAGGGGGCAGACTGTAAATCTGTTGTCGAAAGACTTCGAAGGTTCGAATCCTTCTCCCTCCATTTATTATAAAAATTAAAGCCGATTTGTTTTTCTCTGATTTGTGCCGGAGTGGCGGAACTGGCAGACGCACAGGACTTAAAATCCTGCGGTCCCTCAAAGACCGTACCGGTTCGATTCCGGTCTCCGGCATAACAAGGATTGCCCAGATAGCTCAGTCGGTAGAGCAGAGGACTGAAAATCCTCGTGTCGCTGGTTCGATTCCGGCTCTGGGCACTCTGCGGGTGTAGTTCAATGGTAGAACACCAGCCTTCCAAGCTGGATACGTGGGTTCGATTCCCATCACCCGCTTAACAAAATATATGCGCGAGTGGCTCAGTGGTAGAGCATCGCCTTGCCAAGGCGAGGGCCGCGGGTTCGAATCCCGTCTCGCGCTTGATATAGATATAAAAAAGCTAGTACTTTGAATACTAGCTTTTTTATATTTTTTAAAGAAAAGTCAGAAGGCGGGTATACTTCTTATTTTAATTTATTCTCCTCTCCAACTTCTAACCTCTAAACTCTTATCATATAGATTATTAGGGTATGAATAATTAAGGCATGATATGGTTAAACCATGGGGGGTATAGGATGATTTTTGTATCAGATTTACGTAAATACAGGAATATCATTATTATTATCATTTTCCTGACGGCTATTATATTTTTTTTTCAGCGTTTTAATTTAGTTGTTACGGAGATTCAGGGAGATACTGCCATTGTAAAAATCAATTTTTTAGTTCCAATGAAACAGTTTGGCATAGAAGAAAAAATTCATATAAAATCTTATCATCTTTCTCATTCCAAAATTCATTGTGATTTTAACTGGGAAAGTAAAAATGTTTTAAGGGTATGTTTAAAGGAAATAAGTGATTTTAAAGGACAAAAGGCTATTTTTATGATTAAAGGCGCCGAAACAAAAATTCCTTTTTTGAGCAAATCTTTATCAGTGCTTATCCAGTTTCAGGCGGAGCCAAAACTGATTAAAGTTGAAAATGGTAAAAATACACCCACAGATGGACCACTGATTTTTCAATTTAATACCCCTATAGACTTTAAAAATATCGAACAATATATTCAGACGGATGTAAAATTTGAAATTAGGCCTTATGAAGTCGATTCTAATAAATTTATAGATTATTGTAAGCTTGTTTTATATCCGGACGAAAAATTAGAAAATGAAAGGAATTATTTACTGCTGATTAAAAAAGGTTTAAAAGCCCAGTGTGGAGAGATGATTAAGGAAGATATAAAGATTCAAATTACTACAGCACCAAAGCCATATATTACCAAGACCTTTCCTGAGCAATCAGCCAAATGGGTTTCCATATATCCTAAGATTACAGCAGAGATGAGTGAAGAATTATCCGATGCCATTGTTACGATAGACGGTGTCAAGCAGAAAGTAAAGATAAAAGGCAATAAACTGGAACTTTTGCCATGGGAAGTATTAAGGGCCAATAAAGAGTATGAAGTTCAAATTCAAGGTGTATCAAAATATGGGGAGAAGACAGATCTTTATAGCTTAAAATTTACGACCATGCCTTTAAAAGAAGATCAGTTATGGGTAGAAGTTGTTTTAAAAGAAAAGCATGAAGTTTTAATTCATAAAGGGGAAGAAGTTATAAGAAGAATGCCTGCTTCGGGAGGAAAACCAGAAGAGCCGTCAGTTCTGGGAACATTTTATATTCAGGATAGGGGACCAAGCTTTTTCTCTCCCAGATTTAATGAAGGCGCCTTATATTGGGTCAGAATTGTAGACCAATATTTATTCCATGGGATACCTCGGGATAATCATTGGAATATTATTCAGTCAGAGTTAGAAAAAATCGGCAAACCAGCCAGTCATGGATGTATCAGGTTATTGGATGAAGATGCAAAATGGTTTTATGAAAATATTCCCCATGGGACCATGGTGATTATACATGAATAACTGAATAAAACCGGTGTCTGCAGCTTATCTGTTTAAGTTAACTGACAGGCGCCGTTTTTTGTTATATAATTAAGTAAAACTGTTATAAGGAGCGTTTTTCATGAATATTGTTTTATCCACCCTGAATGCAAAGTATATACATACTTCTTTAGCTTTAAGAAGTATAAGGGCTTATTGTAAAGAATTTAAGGAGAATATTAAAATTCTTGAGTTTACGATAAATCATCAGGAAAATTATATTTTAAATGAAATATTTAAAGCCAAACCAGATATTTTGGGTTTTTCCTGTTATATATGGAATATTGAACAAACTATGGATCTGGTCAAAAGCCTGAAGAAGGTACTACCTTCTGCCACGATTATTCTTGGAGGTCCGGAGGTTTCCTATGATGGTGAAGCCTTATTAAAGGAGCATCAAGAAATAGACCTGATTGTCCTTGGAGAAGGTGAAGCTACTTTTTATGATATTCTTAAATCTTTCAGAGATAAGAAGGGTGATTTGGCTGATGTCGAGGGAATAATTTATAGAATAAATGGGAAAATAATTAAAACTGGAGAAAGAAAACTATTAGATTTAAATGAAATCGCTTTTCCTTATGAAGATTTTGATGCTTTGTCTAATCAAATTATATATTATGAATCAACCAGGGGTTGTCCTTATCAATGTCAATACTGCTTGTCTTCCAGGGATAAAAAAGTCAGGTTTTTATCATTAGAAAGAGTATATGCTGATTTACAGCATTTTTTAGATGCGGGCGTAAAACAGGTTAAATTTGTAGACAGGACTTTTAATTGTAATAAAAAACATGCTTTATCCATATGGAAATACTTAATGGATAAGGACAATGGAAAGAGCAATTTTCATTTTGAAATTTCAGCCGATATTTTAGATGAGGAAGCTTTAGAATTATTATCGAAAGCAAGACCTGGTCTTTTTCAATTTGAAATAGGGGTTCAGACAACCAACAGGGATGTCTTAAAGCAGATTGAAAGAGAAATGGATTTTGATAAATTAACAGCGATTGTTAAAAAAATAAAAGGTTATAAGAATATCCATCAACATCTGGATTTGATTGCCGGGCTTCCTGGGGAAAACTATCCATCTTTTAAAAAATCCTTTAATGATGTTTATTTATTATATCCAGAACAATTGCAACTGGGTTTCTTAAAAGTACTCAAGGGTTCTAAAATGAGATATAACGCGGAGGAATATGGCCTGGTATATAAAGATAAAGCGCCTTATGAAATTCTTTATACAAAAGAGCTTTCTTATGAAGAAGTCTTAAAATTAAAAATGATTGAAGAAATGTTGGAGCTTTATTATAATTCGGGACATTTTTATTACAGCATCAGATATATTAGTTCTTATTTTGATTCGCCTTTTGATTTTTATGAAGCTTTAGCAAAGTATTGGGAGAAAAAAGGTTATCATCATATCAATCACAGCAAAATATCTTTATTTACAATTTTACTTTCCTTTTATCAAGAAAAAGTAAAAAGGAATGAAGAAATATTTAAAGAACTGTTAAAATTTGATATGCATCTGCTTGAAAAGGTTAAAAAATTTCCGGAATGGATGCATTCATTGAATGACAAATATAAAATGGAAATAAGGAATTTCTATCATAATGAAGAAAATATTAAGCATTTCTTACCCAAATTAATGGGAAGTTCTCCAAAAGATATAAGCAGGAAAGTTCACCTGGAGTTATTTTCTATAAATATTACAGAGATTATAAAAAATATAGAACTTGGAAGAGAAATAGAAGAAGTTAGAGAGGAAACTGTTGCTGTTCTTTTTGATTATCTTTCTAAAGATGAGATTTTAGGACATGCTAACTTTTACACAGTCATTATATGATAAACATTATTTCCCAAATAATGATATCATTTCCCAGGAAATAATAGGCATATATTTCTATTATTTCCCAAGTTATATATATTTTGTTTAAAAAGATAATAAAATATTTAATTAATTGTAATTATGTCGAAAAATAAAAGAAGGGGTTTTCCAGGCAATGAAAAACAAGGTCAAAAAAATCTTACAACTACTCGATGAACATTATCCTGAAAATACGAAATGCTATTTAAACTATGATACGCCCTGGCAGCTTCTAATTGCAACAATTTTAAGTGCCCAGTGTACAGACGACAGGGTAAATCTGGTGACGAAAGATTTATTTAAAAAATATACTTCCTTATCTGATTTTGCAAATGCAGATATAAAAGAACTGGAACAAGATATTCATTCTACAGGTTTTTACAGGAATAAGGCTAAAAATATTATCTTATCTGCCAGACAGCTTCTTGAAAAGTATAACGGACAATTGCCAGCTGATATAGAAAAGTTAACTCAATTACCCGGGGTCGGAAGAAAAACAGCCAATGTAATTTTAGGCAATATCTTTAATATTCCCAGCATCGTTGTGGACACGCATGTTAAAAGAGTATCTAACAGACTGGGACTTACGACCAATACAGATCCTGTAAAGATTGAATTTGATTTAATGAAGATTCTTCCAAAATCTCATTGGATTAGATATAATACACAGATTATTGCTCATGGAAGAAAAATTTGTACCGCAAGAAATCCAAAATGTCAGGCCTGTTTCATACAGCCTTACTGTTCTTATGGGCAAGCATTGATTAAGGGGGATTTGGCGTTACATTAATCGTCAAATCGGAGGAATTTTTGTGAAAAAAAGTTATTTTAAGATTCTGGGATTAGGTTTATTAACAGGATTGGTTAATGGTCTTTTTGGTGCAGGAGGAGGGACCATTGTTGTTCCTGCTATGCAAAAGTTTCTGGCGGTTGAAGAGCATGATTCCCATGCCAATGCCATTGCTGTTATTTTACCCTTGTCACTTATGAGTACATTGATTTATTCAAGACATCTTAAAGTGG